>JAKUPP010000099.1 GCA_022450705.1 Alphaproteobacteria bacterium | reverse complement strand
AAATCGGAAGTATCTATTTTTGAGTAATATTCTCTTTTTAAATTAGATTTTTTGTGAACACCAGCGGTCGCAAGACTTAAAGTAGATCTGCCATACTTGTAATTAGTAGTATCAATAGATTTCATTAAGTTATTTATTTTTTCATCTTTTTCAGAAGAAAATAAATTTTTGTTATTAGTGGCTTCAGATAAGTGAGATAAAATTATGCCTGCTTTTTGATAACGATAACCATTTTTAAAAATTGACTCTAATGCATTAAGAGCTACTTTAACTATTTCGATACTATTATTTGTAGCTATCGGTAAATCAATTGTTTTTGAATTTGAATAATAACCAAACCTACTTTGGAAAGGACTTGTTCTAACAAAAACAGTTATTGATTTTGCAATTAAAGACTCAGATCTAATTTTTTCTGAAGCATTTAATGAATAGCCTGCTATTGCTTCTTTTAATTCTTGAAAATTTTCTACTCTTTTTCCAAAAGATCTTGAAACTACACAACTTTTTCTTTTAGTACTTATTTTTTCTAAATCAATACAAGATATACCCCTAAGTTCCATTGCTGTTCTAGAGCTTAAAACGTTAGAATTTTTTTTAATCCAAGTATTAGATTTGTTCTTTAATTGTTTTGCATTATAGACTCCATTTTGATGATAAAATTTTGTTAGTTGTTTTCCAACTCCCCAAACATCATTAATTTCTACTTTTTCTAAAATTGGATCAATATTTTCAACTCCTATTAAGCTAACAAGACCAGATTGTTTTTTTTTAGCAATGTGATTTGCAACTTTACTCAAAGTTTTAGTTTTTGCGATACCTATACTTGTTGGTATACCAGTCCACTGCAATACTATATTTCTAATTTCTTTTCCAACATCTTCTATTTTGTCATCTGGATAATTTGATAAATCTAAAAATGCTTCATCAATTGAATATACTTCCATATCACAATTAAAACGTTTTAGAGTTCTCATCACTCTTCTTGATAGGTCTCCATACAAAGAATAATTTGATGAAAATACCTGAACATTATTTTTTACAATAATATCTTTTTCTTTAAAATAAGGTTCACCCATTTTAATTCCTAAAGCTTTTGCTTCATTAGATCTTGAAATAATGCAACCATCGTTATTTGATAAAACAACAACAGGTTTTTTTCTTATTTTAGGGTTAAATAATCTCTCACAAGAAACGTAAAAAGAATTACAATCAACCAGAGCTATTTTTTTAGTATACTGAATGGATGACATAAGTTACAACTCCCCAAATAAAAATATCTTCTTCTTCATTTATTAAAATTCTATCTTCAAAGTTTTTTGATCCTGATGTTAAAAATTGTTTATTTCCCTCTTTAACAAAACTTTTAACAACTAATTCATCATGAACATTTGCAATAACTGTTGAAAAGTTTTTAGGCTTTAAGCTTTTATCAACTACCAATATATCTCCATCATTAACTCCAACATCAGTCATTGATTTTCCTTGAACTCTGATAACAAAAGTAGCGGGAACATTTTTTATTAAATGTACATTTAGATCTATATCCTCTTCTATGTAGTCGGTTGCGGGTGATGGAAAACCGGCACCAGCTTTATGCAAATAGTAGGGTATAGTTAATTTCATAAATGTTCTCTTTTTGTTCTAATCAATACATTAGTTTTTAAATATAGTCAAATAGGTTGTATTTTGAGTCTGTAAGTGAATCGAAAAGGAATCAAAACAAGAACATTCACCCCTGCATT
>JAKUPP010000098.1 GCA_022450705.1 Alphaproteobacteria bacterium | reverse complement strand
ATGGTGATCAACCATCACTGATACTAGAACAAATTGAATGGGCAAGATTAAACGGTTTTTTTGTTGTTTGTGCAGGAAAGGGAACAAAATATCATCCAACATTTGAATATTCTACTCCGGATACGGTATGGAGCCATTATGGTTTAAGCAAAGAAAGAGCTGAAATTGAATCAGGAATGAATCCTAAAATGTTTAACAGTTTTGTGTGTGGAGATAAATCTGCCATAGAGATGTGTGCTGTAAGTAATGCAGCAAATTTAAAATGTCCAAGTAATGGTTTAACTTTTCCACCTGTTGGAGTTTATGATATTGCAAAAAACTTAATTCCTAAATCAGAGGGAGGTTTAATAGAACACGAAGGACAAGTTGAGGTTATCTCAAGCATCGATTTGAATAAAAATGATATACAGAATGATCTTAGATGGGGCGTTTACATTGTGATTAAAGCCCAAAATCAATATGTAAAAAACTGCTTCAAAGATTATGGTATGGTTACAGATTCTTCTGGAAACTATTCAGCAATATGGAGACCTTATCATTACATTGGATTAGAACTTGCTCAATCAATATATTCTATCGCTTTAGATAATAAAGCCACTGGGTTTACAAAAAAATATAATGCAGATGTCGCAACTTACGCAAAAAAAGATTTAAAAATTGGTGAAAAATTAGATGGAGAAGGTGGTTTTTGCTCTAGAGGAAAGTTAATAACATCGAAAAAATCAAAAGAGGAAAAAATTTTACCACTAGGTTTAACGGATGGAGCTGAAGTCATTAAAAATATTAAAAAAGATGAAATTATTAAAATAAGCGATGTTAAGCTTAATCTTCCTAAAGAAGTAGTTAAAGCTAGAGAATATCAATATAATTTAATTTAATTATGAAAAAACTTTTAGGGATCTTGGTTCTGGGTTTGTTGTGGTCTAATACTTCTTTTGCTAACGACCATAAGCCAAATAATTTTGATGCTTTTGTCTGGTTAGATGGAAAAAAATTAAAAATTCAAAAAGGTAGAGATATTGAAAATCCAGAAAATAAAATCATAATTATCTACAATCATGGTGGTTGGGGTTGGGAAAAAGGTTGGGGTCCAGGTTGGAATCCTAGTTTAGCAAAATTAATGGCACCTAATCTTTCTAAAAAAAAGATTAAAGGAAAAGAAACTATCCTTTGGATGAATGGAAGTTTAATTGACAAAAAAAATGATCCTTTTAAAGGGAAAAATGTTGGAATTGGTTGTGGATGGAAACTTAGAGGAGCTTGGCACCCTGCGTGGCATGAATGTGTTATAAATAACTTTCCTACTTATTTAAGAGAAAAAAGAACAAAAGAAATTATTGATTATTTTGCGAGCAAAGGTACACCTAGAAACCAAATATTTTTATCAGGACATTCATGTGGTGGGTGGAACTCCTTAAGACTGAAAGGAAAATATCCAGATGCATTTAACAGTGCGATTGCTTATATGCCTAATTGTTGGGACAGAAAACCAAATACACCTGTTAGAAAAATGTTAGTTGATGAAATGAAAACTTTTAAAAAACTTGATTCAATTATTTTTTCAAGTCCTGTTGATGGTGGTGAAGATTGGAAAGGGAGTTACCAAGATTTAAAATGGATAGGAGATATATCGGGCGCCACTATGATTGAATTACCTGGCCACAATACAAACAACGGTAGAGAAATCTCTGTAAATGGAGAGCTGTGTAGAGATTTGCAAAGAATGCATGGAGGATGGGAAGAAGTATGGCCTGAGGGCAAAAAAAAACTTACAAAATCCTCAAAATTTATAGCGGTTGATAAAAAAGAAAAGAAAGAAATGAAAAAAAAAGCGAAAGGTCATGATATTCTATATCGTTCTTGGGTTAATAGTTACTATCCTCAA
>JAKUPP010000097.1 GCA_022450705.1 Alphaproteobacteria bacterium | reverse complement strand
GAGAGTCCATTTTTCCTATATGAAAAATATTATCTACACTTGCTAAATTATTTTCTGAGTTAGAATTTTGAATAAATGATAATAAAAAAATAATTATAATTGTTACTTTAAATTTCATTTTAAATTTAAAGTAGAATGTAATTTTGCAGATGATTTGTTTAAATTGTGACTTAATTTAAGCTATAAATGAATTTTTTTAGTTTATTTAAAAGTTTTTCATTATATTCCATCATGTGATCGTCATATTTTGAAAAATAAGAATACTTGGGCTCATTTGCCAATTTATACATTTTTTTTCCCATCCAAAAAGGAACTATTCTATCAACTTCTCCGTGCATAATTAAAATTGGAGATTTTATATTTTTAATTTTTTTATCACTTTCATACTTGTCTTTAAGTAATAACCTTACTGGAAAAAAAGGATACTTATCTTTACCGGCATCAATCATGGATGTAAAAGGAGATTCTAAAATTACACCAGCAAAATCCTTATTTTGAGCAATCTCAACTGCAGCACCTGTGCCTAGAGATTCGCCATAAATAATAATATTTTTTTCTACTATTCCTTTATTTTTGAGCCATCTAACAGCACTTCTTGCATCCTCATAAATACCTTTTTCAGATGGATCTCCATTATTTCCACTAAATCCTCTCCAGGAAAGAAGAAGAAAATTTACATCTATATCTTTAAAATAATTAATTTTATATATTCTATTTTCTAAAGTTCCGGCATTGCCATGTAAAAAAAGAATAGTTTTATAATCATTAATATTTTTTTTGTGATACCAGGATAAAAGTTCAATATTATCTTTAGTTTTTATTTTAACTTTTTCTATTAAAACAACTAAAGGATCACCAGAATAATTATTTGTTGTTGGGTAATATAATAACTTTCTTTGAAAAAAATATAGAAAAAGCGTAATAATTAAATATACGGCAAAAACAAATATTAAAGTATAATAAATTTTATTCATTTCTTTTACTGAAGATAAAATATATAACAAAAATAATGAAAGTAAAAGTCGGAGATAAATTGCCCGATGCAAAAGTTTTTCTATTAGAAAAAGATCCAAAAGAAGTATCGGTAAAAAAAATTATCAATGGTGAAAAAACAATTTTATTTGGTCTTCCTGGCGCTTTTACGCCAACTTGCTCTGAAAAACATCTACCAAGTTTCATAAATGCATCCGAAGAAATTAAAAAAAATGGAATTAAAAAAGTTATTTGTATATCTATCAATGATCCATACGTAATGGATGCATGGGGAAAAAGCCAAAACTTAAAAAATCAAATAATATTATTAGCTGATGTTCGAGGAGAATTTACCAAAAAAATAGGTGCAGAATTTAACTGGCGTGGCTGGGGATTAAGATCGATGAGATATACAATGTTATTAGAGAATGAAGAAATAAAAAAATTAGTAGTGGAAGAAGGTAAATGTGAACTTACTGCAGCTGATAGTTTTTTAAGAGAAATATAAAAAAAATTATTTTATATTTATTCTTTTGTTGCTTTATAAGAATCATAAAGCTGTAAGAATATACAAAAGATTACTATTATCCAAAATGGAATACTTCTTGCAAAGCCTGCCAAACCGGTACTAATGCTCCAAGCTAAACCAGTTACAAATACAATAAACAGTACAGTTCCAATTAATATTGCAATTTTTTCACTTATTTTCATTATTTTATTTTTCCTGTTAACCAAGTTGCATTTCTAAATAATCTTTCATCATCATAAAGAGAAGAAACTAATTGTATTCCTATAGGAAGTTTATTTTTTCCTTGCAATAGTGGCAAGCTAATTGATGGCATTCCACAATAAGTCCAGATTGTACAAAAAATTGGATTACCAGTTATTTTTAAATCTTTGGGTGCTTCGCCACATGC
>JAKUPP010000096.1 GCA_022450705.1 Alphaproteobacteria bacterium | reverse complement strand
TTTACTTTTAGGAGTTTTAGCAATAATTTCTTCAAAAGCTTTTACATCTTTATCGCTGTATTCTTGTTTACTTTTAGCCGCATCGTGTTTTTTGATTGGCAAAATATCTTCCTTTTTCTTAATGAATGATGCCAAATTATTTTCAATAAATTTGGTATTAAAATTTGATTCTTCAAAAGTTTTATTTTGGAGAACAGATATGAAAAAAGATTTATTAGTATTAATTCCCTCAATTTCGAATTCTTTTAAATATTTTACCATGTTATTAATACTTTCAGTTCTATTAGAACCTTTAGAAATAATTTTTGCTATCATTGGATCGTAATAAAAAGATATTTCATCTCCTTCATCAACACCGATATCTAATCTAATATTTGCCGAACCGACATTTGGAATTTTAAGTTTTGAAATTTTTCCAGGCGAAGGAAGAAAATTTTTTGAAGGATCTTCAGCATATAATCTACATTCAATGGCATGCCCAGTCCTATTAATTTTATTTTGTTCTGTTAAATCAAGATTAATGCCTAATGCAAACTTAATTTGCATCTCAACTAAGTCAGAATTTGTTATAGATTCTGTAACAGGATGTTCCACCTGAATTCGTGTATTCATTTCTAAAAAATAGAATTTTTTTTCATCCACATCGTAGATAAATTCTATTGTTCCGGCACCTTCATATTTTTGATTGGTAGCAAAATTTACTGCACTTTCTGCCATTTTATTTATAACTGCTTGTTCTACTTTTGGTGCTGGGCTTTCTTCAATAATTTTTTGAAATCTTCTTTGTATTGAACAATCTCTTTCATAAAAATGTACTGCTTTTTTTTCACCAAAACCAAATATTTGGATTTCTATATGCCTAGCATTTTTTATAAATTTTTCTAAAAAAATATCACTATTGCCAAAGGCTTTCTTTGCTAAATTTTTTGTTTTTTCTACAGATTTAACTAATTCATTGTAGTTATTTACAATTTGCATTCCTATTCCACCACCACCAGCGCTTGCTTTTACTAGAATTGGAAAGCCAATCTCATTACATTTTTTTTCTAAATCATCTTTTTTTTCTAAGTCTTTATTTTTTAAACCGGGACAAATGGGCAGATTGCTTTTTAGAGCCAAATCTCTAGCTATGTCTTTGTTTCCCATTGACGAAATAGTATTAGGCTTAGGTCCTATCCAAACAATACCAGCATCAATTACTTTTTTTGCAAATTGATCGTTTTCCGCCAAAAAGCCGTAACCAGGATGAATAGCATTAGCATTTGTTTTTTTGGCTGCCTCAATTATCTTGTCTGCAGATAGATAACTATCTTGTGCTTTAGAACCGCCTATATGAATAGATTCATCAGCTTTTCTAACGTGTTTGCCGTTTTTATCTATATCCGAATAAACTGCAATTGAATGAAACTTTAATTTTTTACAGCTGTCAATAATTCTACAGGCTATTTCTCCACGGTTAGCAACTAATATTTTTTTCATTTACTTATTTTTGAAAGAGCGCTCTTTAGCTTTGTAATGATTTCAACAGCATTAGGTGTATCTGAGTGTACACAAATTGTATCGCATCCTACATCTATGTCAGTACCACTTGTAGTTTTAACTTTTTTTTCTGAAACTGCTCTTAAAGCACGTTTAACTGCAAGCTTGCTGTCATACATCGACTGTTTACCTTTTGCTATGACTAATTTACCATTTTTGTCGTAATCTAAATCTGCATAAAATTCTGCAACAAAATCAAGTTTTCTTTCCTCTTTATAAATTTTTTCATGGGCAGTATTTGCCATTCCAAAAATACTAACATTAAAAGGCGTAACGGCATCTGCTATAGCTCTATACATCTCTTCATCTTTTGAAGCCATAACATATAATGATCCATGAGGTTTGATGTGATTTAGAGGCATATCTAATTCATCT
>JAKUPP010000095.1 GCA_022450705.1 Alphaproteobacteria bacterium | reverse complement strand
AACTTTTTGGCCTTTTTTAACCAGTATTTTTTTCATATGCATATACAATGTAGAAATACCATGACCATGATCAAAAATTAAAGTTCCTCCCGTATAATATAAATCTGGCTCGACTAAAGTTACTGTACCACTAATCATAGCCTTTATAGGTGTTACCTCATCTTTTGCAAAATCTAAACCATAGTGAGGCCATCTAGGTTTGCCGTTTAAAATTCTTTGACTTCCATAAACTCCAGTAATTATAGCATCTTCAACAGGAAATATAAATTTATCTTTAAAAAAATCTAAATTACTGTCAACAGCTCTAGCCTCGGCTATCCATTTATTTTCTTTTTTGATTCTTGCATAAACTTCTTCTGGAGGAGTTACTTTCTTTTCTTCTAAACCATCTATTCTTTGAATATTATATTTTCTTTTTTGAACTCTTTTTATAATTTTCTCTTTAGCTCCGTTTTTCTCGATGGTTATAACCACATCGTATTTTCTGTCTCTACCAATTCCAAAAGCAAAATAACCATCTTTAGAAACTTTAACTTGTCTTTTACCAATCTTAATTTTTGAATTTGGATCAGTTTTTCCAATTATAAAATGACCTTGAATGAATTTACCTTCAAATTCTAAAGCCGAAACTTTAAAACTGAATAGAAATATAATTAAGATATATTTTATTATTTTGCTGTCCATCCACCGTCAACTAGTAAAGAGGTTCCCGTAACCATTGATGCGGCATCAGAAGCAAGAAACACAACAGCAGAAGCTATTTCTGATACTTCAGCAAATCTGCCAAGCGGAATGTTGTTTAACATATCTCTTTTAAATTTTTTATCTTTCAAAAATTTTTTTGTCATTGGAGTTACAACAAATGTAGGACAAACAGTGTTAACTCTAATATTATATTTTGCAAGATCTATGGCCATTCCTTTTGTAAGCCCCTCTAATCCAAATTTATTCATATTGTACACACTTCTTATTGGACCTCCTACATGTCCCATTTGAGAGGACATATTTACAATTGATCCTCCAACTTTCTTACGATTTTTTGCTTTAATCATTTTAATTGCACAAAGTTGAGCAATATTAAATGATGAAATTGTATTTATTTTAACTAAATATTCCATATTTTTTCTTTTAACTTTAGTAAAGTGTTCAGGAATATTTGTACCAGCATTATTGATTAAAATATCAATTCTGGGTTGCTTGTTAATAATGCTTTTTATTTCTTCATAGTTTGTAACATCACATACATAGGATCTACACTTTGCTCTAAATTTTTTTATAATTTTTGCAACTTGATCTAAATCTTTTTTAGTTCTACTAATTATTATTAAATTTGCTCCAGCTTCTGCCAAAGCAATAGCACAAGCTTTTCCTAAACCTTTACCTGCGCCTGTAACTAAAGCAATTTTATTTTTTAAATTATATTTTTTTAAGTACATTTTAGATAAATAATTTTAAATCAGTATAAATTAAATCTATAGCAACTACTAGTATTGCCAATATACCACCCCAAGCAATCCATCTATATTTTTTTATCCATTTTGAAATTAAATTTGCTGCAGTTGCCATTAGTGCAATAGATAAGGCTAAACCAAATATTAACAAAACATAATGATCTTTTGCTGCCCCAGCTACTCCAAGAACATTATCTAAACTCATAGTTACATCTGCAATAATTACAGTTGTAATAGCTTTTAAAAAACTTGAATTATCAACTTTAATATTTTTTTTATTTTCAGAAGAATTTTTAATTACATCCATATAAAGTTTGTAAACTATATAAAGTAACAAAATTCCACCAATTAATCTTAGTCCATTTATTTGGAGCAAATAAGCAGTAATTAATGTAAAAATTATTCTAAGAACAACTGCAGCTCCAATACCCCAAAATATTATTTTTTTTCTTTGATCTGCTTGAAATTGAGAAGCTACCATTCCAATTATAATTGCATTATCACCAGCCAAAACTAGATCAATCAATATAATTTCAAAAAAAATTATTATTTGTTCAGTCATGATTTACTGTCTTCTAATATCATGTCTGCTGCTTTTTC
>JAKUPP010000094.1 GCA_022450705.1 Alphaproteobacteria bacterium | reverse complement strand
ATTTTTAAATATAAAAAAATATTTAAATAAAAATAAAAAAAAAAAAAAATATAAATTATTTAATTAAAAATACTTCTAAAAAAAGAAAGGTTAAGAAATTTAAAGTAGCATTTGATAAGGTTTTAAAAAAAGGAAAGATCCCTGTTATATCAGAGATAAAAAAAAAATCTCCTAGTCAGGGAAGAATTAATAAAATTTTTAGCCCGGTAACAATAGCAAAGAAGTATCAAAAAAATGGAGCAACTTGTTTATCAATTTTGACAGATGAAAAATATTTTGAAGGATCTTTAAATCATTTAAAATCTGTTAGAAAAGTTACTAAACTACCAATACTCAGAAAGGATTTTATTATAGATAATTATCAAATAGTTGAATCAAAAAATGCCGGTGTTGATTGTATTTTATTAATAATGGCAGCGCTTGAAAAAAAACATGCAAAGGAATTAGAAGCAACAGCTATTGAATATGGTTTAAACGTTTTACTTGAGGTTCACAATGAAAAAGAATTAGATCAAGCTTTAGATTTAAAAAGTCATTTAATTGGAATAAATAATAGAGATTTAAAAACTTTAAAAGTAGATATTAGTAATACAAAAAAACTTATAAAAAAAATTCCAAAAAATAAATATGTCATATCAGAAAGTGGTATTAAAAGTATTGATGATATGATTGATCTGTGGTCCTATGGTATTAAAGGTTTTTTAATTGGAGAAACTTTACTTAAAAATCAATCTAAATTAAAGGATTTTTTAAATGTCAAAACAAATTAAAAAAAATGTAAAAATGATCGATGTTGGAGGTAAGAAAATAACTAAAAGGATAGCTGTTGCGGAAGCGTTTATTAATTTAAGTACTTCTACAAAAGAAAAAATTTATAAAAATAAGATTATTAAAGGTGATGTTATTTCTGTTGCTAAAACCGCAGGTATTTTAGGAGCTAAAAAAACATCAGATACAATACCTCTTTGTCATCAGATACCTTTAAATTCAGTTGAGATAGAAATATTAAATAAACCCCAAGGACTGTTAATTCTTTCAAAATGTAATAGTTTAGCTAAAACAGGAGTTGAAATGGAAGCGTTAGTTGCCGTATCAATTACTGCGTTAACTATTTACGATATGTGTAAGTCTTTTGATAAATCTATCGAAATAACAAAGATTCGCTTATTGTCAAAAAAAGGTGGAAAATCAGGAGATTATAAAAGATAATTCCTTCTTGAAACGTACCACTTTTGTTCCTATAATATATATATGCTAACAAAAAAACAAAATAAGCTCTTTAATTTTCTAAAAGATAAAATAAAAAAAACTAACGTTAGTCCGTCATTTGAAGAAATGAAAATTGCAATGGGTTTAAAATCAAAATCTGGAATACAAAGACTTATAGATGGATTGGTTGAAAGAGGTTTTATTGAAAAAAAAAATAACAAAAAAAGAGCAATAAATATTATAGAAGGTTCAATTCCTAAAAAAAACAGTCAATTAATAAATTTGCCATTACTAGGAAATATCGCTGCAGGTAGTCCTATTGAAGCAATAGAAAATACTAATGACAATATCGAAGTACCTAAGAATCTAGTATCTGAAAATAAAAAAAATTATGTTTTAAAAGTTAATGGTAATTCAATGTTAAATAAAGGAATAGTAGATGGGGATAAAGCTATTATTGAATATTGTAATGATGCTGATAATGGAGACATTGTAGTAGCTCTTATTAATGATAATGAAGTAACATTAAAAAAATTAAAAAAAGAAAAAGATAAAATACATCTAGTACCTGAGAATGATAATTATAAAGTTCAATCTTTTAATTCTGATGAAGTAAAAATTCAAGGTAAATTAAAAGGTATTATCAGAAGCTATTAAAATTTTTCTTAAATAATTCGAATATTCATGTATAAATATGATTTCTTAAAAAAAATCTAGGTATGAAAATTGTAACAAGATTTGCCCCTTCGCCTACTGGAAATCTCCATATTGGAAGTGCAAGAACTGCATTATTTAATTGGTTGTTTGCAAAAAATACAAAAGGGAAATTTTTGTTAAGAATTGAGGATACGGATAAAGCAAGATCAACAAAAGATTCCATAAATAAAATACTC
>JAKUPP010000093.1 GCA_022450705.1 Alphaproteobacteria bacterium | reverse complement strand
AGACTCTGAAGTTAGTTTTTTTGCTACAGCTAGTTCTGGATGTAAATTTAAAATTTCTAATATTTTATCTTTTGGGTAACTTTCATAAATGTTCAGCATTTTTAAAATTATATCATCAAAATCTTTAAATGGTTTTGATTTAAAAGCTTCTAAAGCCACAGACTCAGTTTTTTCAAAAACGTTGCCAAATATCAACAAAAAATCAGCTTTGTTAAGATTATTAATGTTATCTATTGTTCTCATGTAAGTTTTAATAATTTTAGTTTAAAATTTAAACGATACTATAATATATATCTATCTTATGACAAAACTTTCAACTCATGTTCTGGATGTCTATGCAGGCAAACCAGGTAGCGGGATTTCTGTAGATTTATTTTATATAAATAATTCAGAAAGAAAAAAAATAACTTCTGTAAAATTAAACAATGATGGAAGAACAGACTCACCATTGGTAGAAGGGGAGAATTTTATTAAAGGAAAATATGAATTGGTTTTTTATATTGGGGAATATTTTAAAAATATATCAGAAGTGAAAGATGTTCCTTTTCTAGATGATGTAGTGGTCAGATTTGGCATATCAAATCCATCAGAGCATTATCATGTTCCTTTATTAGTTTCACCTTGGAGTTATTCTACTTACAGAGGAAGCTAAATGACTTCCAATATAGTTAAGTTTATTTACAAAAACAAGATTGTAGAAATTAAAAATCCTGACACTAATGAAACTATACTTAATTATGTTAGAACAAAATTAAAAAAAACAGGAACCAAAGAAGGATGTGCTGAGGGAGGATGTGGTGCTTGTACTGTTGTAATTGGAGAGTTAGAAAAAAATAATATTAAATATAAAGCTATAAATTCTTGTATATCTTTCCTTCCAAATTTAGAATCAAAACAACTTATATTAGTTGAAGATTTAATTGATAAAGGCGAACTGCACCCTGTTCAAAAAGCTATGGTTAATTTTCATGGGTCTCAGTGTGGTTTTTGTACCCCAGGATTTGTGATGTCTTTATTTGCAATGTATAAAAATTATTCTTCTTTCAAAGAAGAAATTATTAGAGATTCAATCCAAGGAAATCTTTGCCGTTGTACTGGTTATAGACCAATAGTTGCTGCAGCTAAGAGTCTCAATAAAAATAACAAGAGAGATTCTTTTAGTAGAGATAAAAAAATTACTTTAAATCTTTTAAAAAAAATAAATAAAAGAAGTATTGCAATCGTCCATAATAATAAAAAATATTTTGCACCTAAATCAATTAATGAGTTAAGCAAAATCCTTAGAACAGAACCTAATTCTAAATTAATAAGCGGAGGCACCGATTTATCCTTAATAGTTACAAAAGAAAGAAAAGATTTAAATTCTTTAGTTTATCTTAATTCAATTGATGAACTAAATTATATAAAAGAAAATAATAAATATATTGAAGTGGGAGCTTCAACGCCTTTAATAAAATTTGAGTCTATTATAAAAAAATATTTTCCTGATTTTTCACAAATTTTAAAAAGATATGGATCTGTTCAGATCAGAAACGTGTGTACTATTGCTGGAAATATAGCAACTGCAAGCCCGATTGGAGATACACTACCTTTATTATTAGCTCTAGATGCCAAAATCATTGTTAAAGGAAAAAATAAAATTCAAGTATTACCACTTGATGGTTTCTTTATAAATTATCGTAAAACAAAACTTAGAAAAGGACAATTTATTCATTCAATAAGAATTCCCTTTTTAAAGAAAAATATATTTAAAGCCTATAAAATATCCAAAAGAATTGATGATGATATTTCATCTGTTTGTGCTTCTTTCAATATTGAAGTTAATAAAAATAAAATAAAAAAAATAAGAATAGCTTTTGGTGGAATGTCCAATATTCCTAAAAGAGCTTTTAACTGTGAAAAAGTATTCGTTAATTCTTATTTATCAGACAAGACAATTAATAAAGCAAAAAAGATATTGGAAAAAGATTTTAAGCCAATTACAGATGCTAGAGCTACCCAAAAGTATCGTATGGAGGTAGCAAAAAATTTATTAGAGAAGTGTTTCTTAGAAGTTAAACAAAGAAAAAATATAAGGATAAATGTTTAAAATGAAAAATTATTCTTTTATTGA
>JAKUPP010000092.1 GCA_022450705.1 Alphaproteobacteria bacterium | reverse complement strand
AAAACCCATTTAGTAATAAAGCTATGTCCATGATACAGAACTTGTTCAGGTATTTCAGCAGGTCTTACATAGTCTATATCAGGTGCAACACCTGATCTTCCCCCAGAAATAGTTTCTGAAGATTGCGCATGAACTGTTTTATTATCGTTATACTCTTCTGACATTTTTTTCCTTTGTATATATTAAAATGTTTATCATTTAATTGATTTTTTTTGCTAATTTTTTTTTATTAATCTCTTCATTTTGTTGTTTTGCTATTAAATCTGAATAAGTCTCCTGCTGTTCTAGCCAATTTTTATAATCTTGGTCACTTTGTACTATAACTCCACCTCTCATTGCATAATGTCCAACTCCACAATATTCAACACACAAAACTTCATACTCTCCTACTTTATTAGGTTCGAACCAGTAATAAGTTACAATTCCTGGGACTGCATCCATTTTTGCTCTAAATTGAGGAACATACCAATTATGAAGCACGTCAACTGACCTTAATAATATTTTAACTGGCTTATTATTTTCTAGATTTAATACATCGCTTTGTATCATTACATCATCTTTTCCATAAGGATCGTCCGTGTTAATTCCAAAAGGATTATTGTCATTTATATTAACCACTTGAGTTGTACCCAATTTTCCATCTTTTCCTGGAAGTCTATATTGCCATCCCCACTGCCAAGCCATCACATCAACCTCAATTGCATTTTTAGGAACATTAACATAATTATTCCAGATCACGAGTCCTGGCGCTAAAAGAGCAACAACACCTATTGTGGTTGCCCACGTAAGTATTTTTTCTAATTTTTTATCTTCAGGCTTATACTCAGCTCTACGCCCTTCTTTATAGGAAAACTTAAAAACACAGTAAACCATGAAAAGGCATACAGCTATAAAAACACCTCCACCAATCCAAAATGTTAAAGTTATAGTGTCATCCATACCTCCCCAATTAGAAGCAACGTCAGTCCAATACCATGGGGTAAAAATATGAAATAGGATTGACCCTAAAATGACTAAAAAAAATATTATACCTGGATGCATATACGTTTATATAGAATAAATATCATATAATTACCTATGACAAAATGTCATGAAAATTATTCAAATAAACTAATATAATCAACAATAATATGCTTAACAAATTTGGAATTTTAGTAGTAATACTCGTTTTAGTTTTACTTTTCTTCTTTGTAATTTCTTTTGGAGCAGGAGCATTTTCAAAAGACAAAATTAGGCCTGAAACAAAAAAATATTTAAAGTCCGTAAATATTCTATTGATTATAATTGCTGTTGTTGGAGCTATTTTAGTTTTATTTCTTTAAACTTTAAGCGACTAATGATTTACACCAATCTATAAAGGTATCGTTAAAAGTATAAATCATAAGAAAAAATACTAACCATACAACTAATAAAAAAGTCCAATACCAGGAAAGTGCTGAAATATTTTTTTCCTCATCTAAAATTTTATTTTGTTCTAATTTAAATACTCTTGAAGAAACTTTACCCCAAAAAAACAATCCTCCTAAAAGGTGCAATCCGTGAATTGCTGTAAATATATAAAATGATGAAAAATAGGTATTAGTTGTTACGTAATTTCCACTTTTCATCAATTGAGTCCAAAAAATTAATTGACCAAAAAGAAATAAATAACTTAATGCACCAACAATAATTAGATTTTTTTTAATTTTTAAAGTTTCTTTTTTTTCTAAATCTTTAGTAATTCTACTAAAAAAATATGTAACAAAAAAAAGAATTAAAGTATTTATCCAGAGTAAATTTGGTTTTAATAAATACATTGTGTCCTGTTCTGGAGGTATAGAATAAATGTATGCAGTAAAAATCAAACTGAATAAAACTGTTGCAATACCAAAAATTATTATTACTGCAGATTTTTGCAACGAAATATCAAAAGTTTTGCCTGGATGAGATGTGTCCAATACCATCTGATCTTTTTCCCAAGGTTTTTGCAACAATGTGCCAAAAAGTTTCTTTATTAAATTACTCATAAATTTTATATAATCATTTAAACTACTTTATCAATAATGAAATTAAAAACATCTATTACAATAATTAGCGGTTGTTTATTTATATTTCTTTTCATCATGCTACCTATTTTCTTATCTGTA
>JAKUPP010000091.1 GCA_022450705.1 Alphaproteobacteria bacterium | reverse complement strand
TTAAAATTGATGTTAAATGATTTCGGGCCTACAAGTATAAAGTCATTATACATTAAATCTTTTCTATATAAACCAAATCCATTATTTACAAATAAATCTTCCGATTGTTTGTCGTGAACTAAAATAATATCAGCATCGCATTTTTTTGCATTTACTATTGCATGTCCAGTACCAGAAGCGATTACTTTGATTTCAATATCATCAATCATTTTATATTTCGGCAAAATAAAATTATAAAAACCTGAGTCTCTAGTTGATGTTGTAGATTGAATTATTAAAGAATCCTCTCTTGATATAATACTTTTAAAAAAAAATAACTGAAAAAATATTAAAAATATAATTTTAATTTTATTCATTAAAAAATTTTATTATTTTAATAATAAACCTTTTTGGAAATCCTTTGCTTCTTTACTTTTTGGTCTTGTAAAAAAACTATTTGTTTTTCCCTGTTCAATTATTTCTCCATTATGAAAAAACAATACATCATTTGCTAATCTTTTTGCCTGAAATAAATCATGAGTAACAATTATTATTTTTACACCAGATTTGGATACCACTTTTATTAAATTCTCAATAATTTGCGTTGTTTTAGGGTCAAGATTAGCGCAAGGCTCATCTAAAAACAAAAAACTTGGTTTGATTGCTAATGCTCTCATAATAGAAATTAATTGTTGTTGTCCAATAGATAAATTACGTGCTGATTGCTTTCCTAAGTGTTCTAATTTTATAAATTTCAAAATTTCTTTAATTCTTCTCTTTTTATTAGTTGGATAATTAGATATTGAAAGTGCGTGTAATAAATTTTTTTCTACACTTCTCCTCAATAAAATTATTTTCTGAGGAACATAGCCAATTCTATTCACGGATCGATTGTCTGCAGAAAATAAAACTCTACCTGAATATGGCTTCAATAAACCAATTAACAATCTAATACAAGTTGATTTACCAGCACCATTTGCTCCTATAAATACTGAAATCCCACTTGTATTAATTTTAAATGATAATTTATTAAAAAAATAATTATTATCTAATTTTAGAGACACATTGTGAAATCCAATAGGCAATAAAGAGTTTGGATTATTATTAAATGGTTTAAAAATATTTTTAGTCATAGGAAGATCTTTCTGAAAATTCTTTTAATATAGAAACTAACAAATTTATAAGTATTGAGATAAATATTAATATAAACCCAAGAGCCACTGCAATTTCTAAATTACCTTTTGATGTTTCTAATGCAATTGATGTTGTCATCACTCTTGTAGCGTGCGCGATATTACCACCAACTATAATAATAGCCCCAACTTCTGATAGTGATCTTCCCAAACCTGCAAGAACACATGTTAATAATGAATATCTAGAATCCCATAAAATAGTCATTATTCGCTCTTTTGTATTTGCTTTTAAAGATTTTAAAAGTTCATCATATTCCTCAGTTATTTGTTCTATAACTTGTTTGGTAAGTGAAACAATAATTGGTGTTATCAAACAAAATTGAGCGATAATCATTGCAATTGGTGTGTAGAGTAATTCTAAAGATCCTAAAGGTCCTGAAACAGATAAAATAATATAAAGGACCAAGCCAACAAACACTGGAGGTAACCCCAACATCGAATTAAAAAATAAAATTAAGAATCCTCTGCCAAAAAATTTTGAAACTGCTAAAAGTGAACCTACAGGTAAGCCAAAAATACATGAGAACAAAAGCGAGAAAAATGAAATTTTTAAAGACAAAAAAATTATTTCAAGCAAATCGAGGTTTAATGAAAAAATCAGATTTAAAGAATTCTTAAATATCTCAATAAATTCAATCATTTAAATAATGTTTTTTTTTGTTTATTATAAAGTATATGTTTTTAAAATCTAATTTATACTAGTTAAATAAAAAAAAAAAATTTAAAAAATGAAAGACACTTTTAATAGAGAAATAAATTATTTACGTGTATCAGTTACTGACAGATGTGATTTAAGATGCATTTATTGTATGAAAGAAGACATGAAATTCTTGCCTAAATCAAAAGTACTTTCATCTGAAGAGATAAACGATATTTGTTCTACTTTTATAGATTTAGGTGTTAAGAAAATAAGAATTACTGGAGGCGAGCCTTTAATAAAAAAGGGTATGTCTACTATTTTA
>JAKUPP010000090.1 GCA_022450705.1 Alphaproteobacteria bacterium | reverse complement strand
GAGTAACATCAATATTTTCTTTTTTTAATAAATCATAATATTGTTCAGAAAACTTTGGGTGTGTATTTTTATCGTTTTTACCAATAAGTATGTCAACTTTGATATCCTTATCTATGTTAGATACCAAGTTATGTGGAGAAGATGATCTTGGCCATCCTGATCCTTTCCTTCTATGTTTTCTCCATTCAGGAACATTGCAAGGACATGCCGCTAAAATTGCATGATCTATTAAACCTGAATATTTTCCAATAATTACTCCTGTTAAAGCTGCACCGCCAGAATAACCAAATAAAATTAATTCCTCTGGTTTGTAATGTTCTTTTAATTTCTTAATAGCTAAAGCAACCGGTTCGATATCTCTTATAAATATATAATTATCCCCTCTATCAACTCCTCTTGAATCACCACCACCTGATTTTCTTTTTTTAACTTTCCATCCAGGTCTAGCTATAACAAATACATTCCTGTCTTTATTTTCTATTTTGTTTACAAATGCTGGAAGAATGCCTCCAATATCTCTTTTTCTATGGTCACCATGTAATAAAATTATTAATTGTTTTTTATTTATTTCATTTTTTTTTGTTCCAAAAAGAGCAATACAATTTCCTTTTACTTCTACATATTTAATGAAATCCTCTTTTTTACAAGCACTATGTGCATTTGTTGATAACAACAAACCCAGAACCAAGATCCCTAAAAGTTTTTTCATTTATTTTAAAGCGTTGACAAAAAATGGAACTGCTATATTAACAGTTTCTTTTCCGTGATCACCACCAATTGTTGTTCCTTTTTCTCCACATTTTTTATACATCTTCACGTATAGTTTTCTATACAATTTATTACTAGCTTGAGGCTTAGAAGAAGCTTTTTTAAATTTTTTCCTCCATTTTTCTAAATCCGTTTTAAAGAATTTTGAAAAAGGTTCTTGTAAACTTTTTGAAATAAATCCTTCGTCATCCAAAATCCAGCCATCAGGAAAATGTACTTGACATTTATTAAATTGCACACATCCTTTGCATTTAGCTGCTGGCGTATCTGTATAAAAATTGTGATGCCAACCTTCTTTAACAATAATTTCAACATCACCTCCGGCTTTTTTCATCTTTTCTACGTATTTAACGCAATATTTTGCTAGAGTGTAATCATCGGCACCCCCCATTAAAAATAATATTTTTGCGGGTGTTGGCGTAGGATTCTCAAATCCAATATTATAACAATCTGCGGCCATTGGGAGTGAAGCTAAATAATAATTTTCTTCTCCAAGGACAACATCAGAAAATTTTTTTTCAACAACCATGTTAGAAGCTGTTCCACCCCTTGACTGACCCGTGATACCCAATTTTTTAGCATTAACTCTTGGATGTTTATCTAATATTTTATATGCAACTAAAGCATCTAACTCTCCTGCATTAATAGAAACTCTACCCTGATTGGTTGCAGTTTCTTTAGCACCTCTACCAGTAAAATTATCAATTTCAAAAATACCAATATTGTTTTTTAATAATTGATTTCTAAAATCATTACGCCATGACTGTGTTATTACGGTAAATTCACTTGGGCCGCCACTACTATGAACAACAACCACTACAGGTAAATTATCACCTTCTTTAGGAAGTATTAATTTGCCAGAAACTTCAACAGGAGAATTTACGTAAGATCCGTTTATAATTGTTAACGGTACACCTGGATTATAGCTTGTAAATTTTATTATTTCCTCAGTAGCTTCACTTAAATATTTAAAAGGCGAAAGATCAAGATGTGGTGGACGATCAACTTTAAAAAACCTTCCTTCACATTTCCAGTCATTGTTATCTTTTTTATAAGTACCTTCCAAGATTGCTTCATTGGAATTAATAAATTCACCAGTATAATTAATTTTTCCCTTTTTTCCGTTTTTCCATGTTTCGATGATTTTTATATTTTTATTTTCAATCTTACCTTTGAAAAGAAAGGTACTTCCCCATTTAAAAGGTCCTATTGTAAATTCATTGTTTTCAACATTCGCAATAAAAAAAGATTCATACCATGTGTATGTATCTTGTTTGCATTGAATATCCAATTTCCAAGAATTAGGATATTCTTCAGCAATTAATGCATTGCAGCACACCAAACCCAGAACCACGATCCCTAAAAGTTTTTTCATTTATATAAATAGTTATTGATTTCTTATTAAAGGGTATA
>JAKUPP010000009.1 GCA_022450705.1 Alphaproteobacteria bacterium | reverse complement strand
TTTAATGATTGTAAGTCATAATCCTGGAATTGAAAATTTAGCACTAGAATTATCAAAAGATAAAAATAATAAAATCTATGAAAAAATAAATATTAAATTTCCAACTGGAGCTTTGATAATAATTAATTTTAATTTAAATAATTGGTCTAAAGTTGATTGTAAAAAAGGGAAACTATATGAATTTATTAAACCAAAAGAACTTTGATTATTTTTTTTTAAAGGGTTTATAAACTAAGTGGTTTGTAAAAATCTTTAATGTTAAAGTTTTATTAAAAAAAAGTTACAGCAGTTTTTTATTTTTTTTTACTATAAAATAAATTTAATGAAAATATTTGGATCTATATTTAAAAAAAAAAAGAATACATTTGATTATTTAATTAATAGAGATTTATCTTGGTTAAAATTTAATGCAAGGGTTCTTGAAGAGGCTAATAATAAAAGTAATCCTATTTTAGAAAGAATCAAATTTCTATCAATATCTGGGAATAATTTAGATGAATTTTTAATGGTAAGACTTGCTGGATTAAATAGAATGATGGCTGAAAACCTACCTATTAATTCTTTTTCAAATCTTTCAAATGATGAATTTCTTACTAAGATTATGAGAGACTTGAAAAATATTCACGAAACTCAACTCGAAACTTGGTCTGACTTAGTAAAACAATTAGAAAAAAAAAGATATTTTGTTTGTAAATTTAAAGAATTAAAAAAAAAAGATAGGCAATGGTTAAAAGATTTTTTTCAAAATGAAGTACAACCGCTTTTAACTCCTATAACAATTTTTAAAAATCATCCTTTTCCATATATAGCAAATTCCGCTATGGCAATATCAGCTGAGCTAGATAAAAAAAAATTATCACTTATTCAAATTCCTAGCAATATTTCTAGATTCATAAAAATTGGAAATTTAAATAAATTCATTGCTATAGAAGATGTTATTATGCAATACGCTCAATCTTTATTTCCTGGAATAAAAATAACAAATATAGGAATTTTTAGAATTATAAGAGATAGCGAGTTAGAGTACTCGGATGAAGATGATTTATTAAGTCACTTACAGAAATCTCTAAAAAAAAGAAAATTAGGAGAAATAATTTCTTTTTCATATATAGGATTAAATAAAAATATTATTTCAACTATGTCAGAACTATTAAATATAAAAAATAACAGTTTTATTGTTAAAAAATATTTTTTAGGCTTTGTTGATTTGAAACAATTAACAGATCTAATTAATGATAAAAATTTATTATATGGCTCTTATTTCCCAAGATTTCCTGAGAGAATAGAAGAATTTGAAGGCGATTGTTTTGCTGCAATAAAAAAAAAGGAGCTGGTCATTCATCATCCTTATGAAACGTTTGAGGTGGTTATTAGATTTCTTAAGCAAGCAGCCAGCGATCCAAAAGTTTTACTTATTAAACAAACATTTTACAGAATTGGAAATCAATCGGAGGTTGCAAATGCATTAATCGAAGCTGCGGAAAATGGGAAAAATGTAATTGCGCTAATTGAATTAAAAGCAAGATTTGATGAAGCTGAGAATATGGAATGGGCTCATAAAATGCAAGCAGCTGGAGTTAAGGTTTTTTATAGTAATGCTAGAACAAAAATTCATGGAAAGCTAGCTCAGGTTGTAAGAAGAGAACAAGGAAAATTAGTTACATATTCTCACGTTGGAACTGGAAATTATCATTCTATAACATCCAAGATTTATAGCGATTTATCTTATTTCACAGCAAATAAAAAACTTTCTCAAGAATTAGGTAAAATTTTCAACTATATGACAAGTTTAATAAAGCCAGAGAATGTAAAAAATATTACATATGCGCCGATAAACTTAAGAACAAATTTAGTAAATTTAATTGAAAAAGAAATAGAATATGCAAAAAATAAAATGCCTGCTGAAATTTGGATGAAAGTAAACAGCTTGGTAGATAAAAAAATAATTGATCACTTATGTAAAGCATCAAAGAATAATGTAAAAATTAATTTAATTGTAAGAGGAATTTGTTGTTTAATTCCAGGAAAAAAAAATATTTCTGAAAATATAAGAGTAAAATCAATCGTTGGCAGATTCCTAGAACATTCAAGAATTTATTGCTTTGGAAATGGAAAAAAAATGCCTTCAAGAAATAATAAGGTTTTTATATCATCTGCTGATTTAATGCCAAGAAATCTTGATCGAAGAATTGAAATACTTTTACCTATCGAAAATAAAACTGTTCATCAACAAATATTAGATCAAATTATGGTAGCTAATCTAAAAGACAACGAGCAGTCTTGGAATTTGAATAATGATGGAAATTATGAAAAAGTTAAAAAAAATGGAAAAGACAAAAGTTTCTCTGCTCATCAATATTTTATGAATAATCCTAGTTTATCTGGTAGAGGAAAGTCATTAGAAAAACTACCAGTAAAGAAAATATAATTATTAAAGATCTAATCGGGTTGTGTTTATAGATTTCTTAAAAATAATTTCTATGTTAGTTCCCACCCCTACTTTACTAGTTATATTTAATTTAGCATCATGTCTTAGTGCTATATGTTTAACAATTGCTAAGCCTAAACCTGTTCCTTCAATATTCTCTATTTTATTACTTGGTACTCTGTAAAATCTTTCAGTAATTCTAGGTATTAAAGTATGTGGAATTCCTTTTCCTTTATCTTTAAAAGATAATATATATCTATTTTCAGTATTTCTTAATTGAATAAATACATCTGAATTTTTTTGTGAATATTTAATAGAATTATCTAAAATATTAACAAACATTTGATGTAACTGATTTTTATCCCCTTTTATATTAGCAATTTGTATTTTCTTAAATTTAATTTTTATCCCATTTTTTTTTGCAGTTGTGCTAATACTTTGGATTGAATCTTTTATAATTTTATTAAGATCTACTGTTTTTATAATTTTTTTATTTGAGTCAGTTTCTATTTTTGTAAGTTGTAATAAATCTTCAATTATTAGTTTCATTTTCCCAGATTCTTTTTTTAAAATATCTAAAAATTTTTTTTGCTCATTAGTCTGCATACTTTTTTGATCATGAAAAAGTTCAATAATATTCATAATGGTTGATAAAGGAGTTTTTAATTCGTGGCTTACATTTCCGATAAAATCTGATCTTATATTTTCTAATTTTTGTATACGAGTTATATCTATAAATGATAATAGGATATTGCCACTATGTAATTTATACATTTTAACTTCAAAAAACATGGTTAAAGGTACGTTGAACAGTTCTAATAAAAATCCATGAGAATCTTTATTCATTTTTCTAAATTTAACAATATTATCCCTAAATTCAGGTCTTCTAAAATTATGAAAGATATTGCTATAGTTATTTAACTTAAATTTTGTTTTTGCAGCATTATTAATAAAACTTATAGAATTATTAGCTTTTAAAACAATAAACGGAGTATCTATAACGTTAACTAGTTTAATATCTGATAAAACACTATCGCTTTTGTTTTTAGCTATTTTTAAGGCTATTTTTGGAGAACTATTCTCCTTATTTCTCAACATATTTTTAAAAGCTTTAAGATTTATTAATTTTTTCAATTTTTTCAGTTAGATAATTATGTTATTTAATAATTTAATTTAAAAGTAAGTATATAATATTAAAAATAGTCAATTTTTTCAGTAAATTAAATATAATTGTTAAATTTTTGGTTGAATTTAATAATTTTTTTTAAAAATAATTTGTTCATTTTTTTATCTATTTCTTTCTTATTAGTTAATATTTTATATAAATCTATATCGTTAAAACCTAATATAACCTCTAAATAATCTAATTCTTTAGGTTTTAGTAAATTAATATGATTTGATACGAAATTACCTAACAAGATATCCAATTCTTTTGTACCTCTATGAGTACATTTAAATAAAATTTTTTTTCTTCTTAGTGACAGATTAGTAATATTATTTTTTTTCAACATGATAATATTTATTATCTAATATAGATCAATATAAGGTAGATTACATGTTAGACAAGATTTCAAAAAATAATTTATTTAACTCTATAGAAAATATAAAAGGAATAGGTCCAAAAACGCTATTATTATTCCAAAAGTTATGCGGTAATAGGGTTATTGACCTTTTGCTAACAATTCCAAGAAATTTTAAAAGAAGAAAACATCTTGTTGAAATAACTAACAAACATTTAAAAGAGGAGGTTGCTATAGAGGTTAGCGTAGAAAAACACTTGCCACAATTTAACCCGAAAATGCCTTATAAGATATTATGTAAAAATAATGATGTTGAAATTGAAATAATATTTTTTAGAGGTTATGTAAAATATTTAAAAAAAATATTACCAACTGGTGAAAAAAGAATTATTTGTGGAAAATTAGAAAAATTAGGTAATAAATTTCAAATCATTCATCCTGAAAATATATCTCCATTAGAAGAACTCCCCTATCTTCATGGTTTGCTATCCTTATATTCTTTAACAAGAGGTTTAACTATGACTGTTTATAGAAAATCAATATCTTATGCTTTAGAAAAATTAATTGATGTACCTGAGTGGATCAATGATGAAGTGATACAAAAAAATAATTGGAGATCTTGGAAAGAATCCGTTGAATTAATACATAAACCAAAAGAATTAAATGAAGAAAAAATAAAAAAATTAAGAGAAAGATTAGCGTTTGATGAAGCAATGTCTCATTACATTAAATTATTAATTACAAAAGAAAAAATAGAAAAAAATATTTGTCATAAAATTAAAGTTAATAAGGAAATTAAAAAAGAAATTATTTCAAAAATTCCATTTGATTTAACTGAATCACAATTAAAGGTTATAAATGAAATTGAGTTAGATTTAAAGAAAGAAATCCCTATGTTAAGATTGCTTCAAGGTGATGTGGGGTCAGGAAAAACTATAGTTGCGCTCATTACCTTAGCTAACGTATTAAAAACAAAAATACAAGTAGCTTTAATGGTGCCAACTGAAATTTTGGCTATACAGCATTATAATTATTTTTGTGATTTATTTAAAGATATAGAAATAAAAACTGTGCTTCTTACATCAAAAATTAAAAAAAATGAAAAAGAAAAGATTTATAAACAAATAGAAGACGGAACAGCGCAAGTTATTATTGGTACTCATGCTATATTTCAAAGAAATATTCTTTTTAAGAAACTTGGTTACATTATAATTGATGAACAACACAGATTTGGAGTGCATCAAAAATTTCAACTGTCAGCAAAAGGTTCTAACCCTCATATTTTGGTAATGACAGCAACACCAATTCCAAGAACATTGGCTTTAACAATGTATGGAAACATGAATATTTCAAAAATAAATGAATTACCAATAAATAGAAAAAAAATAGAAACTATAACAATCCCTTCTAATAAAATATCTAAAATAATTAACAGTTTGAAAAATATTATTAAAGAAAAACTAAACGCTTTCTGGATATGTCCGCTTATCGAAGATTCAGAGAAATTAGACTTAACCGCAGCTACTAATAGGTATGAAAAATTAAAAAAAAAATTTGGAAATAATGTAGGAATAATTCACGGAAAAATGGATATTGAGGAAAAAAAAAAAGTTATAAAAAAATTTAAATCTAAAGAAATTCTTATATTAGTTTCCACGACTATTATCGAAGTTGGGATAGACGTTCCAGATGCAACTGTAATGATTATAGAAGAATCTAATAGATTTGGTTTATCTCAATTACATCAATTAAGAGGCAGAGTTGGAAGATCAGATAAAAAATCAAAATGTGTTTTAGTATATAAAGAAAATAATTTAAATGAATTTTCAAAAAAAAGAATTGAAACGATTAAAAATAATCATGATGGATTCAAAATTGCTGAAGAAGATCTGAAACTAAGAGGATTTGGTGAAATTTTAGGTACAAGACAATCAGGTTTTCAATTATTTAAAATAGTTGATCCTTTAACTGATACAAAAATAATGGAAGATGCCTTAAAAGAAGCAAAGATTATTTTTAAAAATAGAAAAACTATGAAAAAATTAGATAAGGATGTTATAAATTTATTTTTAAGAATATATAATCAAAGTAGCTCTACGAAATATATATCCATAGCATAGTTAGATAAATTATTTTTGTAATTTTTTTAAAGATTTAATTTCTTTTTGTTTTTCCTCAGGTGTAAGCATACCGGCAGAAATAATCATTTTTATACCCTCTTCAACAGTCATGCTTAATCGTAATATATCTTTTTTAGGTAAAAATAATAAAAAACCAGATGTTGGATTTGGGGTTGTAGGTAAAAAAATATTTACCATTTGATTTTTTGTTTTTCTATTAACCTCCCCTTTTGTGTCACCTGTTAAAAAACCCATAGCCCAAATTCCTTTTCTTGGATACTCAATTAATACAACTTCTCTAAAAGAATTAGACTTTTTTGAAAGTATAGTTTCAAATAATTGTTTTAAACCACTATAAATATTTCTAAGTACAGGAATTTTGGATAAAATCTTTTCTATGAACGATGAAAAAATTCTTCCAAGTAGGCCCGTAGTTAAAAAACCTACTATTGAAAAGAAAATAAATACAAGTATTAATCCAAAGCCGGGAACTTCATAAGGAAAAGTTCCTAATATTGGAGAGGCTTTGTTGTCGAAAAACTTTATTAATCCCCATGCAATATAAAAAGTAATAATAACTGGGACACTGATTAATATACCTTTAAAAAAATTATTGCTTATTTTTCTAAAAATTTTTGAAATAAAATTCATATTATTAAAACGGTATGAAAGATTTTTTCTCTGTATATTTACTATAACCTAAATTAACTCCTGCTCTTAATCCTAATCCGGATCTAACTGGTGTTATAATTATATCATCTTTCTTTTGATAATTAATAGCTAATCCAGCAGCTAAGTATAGAGTGCCTTCCACTTCAGGATATCTTCCTAATAGCTTATTAAAATTATCTACCTCTAAATTATAAACAAGTGTAAAAACTTTGGAAGCATTGGCTCCTAAATCAAATCCTAATGATGGACCGTTCCAAAAAATATCTTTAATTGTTCCATCTTTAAAATAAATCTTTCCTCCTCCATACCGAAAACCGCCAAAAAAGGCTCCGCTATATTCCTCTCCTTCTATGTAAGCAGATGGTTGTCCAAAATCCATAAATGATCTTTCTATAATTATCCCAACTCCTTCTGACAAATCAGCAAAATAAATCTTTGCTTTGTCAACCATCTCTTTTTGATCAAACGTTTTTTTTTTCTTACTTTGATCAGTTAATCCAGAATTAAATGAAAATATAAATAAAAAGATGGATAAAAATAAAGTTAATATTAAATAATTTTTTTTCATATAAATTATTAGTTTACAGGAGTAGCTGTTATTTCTATATAAGTTTTTCGTAAATTAAGTTCTGATATTTTAATAAATATAACTTTTTTATTATTTTCAAAAATTAAAGTACTAGTATCAGATTTATTTGATGATTTTTTTTCATACGAGAATTTGATCATTTCATTTAAAAAAAAATTATAAATATCATCAACTTTTTTTTTACTAATTAATGACACCCTACCCATCCAATCAGATTTTTCTCCAACTATAAGTGTTTTCTCTAAATCAATTATAGAATCTTCTGGAATAGGAATATCTGTAATTTGAGATAATTGCGTATTATTTTCTTGTATTTTGTCTAATTTTTTAACATTAGAATTTTTATCTTTTGAAGTTTTAATTGAAGTTGAACAATTAAACAAAAATAAAAAAGAAATTAATAAAATTATTAAGGGTTTAATCTGTATTTTTTCCACTTTCTTTGATTAATTTTTTTATAAACTATTCTATCATGAAGTCTATTTTCTCTAGCCTGCCAAAATTCAAATAAAAAAGGGTTGATAAGATAACCTGACCAAAAAATAGGTCTTATAACATCTTTGTTTTCGAATCGTTTTTTTATTATTTTAATTCTTTTATATAGATCATCTCTATCTTTCAGCACTGAACTTTGATTTGACGCCCATGCACTTATTTGACTCTTTCTTGACCTTGTAGAAAAATATTTATCTGCATCCTTTTTTTTTACAATTTTAACATACCCTTCAATTCTTACTTGTTTTCCAATTTGTGGCCACCAAAAAACAGCTGCTACATTTTTATTTTCTTTTAATTCATTAGATTTTCTACTTTTTAAATTTGTATAAAAAACAAAATTATTCTTTTCTAAACCTTTAAGTAAAACAATACGATTAGAAATTTTATTTTTCTTATTAACAGTTGATAATGACATTGCAGTTGGTTCAAATACTTTATTTCTTATTGCTTCTTTCATCCATTTATTAAATTGTTTAAATGGATCTGGGCTTGAGCTTTTTATATCAAGTATGTCCTTTTTATACTTAAATCTAACTTGAGAAATATCTGTTTTTTTTTTCATAAAAAAAATTATTATAAGTAAATTTGTATTTTATTTAATATTTAAAATTTTGATATGGCGAATTTTTTATTTAAATTGATTGTTTTACTTTTTATTTTTACATCAAATCTAAAAGCTGAAAGTATTACAGTAAAATGCTATCTAAAGGATGATAAATCTTACACTTTTCTTTTTGATACAGACGAAAAAACTGTTAAGTGGCTAGATCAAGATAATCAAAACATGCAGGTTTCTATTTTTCCTGATGTTGAAAAAGGTGGTAGATTATTAATTATGGGTGGAAATGGTCCGAATGATGAAAAACACACTTTTATTATAGATGTAATAAAATCAGTTATAAATGTTAATACGAATTTAGGCTTTAGTGAATCTGGTAGATGTGGTAATAAATCAATTATTGAAGCCCCGGATCCATACGCAGATTAATTTAACTATATTTTAGCTTATTTTGAATATAAGTAATATTCCTTACTATCTAAATTATTTGAGAATATTCCTGATGAATCTTTGATGTTATAGTTGATTTTTTTTAAAAAACTTAAGAATTCGCTTATTTGTATTCCAAGTAATTTAAAATGTTTTTTGTGAATACTTAAAAAAATGTCAGGTTTATGTTTTAATATAGTTTTTATAGAACCTTTTAAAATATACAATTCAGAACCTTCTGCATCAATTTTGATTAAATCTGGTTTATATTTTTTTTTTTCAAAATAACTATCTAATGATACTTGTTCTTTTAATTTTTTTTTGAACAAAACTTTTTTCTCAAATTTTATTATTGAATTCATTCCAGTTGGTTCGTTTGATTCATAAAACAAAACATCTTTAGTAACTTTATTACCAACTATTTTATCTATTATATCTACATTTCTTATTTTATTTTTTAACATATGTAATTTAAGAAACTTTCTATTTATATCGCTTGGCTCAAATAAAATAATCTTAGCATCCTTCTTTACTTTTAAACTTAATGGCAACGTCATCAATCCTATATGTGCTCCTATATCAACAATGCATTTTTTATTTTTAGATTTATCCATCATTAATGGAAATATACTTTTTTTTTCAGATCCCCAACTTCTGAAATTACTAAAAGCAAAAAAACAATGTAATTTAAAAGGACCGTATGTAGAAATTTTTTGATTTACATAAAAATTTATATTTAATTTTTTTATAAAATATCTATAAATTGAACCTAATAGGAGCCAAATAGATTCGAGTCTTCTTGGTGATATGCTTTTTATATATCTAAGAAATGAAAACATTTGGTTTAAATGTAGGCGCTGGGGGGATCGAACCCCCGACACGCGGATTAAAAGTCCACTGCTCTACCAACTGAGCTAAGCGCCCACAAAATATATTATTACAATGGTTTCGAAAAACAATAGATGAAATCTTACATTATTATCTCTTTTTTTTTAATCTTTCTTCAACTGATTTTGGTACAAATTTTGATACATCGCCTTTTAGTGCGCTAATTTCTTTTATTAATTTTGAAGATATTAATTGAACTTTATCAGAAGCCATTAAAAAAACTGTCTCTATTTTAGGATCTAATTTATAGTTCATTCCCGTCATTTGAAACTCATATTCAAAATCAGAAATAGCTCTTAATCCTCTAATGATAACGTTGGCATTCTTTTTTTTTGCATAGCTTATTAATAAACCATCAAAATAATCGACTTCGACATTAGAAATATTTTGATCTTTAATAACTTTCTTAATCATTTCAACTCTTTCATTAGTATCAAATAAAGTTTCTTTTTTATTATTATTCGATACTGCAATAACTAATCTATCAACAAACTTAGTTGCCCTTAAGATTATATCTAAATGTCCATTGGTAATAGGATCAAAAGTTCCTGGATATATTGCAACTTTCATAATCTATTATATTTTATTCTTCAGAATTAATATTCAAGTCTTTAATTGATGCAGAAGATAGAACTTTTTCACCTGATTCAACTTTAAATAATGTAACGCCTTGTGTTGTACGACCAGCAACTCTAATTTTATTAACTGGTGATCTGATTAACTTTCCAGTACCAGTAATAAGCATTACATCATCTTTTTCATTCACTGGAAATGAGGAAACAACTTTACCTGTTTTTTTACTTACTGTCATATTAGCAATGCCTTTCCCTCCTCTACTTGTAATTCTATATTCATATGCAGAACTTCTTTTGCCATACCCGTTATCTGCAACTGACAAAATAAATTCTTCTATACTTTCCATTTGATTAAATTTTTCTTCACTTAAGTTAGAGCCTTTTGAAAGCTTACTAAATGGCATGCTTCTTCTTAATTCTTTCCTTCTTATTGCATTAGCAATTTTTAAATAATCATTTCTTTCATCTATTGTAAATTTTGCGTGTTTTAAAATATACATAGAGATTACTGTATCTTCTTTAGATAATCTAATTCCTCTAACACCGACTGAGTTTCTTCCAGAAAATTTTCTTACATTAGATATTGGAAATCTTAAACACTTACCTTCTTTTGTTGATAAGAAAACATCATCTTCTTTTTCTTCACATGTATGGACACCAATTAATTTATCATCATCGGAAAGTTTCATAGCAATTTTTCCACTAGATTGTATTTTAACAAAATCCGACAAGGCATTTCTTCTAACTGTACCTTTGGATGTTGAAAACATAATATTAAGTTTTTCCCAAGATTCTTTATCACTAGGTAAAGGCAATACAGCTGATATGGTTTCATTCTTAGTTAATGGAAATATCCCAATCATTGGCTTGCCTCTGGCATTTGGTGCAAATTCCGGTAATTTAAAAACTTTCATTTGATAAACTTTTCCTTTTGTTGAAAAAAATAATAAAGATGATTTGGTATTAGCAACAAAAACTTGATTGACAAAGTCCTCTTCTCTAGTTGCCATAGCTTTTCTTCCTTTTCCACCTCTTTTTTGGGCTCTATATGTAATTAATGGGACTCTTTTAATATAACCTCTGTGGGTTACTGTAATAACCATATCTTCAGCTTCCACAAGATCTTCTTCTTCAAAATCAGCAGTTTCACTTCCAATCTGCGTTCTTCTTTCATCGGCAAAATTTTCTTTAACTTCATTAAGTTCTTTTTTAATTTCTTCAATAAGTAATTCTTTTTTTTGTAATAAATTTAAATATTCATTAATCTTTTTTCCCAATTCTTTTGCTTCATCAACTATTTTATCTCTTTCTAATCCAGTTAATTTTTGAAGCCTTAAATCTAAAATTGCATGCGCTTGTTCAGATGATAAATTATATTTTCCAGCTTTTTTTAATTTATGTCTTGGATCATCAACAATTTTAATGAAACTAATTAAATCTTTTGCAGGCCATTCTTTTTTTAAAAGAGCAACTTTGGCAACATTTGGATTTTTTGAATTTCTAATTAATTTGATAACCGTATCTAAGTTATTAACAGCAATCATCAAACCCGTTAAATTATGAACTCTTTCCCTAGCTTTTTCTAATTGATAAAAAATTCTTTTTCTTGTTATCTCTTCTCTAAAAGATACAAAAATACTGATCATTTTTTTTAAATCCATTACTTCAGGACTTGTGCCATCTTTTAGTGCTAATGCATTTACACCAAAACTTGTTCTCAGTGGTGTGTGTTTATATAAATTTGCTAAAATAATATCTGGATTACCTCCTTTTTTGACTTCAACAACTACTCTTACTCCTTTACGGTTTGACTCGTCTCTAATATCAGAAATATCTTCAACTATTTTATCTTTTGTTACCTCTGCAATTTTTTCAACTAGCTTAGACTTATTTACCGTATATGGTATTTCAGTAACAACAATAGACTTCTTTTTATCTTTTGACTTTTCCTCTATTTCAACTTTAGACTCGATAATAATTGAACCTCTTCCTGTTTTAAAAGCTGACATAATTCCAGTCTTACCTTTTATTATTCCGCCAGTAGGAAAATCGGGGCCTTTAACAAACTTTGCTAATTCTTCAATTGTAATATCTTTATTTTCAATATATGCAATACACCCATCTATGACCTCTCCTAAATTATGAGGAGGAATATTTGTTGCCATCCCTACAGCAATTCCACTTGCACCATTAACTAATAAATTTGGAACTTTAGATGGTAGGACTGTAGGCTCGACAGTAGATCCATCATAGTTCTCAATAAAACTAACTGTTTCTTTGTCTAAATCATCTAATAGTTTATCAGATACTTTTTGTAATCTTGCTTCTGTATATCGCATGGCAGCTGGGGGATCTCCGTCCATTGAACCATAATTTCCTTGTCCGTCGATTAATGGCAATCTTAATGAAAATTCTTGTGCCATTCTTACCATTGACTCATATATAGCACTATCGCCATGTGGATGGTATTTACCCATTACATCTCCAACAATTCTTGCTGATTTATGATATGGCCTGTTGTAATGATATCCAGTCTGGTCCATTGAATAAAGAATTCTTCTATGTACAGGTTTCAGTCCATCTCTAGCATCGGGAAGAGCTCTACTAACAATAACACTCATTGCATAAGAAAGATAAGAAGTTTCCATTTCTTTTTTTAAAGAAAGATTTACTTCATTTTGAAAATTTCCGTTTCCTGAATTTTTATTAAGTGATGGTCCTTTTTTATTAGAACCATTATTAGAACTTGAACTACCTAATGTTGTATCACTCAAAATAAACTCCTTTTAATATAAAAAAATTTAGAAAGGTATATCTTCTTCATTAAGATTATCAGATTTATCATCTGTAGTTTTTTCTTTATCATCTTTTGAATCTATTTTTTTCTCAGAAGCATCATTATTATCTGCTATATCTTGACTCTCTAAATGTTCTTGGTTATTTCCTTTAGCACTTACTATATCAATCCTACCGCCATATCCTTGAATTACAATTTCAGTAGTATATTTCTCAGTTCCAGCATCGTCTGTCCATTTTCTAGTTTGAAGAGCGCCTTCTATATAAAGTTTAGTCCCTTTTTTAATATAATTTTCAACGACACCTATTAATCCTTCATTAAAAACTACAATTCTATGCCACTCTGTTTTTTCTTTTTTTTCACCTGTATCCTTATCTTTCCAAGAATCTGATGTTGCTATGGACATTGTGGCTACTTTTTTTCCACTTTGCATTGTTCTTATATCAGGATCCTGGCCAAGATTGCCTAAAAGGATTACTTTGTTTACTGATCCAGCCATTTAATATATAAAATGATTATTAAAAAAAAAATTAATTAATCTTTTAATAATAATTAGTAAATGCACATTAGTCTAATATAAATTATGGATAAAATATCTATTATTGGAGCAAAAGAACACAATCTTAAAAATGTTGATTTAGAAATACCTAAAAACGAACTGATAGTTATTACAGGAGTTTCTGGATCTGGAAAATCATCATTAGCTTTTGATACGATATATGCTGAAGGACAAAGAAGATATGTTGAAAGTTTATCAGCATATGCAAGACAATTTTTGGAAGTTATGCAAAAACCTGATGTAGATTCAATTGAAGGATTATCTCCAGCAATTTCTATTGAGCAAAAAACTACATCAAAAAATCCTAGATCAACCGTAGGTACAATAACTGAAATATATGATTACATGAGATTATTATTTGCTAGAATTGGAGTCCCCTATTCGCCAAAGACAGGGAAACCTATAGAATCACAAAGTGTATCTCAAATTGTTGATAATATACTAAAAAAAAAAATTGGAGAAAAATATTTATTACTTGCACCTCTAGTTAAAGGAAGAAAAGGAGAATATAAAAAAGAAATTTTTGAATTAATTAAAAAAGGTTTTCAAAGATTTAAAATAGATGGGAAAATATATAAATCAGATGATTTGCCGGAATTAGATAAAAAATTTAAACATAATATAGACATAGTTGTAGATAGAATAGAAATAAATAAAAATATTAAAAATCAAATTACGGATAGTGTTGAAACAGCTTTGAATATTTCTAATGGTGTTATTTATATTGAAAATTCAAACACAAAAAAAACTGACATTTTTTCTACAAAATTTGCCTGTCCCGTCACAGGATTTACTATTGAAGAAATTGAACCAAGATTATTTTCATTTAATAATCCATTTGGCGCTTGTCCTGATTGTAATGGTTTGGGTAATAAATCGTATTTTGATCCGGAAATGGTAGTTCCAGATCCAAAATTAAGTCTTGCGGAAGGTGCTATTGAACCATGGAATAAATCATCAAACGATTTTTACCAACAAACTCTTAGAGCATTATCAAACACATTTGATTTTAATATGGAAATTCCATTTAAAGATTTAAAGGAAGATATAAAAAAAATTATTTTATACGGAAACAATAAAAAAAAAATAAAATTTGAGTACACATCTTTTAGAGGAACATATCTTATTGAACGTACATTTGAAGGAGTTATCCCAAGTTTACAAAGAAAATGGTTTAAAAATGAAAATGAATATTACAGAGATGAAGTATCAAAATATTTAAGATATGACACATGTGAATCTTGTAATGGTTATAAATTAAAAAATGAATCATTATCAATCAAAATAAATGGTAAACATATCGGAGAAGTTAGTATTTTAACAATTGAGAATGCAATTGATTGGTTTAAAAAATTAGAAAATAAATTAACTAAAACTCAATATGAGATAGCAAGGAGAATCTTAAAGGAAATAAATGATAGATTGCATTTTCTTCAAAATGTTGGTTTGAATTATTTGACTCTGTCAAGAAACTCAAGAACACTTTCTGGAGGTGAAGGACAAAGAATTAGGCTTGCCTCGCAAATTGGTTCTGGATTAACTGGAGTTGTTTATGTACTTGATGAACCATCAATAGGATTGCATCAAAGAGATAACAAAAGACTTTTAAAAACTTTAGAAAAATTAAAAAATCTAGGGAATACAATAATTGTTGTTGAACATGATGAAGAGGCTATTAGAGCTGCAGATTATATTATAGATGTTGGTCCGGGCGCTGGTGTATATGGAGGTAATGTAGTTGCTAAAGGTAAATTGCCTGAAATACTTACTTCTACAGAGTCTATCACATCTCAATATTTAAATAGATATAGATATATACCAACACCTAAAGATAGAAGAAAAGGTAAAAAAAATCAGTTTTTAATTATGAAAGGTATTAATACAAATAATTTAAAAAATGTGACTGTAAAAATTCCATTAGGTACTTTTACTGCTGTTACAGGTGTTTCAGGCAGTGGAAAATCAAGTTTAATTAATGAATCTTTGTTGAAAGCTGTTGGAAGAAAACTTCATTATCAAATTCAAAAACCAGAAAAATATAAATCTCTAGAAGGATTCGAATATTTAGATAAAATAGTTGAAATAAATCAAGCTCCTATTGGTAGAACTCCAAGATCAAATCCAGCAACTTATACAGGCGCTTTTACACCTATAAGAGAATGGTTTTCTAATTTACCACAATCAAGAGAAAGAGGATATAAGGTTGGAAGATTCTCATTTAATGTAAAAGGTGGAAGATGTGAAACTTGTCAAGGCGACGGTGATTTAAAAATTGAAATGCATTTTTTACCGGATGTTTTTGTTAAATGTGATGCATGCAAAGGGAAAAGATATAATAGAGATACTTTGGAAATTAAATTTAAAGATAAAAATATAGCAGACGTGCTTGATATGACAGTAGATGAGTCTTTAGAGTTTTTTAAAGCTATACCTAACATTAAAAATAAATTACTTACACTTAAAAAAGTAGGACTGGGATACATAAAAATTGGACAATCTGCTACCACTCTATCTGGTGGTGAAGCTCAAAGAATAAAATTAGCAAAAGAGTTATCAAAAAGATCAACAGGTCAAACTTTATATATTTTAGATGAACCTACAACAGGGTTGCATTTTGAAGATGTTAAAAAATTATTAGAAGTTTTACATTCGCTTGTTGATAAAGGAAACACAATAATTGTTATTGAGCATAATCTAGAAGTTATTAAGACAGCAGATCATATAATTGATATGGGGCCAGAAGGCGGGGAAAATGGTGGAAAAATTATTGCTGAAGGATCTCCTGAAATACTAGTTGTAAAATTCAAAGATAGCTTTACTAGCCAATATTTACAAGATGTATTAAGAATCGAAGAAAAAATAATAAAAAGAAAATCTTTACAAAAATAATTTTTTTTTCCATTATTAACATATATGGGAAATCCATTAGAATCTTTAACGAAAACTATAATTATAGGAATTATATTAACTATAGTAATTGTGCTAGCAATTAACTTAATTTATTAAAATTAAATATGGACTTTTTTGATCCTACTTATTTAGCTTTTTTTTCAAGATGGTTGCATGTCTTAAGTGGAATTATGTGGATAGGATTGCTTTGGTATTTCAATTTTGTTCAAATCCCTTCAATGCCGAATATTCCAGATAATGAAAAACCAGCTATTAGTAAAGTAATAGCTCCAAAAGCATTGTTTTGGTTTAGATGGGCAGCATTAGCTACTATAATTACTGGACTATCAACAGCACATTTAAATGGTTATTTAATTAACGCTTTGACCTTAGGAATAATTGATGGCGTTCAGAAACATACTGCTATTGGAATTGGAATGTGGTTGGGAATAATAATGGCATATAATGTTTGGATGATAATATGGCCAAATCAAAAAATTGCATTAGGAATTGTTTCAGCAAGTGATGAAGAAAAGCCTATGGCAGCAAGAAAAGCAATGCTGTTCTCAAGAACAAATACTGCTTTATCTATACCAATGTTATATGCGATGGTATCTGCACAAAATTTATATTAATTTTTTTGTTGGATAGAGTTGCGTACCCACAAATAAAAAAAATACAATAAAATGAAATTGTTAGGACTTAGATTATGTGAGCACGATAGTAATATATCTTATTTTGATGGATCTTCATTACATTATTATAAATCAGAAAGAAAGTATCAGGTCAAACATCATGCTATTCATGATCTAATTAAATGGCGTGATGAAATAAATGATTTATGGAATTTGGATTATAAAGAAATAGATGAAATAGGAATTGTTATAGACCCATGGCGACACAACTTGCCAACTGATAATGAGAATTTTTTTCCTGCAATTGAAGGATACGAACATCTTCCTTCAGATTGTAAAGTTTATAGAATTGATCATCATTATGCGCATGCTTTAAGCTGCTTCCCAATAGAGAAAAAAAAATCAAATATTCAAGTTGTGATAGACGGTTTTGGTGATGAAAATATTGCCTGGACAGTTTTTAAGAATGACAAAATATTGAAACAAGGTTTTGTGAAAGAAAATGGGTCATTAGGTGTTGCAATGTGTAAATTTGGTGAAGAGCTAGGAATTAAATTCTCTCACGATCTTGATATTGCAGGTAAATTAATGGGTTTGCAATCCTATGGAAATATTGATCACGAATTTAAAAAAAAAATTATAGATAAATACACATTATATGATGTCTCTAAATTTTTTCATTCAGCTGATGATTGGGTTAAACATTTAAATGATGATCTTTTATTAAAATTAAAACCTTTAGATTGGATTAGAACTATTCACGATGCTACATCAGAAATTTTGATAAAGTTTTTTGAAGATATAACTGATAAAAATTATAATGAATATATTTCCTATTCTGGTGGTGTTGCACTTAACGTAATATGGAATACAGCACTAAAGAGTAAATTTAAGAATTTAGTAATTCCACCTCATTGTAATGATGAAGGACTTAGTTTAGGTGCTATTGAATATTTAAGAATAAAAAATAAACTTAAACCTTTTAATCTTGACGAGTTTCCTTTTTGTCAATTAGATGAAAAGCCTAAAGATAATATAACTGACAATACAATTAAAGAGATTGCTAGTTTGTTATCTAAAGGAAATATTGTAGCAACATATCAAGGGAATGGTGAGATTGGTCCAAGAGCTTTAGGTAATAGATCTATATTGATGGATCCTACGATAGCAGGTGCTAAAGAAAAAGTTAATTCAATAAAAAAAAGAGAAAATTATAGACCTTTTGGTTGTTCTATTTTAAAAGAATTTGCTTTAGATTATTTTAATGTTGGGTTTCAGAATGATCATATGCTGTATATAGGGGAAGTGAAAGATCCTAATTTAAAATCAATAACACACATAGATGGTACTTGTAGATTTCAAACAATCGATAAAAGTAATAAGTATTTTTATAATTTAATAAAAGAATTTTATAAATTATCAGGATGTCCTATTTTGTTAAATACAAGCTTCAATATTAATGGTAAACCAATTCTATCAAGCATTGAAGATGCTATTAAATTTTATAATGAATCAAAAATAGATTATTTAGTTGTAGGTGATAAAATTTACAATAAGAAAAATAAATAATCAGTCTTGTTCGCTAACTCTTTTATCTGTTTTTAAAAAAATTAATAAAGGTGATGCTACATAAAGCGATGAATATGTACCAATGAAAACTCCCCATATTAAAGCAATAATAAAACTAGATATCACAACCCCACCAAAAATAAATAATGCTGTTAATGCCAAAAGAGTTGTTAAACTTGTCATTAAAGTTCTTGAAAGTGTTCCATTTAATGCAAGATTAATAATCTCATCAAATGTAATTTGTTTATACTTTCTCATTGTTTCTCTTATTCGATCATAAATAACAACTGTATCGTTAATTGAGTAACCTGCTATTGTCAAAACTGCGGCAACAGTTGCAAGATTAAACTCAAGTTGTAAAACTGAGAAAAAACCTAAAGTTAATATTACATCGTGTATTAATGCTATAATAGCACCTATTGCAAAGTTCCACTGGAATCTTAGCCAAATATAAAAAAGTATCCCTATAAGTGAAAAAATAACAGCAATAATTCCAGCATTTACTAATTCTCCTCCAACTTTAGGACCAACAAATTCTGTTCTTCTATAATCAACTGATTTATCTTTTAAACTATTTTTTATAACTTCTATTGTTTTGGTTTGGGTTATAGCATCGTTATTTTTATCTTGGACTCTAATCACGACATCATTCTCCTCACCTATTGTTTGTAGTTGAATCTCACCCAAATCTAAATTATTCATTTCAGATCTTAAATTATTTAAACTTATCTTTTCCTCAAACCTAACTTCGATTAAACTGCCGCCAGTAAAATCAATTCCTAAATTTAAACCTTTGGTAAATATTGAAATTAAAGATAGTAAAAATAAAAAAGATGAAATAAGTAATGTTAATCTTTTTATTTTCATGAACTTAATATCAGTTCCAGTTTTAACAAGTTTTAAAAAAGGCATTTTATAAATCAATCCTTTCAGGCATCTTTCGTTTTAACCATATAATTATTAATATTCTTGTAAACATTATTGCTGTAAACATTGAAGTTAAAATACCAATTGAAAGTGTAACAGCAAAACCTTTTACGGGACCTGATCCTAATCCAAATAACATCATTGCAGCAATAAGAGTTGTTATATTAGCATCAACAATAGTTTTAAATGCTTCTTTGTATCCAGTATCAATAGTTGCTATAGGTGAAAGATTATGTTTCATCTCTTCTTTAATTCTTTCAAATATTAATACGTTAGCATCTACTGCCATACCAATTGTTAAAACAATACCGGCTATTCCAGGGAGTGTTAAAGTTGCTTTAATTAAAGTTAGTATTGCTAATAATATTAATAAATTAAAAATTAGAGCTACATTGGCAAAAATTCCAAAAGTTCCATAAATTAAAAACATAAAAATAATAATTAAAGTAAATCCAAGAATGGATGCTAACTTTCCTGATTTAATTGAATCTGCTCCTAAGCTTGGTCCTACTGTACGTTCTTCAATAATTTCTAGTGGCGCTGGTAAAGCTCCTGCTCTTAAAAGCATTGCTAAATCAGTTGCTTCTTGGAAGGTAAACTGCCCAGTAATAATCCCTTTACCTCCTGTGATAGGTTCTCTTATATTTGGATGGCTTATAACCTTTTTATCTAATATGATAGCTAACCTTTTACCAATATTCTCAGTTGTAACCTTTCCAAATTTTCTTCCACCTTTGTTGTTAAATTCAAAAGATACAACAGGAGAACCCTTGTCTACTGTAGGAAAAGCATTAATTAATAAGTCACCTGAAATAGTATTTCTTTTTTTTACAGCAAATAATAATGGATTACCTGATGGATCCAATTCTTTATCTGACTCATAAATAATTACTCCAGGCTTACTTTTACCTGATTTTAAAGCATCCCATGATAAATCTTCATCAACTATTTGCAGTGTTAATTTTGCAGTTTTACCTAATAATTTCTTTAGTCTTTCAGGCTCTGTTACGCCTGGTAATTCTAGTAATATTCTATCCAATCCTTGTCTTTGTATAGTCGGCTCTTTTGTTCCAAACTCATCAACTCTCCTTCTAACAACTTCTATAGATTGAGATACAGCATTATCTTGGATTTGCTTAATTTTTTCATCTTTGAAATAAAATTTTAATAAATTTTGATCATTAGATTCATGAGTAATATCTTGTTCGTATTTAGATAAAATTTTTAATAAATCATTTTTTTTATTTTCATCTCTTAAAGAAAAAGAGAAAAATTGATCCTCAAGGTTAAATTTTTTATATGATATTTTATTCTTTCTTAATGATGTTCGAAAATTATCAGAAAATGTCTCTAGATTCTCCTTAATAACAGATTGTGTATCAACTTCTATAAGTAAATAAGATCCACCTTGTAAATCCAAACCTAAAACAACTTTTTCTGATGGTATAAATGATGGAGTTTTTTCTAATATTTCTTTTGATAAAAAGTTAGGAAGAGAAAATATAATTGCAAAAAAACTAAATAGAATTACTAAATATAATTGCCATTTTTTAAATTGTACCATTAACTTAAAATATTATTTTTATTTATTATTGGCTTCAGTTGAATTGTTAATAACGCTTGTAATTGTAGGTCTTGATATAATAATTTTAACATTTGATGATATTTGAGCCTCAATCTTATTCTCATCTATAACACGAGAAACTTTAGCAAAAATTCCTCCTGCAGTAACTATATCATCTCCTCTTTTTATCTTATCAATCATTTCTTTATGTTGTTTCATTTTTTTTTGTTGTGGTCTTATTAGCAAAAAATAAAATATAACAAATATTAATATTAGAGGGAGAAAAGATACAAAAGCTTCATTCATAATAAATCAGTTAAAAAATATTTTTTTAAATAGTATATTCTTTTATAAAAAATTAAACATTTAATTCAATTAATTCCTGAAGTCAAAGGAACAAATCTTACTTTCCAATATTTCTTGAAATAAATTTTATTATTTTTTTTTATTATTTTAGTTATGTACTGTTCATTATCATGAATTAATGGTAAAACTAAAATACCTCCATTTGACATTTGTTTTATTATTTTTGAAGGTAAGCTTTTAGCAACAGCAGTAATAATTATTCTTTCAAACAAAAAATTTGCTGGCCAGCCTTTAATACCATCACCATGATAAAAAACGGTATTATGTATCTTTAAATGATTTAATATTTTTTTTGCTTTTTCTAATAATGTTTTATGTCTTTCAATGCTATAAATTCTTTTAAATAATTTTGACAAAATAGCTGTCTGATATCCTGAGCCAGTTCCAATTTCTAGTACATTAATAGACTTCTTTGGTTCCAACAACTCTGTCATTTTTGCAACAACTGCTGGTTGACTAATTGTTTGGTTACAATCTATAGGTAGCGCATTATTTAGATATGCTTTATAAGATAATTCTTTATCAATAAAATTTTCTCTAGGAATTTTTTCTAAAATTGATAATACTTTATGGTTTGTAACTCCAAGTTTACGCAATTTTATAATTAAATTTATTCTTTTTAAATTTTGTATCAAAAATAATTATAGCCTCTCCAAATTATTCATATATTTTTGTAAAACTTTAGGTATATCTACAGAACCATCATTATTTTGATAATTTTCTAAAATCGCTATGATAGTTCTTCCAATAGCTAAAGATGAGCCGTTTAAAGTATGAGGATATATATTTTTATCATTCTTTTTATATCTGGCATTTATTCTTCTACTTTGAAAATCTCCACAATTTGAAATACTAGAAATTTCCATATAGTTCTTTTCACTAGGAATCCAAACTTCTAGATCAAAGGTTTTTTTTGAAGCAAATCCAACTTCGCCTGAACATAATTCGCATACTCTATACGGAAGTTCAAGTCCTTGTAAAATTTTCTCTGCAGTATTTAGTAAAAATAGATGTTCTTTCTCTGACTCATCGGGTGATGTAATTGATACAATTTCTACCTTACCAAATTGATGTTGTCTTTTTAATCCTCTTGTATCTTTTCCTGCGGCACCTGCTTCAGATCTAAAACAGGGTGAATAGGATGTGTATCTTAAAGGTAAGATATCCTGATCTATAATTTGATCTCTAATTAAATTAACTAAAGTAACTTCGCTTGTAGGTATAAGCCACAAATTTTCTCTTGTTTTAAAAATATCCGAATCAAATTTTGGTAGCTGTCCTGTGCCTTTTAAAGCGTCTTCATTTACTAATAATGGTGTGTATATTTCTGTAAAGTTACCAAACTTAATATTACTATCTAGCATATATGAAGCTAAGGCTCTTTCAAGTTTAGCAAGATTATTCTTTAGATAAACAAATCTAGAACCTGATACTTTGCTAGCTGTTTTAAAATCCAAAACATCTAATTCTTCACCTAAATCTACATGATCTTTTATTTTAAAATCGAATTTTTTTATATTTCCAGATTTTCTTATTTCTATATTATCCTTTTCCGTTTCTCCTTTTGGAACAGATTTATCTAAAAAATTAGGCAACTCCATAAGAAAATTATCTAGAACAGAGTTTTTGGAAGTTTTACCTTCTTGTAATTTATTAATATCATCTTTTAAAATTTTTACTTTTTTTATTAACTCTTTTTTCTTTGATTCATCTTTAGTATTAGGTATTTCTTTAGAAAGAAGATTCCTTTGTTTAAGTAAGTTTTCAAGTTTTACAAAAACTTCAGAACGAGATTTACTCATTTTAATTAATTTGGTTGAAAGAGGTTTTAAACCTCTTTTTTTAAAAGCTTTATCAGCCTCAATTGGGTTGTTTAATATCCATTTAATATCTAACATTTTTTTGTAATTAAATAATATTATAACAAAGATTTATTTTTTCTTTTTTTCAAAAAATTTTGATACAAAAATAGAAAACTCATATAAAACAATAATTGGCACAGCTAAACCTACTTGTGAAATAATGTCAGGTGGAGTTATTAGTGCTGCAACTAAAAAAATAATAACTATTACAAATCTTCTTTTTTTTTGTAAATCAATTGGAGATGTTAATCCTAACAAAGTTAATAAAAAAATAGCTGTAGGCAATTGAAACGCTAAACCAAAAGCAATGGCAAGTTTTAAAGTTATTGAAATATATTCATTTATTTTAGGTTCAAGTTCTATAGAAAAATCGTTATTAGATATTGATGTATCAAAGCCTACAAAAAAATCCCATGCAAGTGGTATAATAAAATAATAAACAAAAAGGAATCCCAAAATAAACATAATTGGAATTAAAAATAAAAAAGGAAATATAATTTTTTTCTCTTTTTTTAACAAACCTGGGGCTACAAAAGCCCATATTTGATAAATAAAAAAAGGTGATGATATTACAAATCCAGAAATTAATGCTAATTTCAAGTAACTCAAAAAAGCTTCGGCTAGGCCTGTATAAATAAGTCTTTTATTTTCTTTAAATTCTATAGAATTAATGAATGGCTCTGATATAAAATTAAATATATCTTCAACGAATAAATAAGAAAGTAAAAACGATAATATAAAAAATAAAAAAAAATAAAGAAATCTATTTCTAAGTTCACTTAAATGACTTGATAATAAAGTTTCTTTATTATTTTTTTTTAAAATCAATTTTTATTTTTTTTAATTTTTTTTAACTCTTTCTCTATTTTAAGTATCTCTTTGTTTTTTTTTTTAAATTCTTCGTTGTAAATATCGTCTTTAAAATTTTCTGTTATATCAGAAAAAAGATTTTTCATTTTATAAAAAAATTTAACTATTTTTTTTATAAAAAATGGAAAGTCTTGAGGTTTTATAAAGATAAGAAAAACTATAGCTATAAGAAGTAATTCAGTCCATCCTATGTTAAACATGTTTAATGATTAAACTATTTTTTCCTTTTTTTTGATCCTTCTTTTAATGAAGATCGTAGCCCCTGTAACCCTTTACCAAGATCTTTAATAACTGTAGTTAATTTACCCGGACCAAATAGTATAAGGATTATAATTAAGACTAATAATAATTGCCAAACTCCTGGAGTCATATTTTAATTTACCTTAAATCTAAAAATTACATTAAAAAACAAAAAAATTTTTTTTACCAATATTAATATAGCAAATTTTATTTTTAGGTGGGATAAATTTTCCTGGAACTTTAATATGTATATGTTTTTTAAATGAGTTATTTAATATATCAAGATGTAAGTATGAGTTGTCGCTAATATACCTTACGGCAATTATTCTACTTTTAATTTTTTTTGTACGATTTTTTGATTTATTTTTAGTGATATTAAAAGCTTCTGATCTAAAAACTATTTCAATTTCTTTTCCATTTTTTGAATTTGTAATATTTATTGGTCCAAAAATGGTTTTAGCTTTTTTATTATTAACTTTAGATTTAATAGATAAAGTTTCTCCAAAAAACCTGGCAACAAATGATGAGCTAGGATTATTGTATATATTTTCAGGTGTATCAAACTGTAAAATTTTACCATTATTCATAATTGCAATGAAATCTCCCATAAACATAGCGTCGTCAGGGTCATGAGTTATTATTAAAGCCGTTGTAAATGTTTTTTGAAGTAAATGTAACGTTATATCGCGGATTTTATTTTTTAATCTTTCATCTAAATTTGCAAAGGGTTCATCCATCATAATTAATTTTGGCTTAGTTAATAAGGATCGAGCAATAGCAACAAGCTGTTTTTGGCCTCCTGATAGCTGATGTGGATAAACATTTGCATAGTGTGGAAGGCCAATTTTCTTTAGAATCTCAAATGTTTCTTTTTGAATATCTTTATATTTTTTTTTTTTTGAACCAAAAGATACATTTTTAAAAACATTTAAATGTGGAAACAAATTTGACTCTTGAAATACTAATCCAATATTTCTATTTTCTGTTGGTACTGAATAATTTGGCTTTGAAATAATTTTATTATCAAAAGAAATTCTTCCTGAACTAAAATTATCAAGGCCAGAAATTGCTCTTAATAAAGATGTTTTGCCACACCCAGATGGTCCCACAAGACAAACTACTTTATTAATAGGAATGCTAAGATTAATATTATCTAATATTTTTTTATTATCTTTTGTTTGGGATAAATTCTCAATTTCTATATTTTTATCTTTTACCACTTTTTAATAAATGATCATTAATTCTAGATATAAATATTATGCCTATAACACATAAAACAACAATAATTAATGACGGTATAGTAGATTCAATAATTTTCTCTTCTGAAGCGTACTCATAAACTTGAATAGCTAATGTATCAAAATTAAATGGCCTTAAAATAAGAGTGGCAGATAATTCTTTTAAAATTTCAATAAATACCAAAATCAATGATAAAAATATACTTAATGACATTAAAGGAATGTGTATATTGAATAAAATAAAATATGATTTTTTTCCTAAACACTTTGCTGCGTCATCTATATTTTTTGAAGTTCTATAAAAACTACTCTCAATATTTGTTTGTGATATTGTAAAAAAACGAACAATGTAGGCAAAACAAAGAACAAAAATACTTCCTGTAAAAAAAGTATTTATATCTAAATTAAAATTATTTTTGAAAATATTTATAAAAAAATTGTCCATAAAAGTAAAAGGTACAAGTATGCCAATTGCAATAATAGAACCAGGTATCGCGTAACCAAGAGATGAAATTTTATTAAAAAATAAGTTTATTTTTGTTGGTTTAATTCTAGCCGAGTAATTAATTATTAATGACAAAAAAATTATTGTAAATGATACAAGTGTTGCAAGAAGAACTGTGTTAAATGTATTAATAAGTGTGTCTTTTGATACAAAAATTTCTAAAGCCTGAATTGAATTAAATAATAAAAAAATAAATGGTATAAAAAAACCCAATATTGCTGGAAATAGACAAAAAGTAATTAAAAATATTTTTTTTAAGTTGCCTGAAGGTAATAAGCTAGTTTCTTTTCTACTACTTGTTTTTAAATTAATTTTTTCATTGGATAAAAATCTTTTTTGTAAAAATAAAATAATAAAAATAAAAAATAAAAAGAAAATTGATATTTGTGCAGCTAAATTTATATCGCCTAATCCTATCCAGGTTTTATATATACCAGTTGTAAATGTATCGACTCCGTAATACTGTACAGTCCCGAAATCATTTAAAGATTCTAAAATTGATAGAATTACGCCTCCAGTTATTGGAAATATTGCTAATGGTAAAAAAACTTTAAAAAAAATCTTTAATTGTTTTAATCCAAGTGTTTTTCCAATTTCATTATATGTATAAGAAATTTCTGAAAATGCAGCTCTAGAAATAATATAAACATATGGATATAAGGTTATTGTAAATATAAAAATTACACCGGGTAAAGACCTAATGTTAAAAAAATTAATATCATTTAAAAATGGAATATTTTCTCTAACAAAAATTTGAAAGTAACTAGAATAATCAAAAAGTTCCCCATAAGCTATTGCAGCTATATATGGAGGTATACTTAAAGGTAACAGTAAAAAAAGATCAACAACTTTTCTAAAAGGAAAATCATACGTTGTTATTAGCCATGCCGAAGATACTCCAAAAACAACTACAAATATTGATTGGAAAAAAACTATGCAAACAGAATTAAATAAATAATCCCAAATTTCAATATTAAGTACTATATTCCAATCGCTATTATAATTTAAGAGAACATTGAAAATTAATGAAATAATAGGAAATGACAGAAAAAATGTAATAAACAAAGAAATAAAGATCCAAGAGTTAAAAGATTTATTAACAAAAAAATCTTTAAATGAATTCAAATTAACCACTTTTTTTTTCGCTAATACCTAATTGATTGATTTCTTTTATACTTGGAAGTTCTTTTAAATCAGCAAGATTAAAATGTTCAAGAAATTTATCTGTAGTCCCCCAAGTTAGTGGTTTGCCTGGTGTTTTTCTTCTTCCCTTTAATTCAATCCATCCTCTTTCTAATAAAATATCTAAAGTTCCTTGGCTTATATGCCTAGCTCTAACTTTTTCTATTTCGCCTTTAGTTACTGGTTGATAATAAGCTATTATTGCAAGAGTTTCTACTCCAGCTTTTGATAATTTTCGTTTTAAATTTTTTTCTATTTTAAGATAGTTTGCCATGCTTGGAGCTGTTCTAAAGCCCCATTTATTTTTCACATTATATATATTTATCCCTCGTCCTTTATATGTGTTTCTTAATTCTTCAAGAAGTTTTTTTAAATTTAAACTTTTAGGAATATTTTTAAGTAAATCTTTTTCATTAACTAGATCGGAATTTGCAAATAAAATCGCTTCTATGACTTTTAGAGCAGTGTTTTTATCGTGTGTCATTTTTTAACTGCTTTTTTTTTAATATAAATAGGTGCAAATGGTGCGTGTTGCCTTATATTAATAAGGCCTTCTTTTGCTAATTCCAAGGATGCGGTAAAATGAGATGCTGTATATGATTTTTTAATAAAAGTATCAGTTTCTTTATTTTTTATAATACTTTCTAATGGTAACCATTCATCTTTTTTTAGCTCAAAAAATTTTTTTAAATTTTTTATAGCTTCTTCTACTGAACAAACTTTTTTTAAAGCTAATTTAAAATTCTTTAATTTTTTTCTAGTATCAACATCAACAATATTTCTTAATAAATCGTACAATGTGCAATCAAATGTATATTTATTTTCCACAAATGTGTTCTTTCCGAGCCCGTTTTTAAAAAAATCTTTATCAAGCTGCGGACGTGATAATATTTTTACACCCGCTCTTCGCATTTCATCTAATTTAATTAATTGTTCTTTTAAATTTTGTGCAAGAGTTTCTGCTGGTATTTCCTCATTTTTTTTTTCTGGCAAAAGTAATCTAGACTTCAAATATGTTAACCAAGAAGCTATAACTAAATAATCTGCAACTAATGTTAAATTAGTGGTTTTAATTTTATTTTTAACATAATTGGAATACTGATCAGCAAGCTCTAAAATTGATATATGTTTTAAATCAACCTCCTGCTTTTTTGCAAGATCTAATAATAATTCCATTGGACCTTCGTAGCCATCTATGTTTAATAAAAAATCATTCATTTTAAAAATATTAGATTTGTATAATTTGAAAACATATTCATTTAATTATAAGAATTAATAATTACTTTTTCTATACTATAACAACTATAATTTCCTTTTATAAATTTATCTTAAGTTACTTAATTTACTGATTTTTTTTAATGTTGTATTTTTTATTAAAGGAATCGATGAATGAATCTGAGTCATTTCTTTCATATTACCATTGCAGTGTAGTATTACTTCACAACCGGACTTTAATATCGATAGTACTTTATCTTTAATTGTTCCTTTTAAAGCTTTCATATTTATATCATCTGATATTAATAGTCCCTTGAAACCTATTTTTTTTCTTATTATTTTTTCAATAACTTTTTTTGAATAACATGCTATTTCTTTATCTATCTTGCTATAAATAATATGAGCAACCATAGCAACAGATTCATTATTTAACTTTTTAAAAGGAAAAAAATCTACTTTATTTAATGAAATTATATCCATATTTATATTTGGCGTTGTTTTGTGACTATCTTTTCTTGAAGCTCCATGTCCTGGAATATGTTTAATTACAGGGATAACTCCGGCTTTTTTGTGAGCATTACAAAATGATTTTCCTAATTCACTAACAATTTTTGGTTTTGTAGAAAAAGATCTATCTCCTATGACGTTATTTGTAAAATCATATTTAACATCTAAAACTGGAGCACAATTCATATTAATACCTAGCCTCTTTAAATCTTTTGCTATTTCTAAAGAGTTTATAAATGTAAGTTTTTTTCCTAAATTTAAATTTTTCTCCGCTGTTTTACCAAATGTCTCAGCGCTTGGATACAATTTCCAGTCTGGTTTTTTCAGTCTTGCCACTCTCCCTCCTTCCTGATCTATCATAATAATAGTATTTTTATGAGACGTAGTTTTTTTTAAATCTTTAATAAGTGATTTTGTTTGGTTAAAAGTTTTGCAATTTCTTTCAAAAAGAATAAATCCTAAGGGGTTAGATTTTTTAAAGAATTCTTTTTCTTTATTATTGAGTTTATGATTTTTTAGTCCAAAAACTACTGGAATTGGTTTTTTTAAAATATTATTTCTAGCATTCATCGTTTAGACTGCAAGAATTTTGTAAAGGGTTATTTAAATCTTCTGGTGGAGGCAAGATTTTATAAGGCTTATTATCTGCTTCAATTATTGGAATTTTATTATCATCTTTATTATTTTTATAATTTTCAAGATTATTGTAATGCTTAATGAGAAAAAAAAATCCAAACAAAACAAATGATATTAATAAAAATTTAATTAAATTCATTTTTTTTATTTCATTATGTTTAATGGTTTTACACCAAGTAAATTTAAACCGTTACTTAATATGATTCTAACAGCATAAATCAAACTTAATCTTGAGAGCGTTAAACTTTTATTATCAATGTTTATAAATCTTTTACTAGGATCCATTTTTCCATAATTCCAAAAACTATGAAATTTTGACGATAATGATTGTAGAAAAAATGTAATTCTATGAGGTTCGTGGTAATGTACAGAATCTTCTATAATTTTTGGCCACTTAACAACTTCTTTAATTAATAAAATTTCGTTTTTATCATTAAGGTTTTTTAAATCGTTTTTTTTTATTTCATTTAAACTAATTTCTTTTGGATTAAAATAATTTTTTGCTTCTCTTAAAACTGAACAACATCTAGCATGCGCATACTGTACGTAAAAAACAGGATTATCTTTACTTTCTTCAGTTATTTTCTCTAAATCAAAATCTATATCCTCATTATTTTTTCTTAATAACATAATAAATCTTGTTACATCTTTCCCTACATTGTCCAAAACTTTTTTTAAAGAAATAAATTTTCCTTCTCTTTTAGACATTTTTAGTGCTTTTTTTTTATCTATAACTCTTACAAGTTGACATGTCTTGATGATAATATTTACTTTATTATTTGTTATTGCCTTAACAGCGCTTGAAAGTCTTTTAATATAACCTCCGTGATCAGCTCCCCAAACATTTATCATAAAACTAAAACCTCTTTTATACTTATCCCAATGATAAGCTATGTCCTTTGCAAAATAAGTGTAATCACCATCTGATTTCTGTAATGCCCTATCTGCATCATCGCCAAAATTAGTTGATTTAAACAAAGACTGTTTTCTAGGTTCCCATTCATCCAAATCACCGCCTTTAGGTTTTTCTGGTATTCCTTCATAAATTAATTTATTTTTTTTTAATGTATCTAGGCAAATTGAAATTTTATTTTTTTTTATCAAATTATTTTCAGAATAAAATAAATCAAAATTCACGCCTAATAAATTTAAATCATTCTTTATTAAATTTAGAATCCATTTAAGAGAAAAATCTTTTATTGTTAAATTGTTTTTTTTGTTCTTTTCTAATAATTTTGATCCATATTTTTTCTTTAGATCTTGAGCAAGATTAATTAAATACTCTCCTGGATACAAATTTTCATCAATATTTTTTTTGTTTTTATTAAAGAGTTCGTTATATCTGTATATTACAGAGTTTGTTAACTTATCTATTTGAGAGCCGGTATCGTTAATATAATATTCTTTAAAAACTTTATAGCCAAGTTTCTTCATAATATTTGAAAGAACATCTCCATATACTGCTCCTCTGCAATGACCAATATGTAAAGGCCCTGTTGGATTTGCAGAAACAAATTCTATAATTACTTTTTCTGATTTTCCAATATTACTTTCTCCATATTTATCATTTTTTAATAAAACTTCTTTAAGTTCTGATAACCAAAAATCTTTTTTTAATGACAAATTTATAAAACCAGGACCTTCAACTTTAGCGTCTTCTATATATTTAATTTTTTTTAATTCCTTAATAAGTAAATCGGCAAAATTATTAGGAGAAATTTTTAAAAATTTAGATAAGACTAACGCGGCATTTGTAGACACATCTCCAAATTTATCTTTTGGAGGCTCGCTGACTTGAAACATATTTAACACTTCTTTTTTATAGACTTTTTTAAGAATATCTTTATTAAGTATTGCATTAATATCTTTTTTTAAGGTATTGTAAAAACTCATTTTTTTATTTTCTATTATAAATTTTAAGAATATATCTATCAGTCATCCCGGATATATAATCAATTATCATTTGTTTTTTATTTGTTTCATAGTCAGTTGGGATCCTGCCATATGTTTCATTAATCCATTTTGATGGAATATCTACTTTATTTGCTGAATATTGTTGATACAAAATTTCTATTATTTTTTTATATTTTTTTGTTTTATCACTGACTGTTTTATGATTATACATTTTCTTGTTCAAAAAAAATCTTATTTCCGAAATATTTTTTTTCATTTTCGTAGAAAAAGAAGCAATATTAAAACCTGCGTTTCTTATATGATTAACATTTTTTGGTTTAATTTTCTGTAAGTTTTTTTCTGTTTGTACAATTAAATCTACAACCATCTTATTTATTAAATTTCTTACTAATTCTTTTTTGAATCTACTACTATTAGGCTCTAATCCATATTTTTTAATAAATTCTTTATAAAAACTTAATTTAGTTAAGTCTTTTAAACTAAACAAACCAGCTCTAAATCCATCATCTAAATCGTGGTTCATATAAGCAATATCATCTGATATAGATGCAATTTGTGCTTCCAGAGATGGGAATATTTTTAGATCTAGATCCATAGAACTTTCATTAAATAAAAAAATAGTACTTTTTTTATTTATATTTTTTAATGGTCCATTATGCTTAGCCAGTCCTTCTAGTGTTTCCCAAGTTAAATTAAGTCCGTCAAACGTTGAATATGCCTTTTCTAAAAATGTAACAATTCTAAAAGACTGGTCGTTGTGATTAAAGTAAGAACCTGATGCTTTAACAAGTGCATCTTCACCAGCGTGTCCAAATGGGGTATGTCCTAAATCATGTGCAAGAGCTATTGCTTCAGTTAAATCTTCATTTAATTTAAAATATCTACTTATAGATCTGGCTATTTGTGAAACTTCCAAGGTATGTGTTAATCTAGTCCTAAAATGATCTCCTTCATGATTAACAAAAACTTGAGTTTTATATTTTAACCTTCTAAAGGCTGTAGAGTGAATAATTCTACCGACATCCCTTTGATAATTGTTTCTAAATTTATCATTCTCTGTTTCATAAACTCTACCTAATGTTTTATCAGGTCTAATTCCAAATTTAGAAACATTTAACATGTTTAATTTTCAAAAAAATATACTATTTTAATAATAACCTGAATAAAATAAGATTATAAAATTATTATTTTTAAAATTATGGATAATTTAGTAATAACAAATAACGCTGCAAAAAAAATCATTGAGCTTTCTAAAAAAAAAGAAAAAAAAATGTTGAGAATTACTGTTACTGGAGGTGGTTGCCAGGGTTTTCAATATAACTTAGATATGGAAAATAGTTCTAAAGAAAAAGATATTATTATAAAAAAAAACAGCGCTGTAGTAGTTGTTGATAAAAATTCTCTAAATTTAATAAAAGGATCCGAAATAGATTTTGTTGAAGACTTAATTGGTTCGCGTTTTAAAATTAACAATCCAAAAGCCTCGTCTTCTTGTGGCTGTGGTACTTCATTCTCATTATAATTAAAAATGTCTAATATCAGAATCGCTTCATGGAATGTAAATTCTATAAGAGCTAGGTTCGATGTGTTATCTAAATGGCTGAAAAAAAAACAATACGAAATTGTCTTTGTTCAAGAAACGAAAGTTCAAGATCATGAATTTCCAATAGATGATATTAAAAGTATTGGTTATGAAGCAATTTTTTTAGGTCAAAAATCCTATAACGGTGTTGCTATTCTCTCCAAAGAAAAGATTAATACTCTTAATAAAAATTTGCCAGGAGATAAAAATGATGATCAGGCAAGGTTTCTTACATCTAAAATAAAAGATATTGAATTAATTTGTATTTATTTACCAAATGGAAATCCTATAGATACTGATAAGTTTCCTTATAAATTAAAATGGATGGATAGATTAACGAACTACATAAAAAAAAATTTAAATGAAAATAAAAAATTTATCTTAGCTGGTGATTTTAATGTTATTCCAAAAGAAATTGATGTTCACAATCCTGAATCTTGGACAAATGATGCTCTTTTTCACGAAGATACTTTAAAAAAATTCTGGTCCATGATGAATTTAGGATTAACCGATGCGTACAGAGCGATTAATGGTGAGAAGATAGAATATACTTTCTTTGATTATAAAAGAAAAACAAATTTTGAAAATAATAAAGGACTTAGAATTGATCACTTTCTTTTACCCTCTTCCATGGTAGATAAATTAGATAAATGTTATATCGATAGTAAGTTAAGAGGATTAGAAAAACCTTCTGATCATGTTCCAATTATTTGTGAATTTAAATTGTAATTTTCTATTTTATTTTTAATCATCTTCATAAAAGAATTATATTTCTGAAAAAGTATGCGTTTCTGTTTTAGCGCCAGGATGTGTTACTGCCCCTTTATATGCATCACCAACATTTCTTGCATAACGCCATAAAGAACCAGATTGAAAATAATTTTTTCTAGCTTTCCATTTCTTTTTTCTTTTAGCCAGTTCCTTTTTATTAACCAATAAATTTATTATTCCTTTATTAGCATCTAAATGGATACTATCGCCATTTTTTATAAGTGCTATTGGTCCTCCAACAGCTGCTTCTGGTCCAACATGACCTACACAAAACCCTCTGGTTGCTCCTGAAAATCTTCCATCTGTAATTAATGCAACTTTATCTCCCATACCTTGACCATAAATAGCTGCAGTAGTTGACAACATTTCTCTCATTCCAGGGCCTCCACGTGGTCCTTCATAACGTATAACAAAAACATCGCCTGCTTTATATTTTTTCTTTTGCACTGCTTTAAATGCGTCTTCTTCACAATCAAAGCATCTTGCTTTTCCAATAAATTCTAAATTTTCCATTCCAGCAATCTTTACAACTGCCCCTTGTGATGCAAGTGATCCTTTTAAAACAACAACTCCACTACTTTTACTAATAGGATTCTTTGTTTCTAGAACTACATCTTGGTTTTTTGGAAATCTTACACCTTTTAAATTCTGCGCTATTGTTTTTCCTGTAACAGTTATACAATTTTTATGTAAATAGCCGCCATCTAACAATGCTTTCATTAATGTAGGAACACCACCT
>JAKUPP010000089.1 GCA_022450705.1 Alphaproteobacteria bacterium | reverse complement strand
ATATAAAGCTAATTGGGAAGATATTTTTGGGGATAAAAAGAAAAAGAAAAATGGCAAAACAAAAAGTAAGGTTCAGCAGAAACGACAAGAGACCAGCAAAGTATAAGTATACACTTTCTTACGAAACGAAGATGGTTAAGAAAGGTAGAAAGATACTTTGGCAGGTAGTAGAGAAACCTACAGGTTCTATTATATCAGAAACGTTTTTTGAAGAAGACGCAGATAAATTAGCACAATTCCAAAACAAACATAAAGTCTGGCAAGAAAACGGTGGTGTTGTCAAGCACTTATGTGTATCGCCCAAATAGCTCAATTGGTAGAGCAACTGATTTGTAATCAGTAGGTTGGAGGTTCAATTCCTTCTTTGGGCACCATATAAATAGTCATATAAGGAGAGATATGGCAGGAGAAACAACATTAGCAGAAAGTGCCCAAGCAATATTTTGCTCAGCGGCAGATTATTTAGGTCAATCACAATCAAAAAATATTTTAAATATAACAAGATACCCCACGTTTAAAAAATTTAAAGATAGTCAACCAAAACTTCTTGAAACAGCATTAGATAGAGTAGATGTTGATGTGCCTACTAAAGATGTATATGCTTTTTTAGATAAAAGAATTGATTGGTATAAATCTTCATTGTTAATTGCAAATAAAGTAGTTAGTGATTTACATACAATTGATAGAGATTTTAGCATTAAAAGTAAAGGATTTAATGATGGTAAAATGTTTTATCTTCGTGGAGATAAAGATGTAATGGGTACGATTGGTGCGATATTTAAAATAGCAAATAAATCTTTAACAACTCAATTGGTAAAAGAAGAAATACCAGGTGTTTTTGGATTTACTGATATTAATAAATGGAGTCCAGCTGATATATATTTTGCTAATCCAACTGCTAAAGAAGTATTAAAAAAAGAATTAAGTAAAGCAGAATCTAAATCATCATCTTATGATATTACAGATTTGAATAATTGTATAACAAAATTAATTAATGGCGGTAATTTATTACCATTATCATTAAAAAAGACTTCATCAACTGTACAATTAAAAAAAGTAAATTGGTCAGAAGATATTAAATCTAAATTTTTAAGAGATATAAAATTTAAAAATGTATCTGATTGGAAAAAATATAGTAGACTTGATAAAAATGAAAGAAAGTCTTGGGCTAAATTTAAAAAAGGTGGTAAAACTGAAACAAGAGATATAAAATTATACTCAACATTGGAAGGTGGAGTTGGTGGTGAAATAAAAATAAGACACGATCCTTCTGGTTCTAGTGGTAGGTTTGTATGCGAATTTACTGGTTCAGAAGCAAGAGGAGGTTCATTAGCATCCCAAAAACTATTTGCAAAAATATGGAGTACTGTTGATAAGTCTACTGCTAATAAATTTCTTTCAGAATATGATAAATCCAATACAAAATTTTTAATAAGAAAAAAAGAACTTGAAGAACTTAAAGAAGAATTAAGAAGTAATAAACACCCAGCACGTAAAAATGTAACTGAATATGACCATTATATGGCAAATGCAAGTGCGGAACTTCTTACTAATAATACAATGCCAATTATAAAGAAATGGTTTTCCGATCCTCGTAATGACCGAAACAAATTTATTAGATTAATGTTTCAAGTAGTAACTTCAAGAAGTCCATTATCCGCTAAATTTGTGATTGCAAAAGGATAATTGTATAAATAGTACTATATGATTTGTTAATGGATATTTGAAGATAGATTATACTAATGGAATAAATGAGGAATAATGTTTAGTTTTAAAGGTTTTTTCACAAAAGACAAAAATACACACCTAGAACACCTAGAAGATGATATAATCAATAGGGGATCAGCGGGTGGAGTTAATGCAATTAACTTTCTAAAATCAGTAAGAGATATGCTCGCAGGTAACTCGGGAGCAAAAATCAATACTACTGTTAAATGGGATGGGGCACCTGCTATTATATGTGGTGTCAATCCTGAAAACGGTAAATTCTTCGTTGGTACTAAATCTGTATTCAACGTAACTCCTAAAATCAATTACACAACAGCAGACATAAGACGAAACCATACTGGTGCAGTCGCTCAAAAATTATCAGTATGTCTTGCTCATCTATCTAGTTTAAACATTAAACAAATTTTACAAGGCGATTTACTATTCACTAACGATAAAAAAATGGCAGCTATTCGTGGTGAAAAGATG
>JAKUPP010000088.1 GCA_022450705.1 Alphaproteobacteria bacterium | reverse complement strand
ATTATTCAAAATATTTTTTGAAGACAGTTTTTTACGCTGATTTCTAAAAAATTGTATGGATGGTTTGTTGATAAATGCTCTAGATAGAAGAATAAATTTTCCAACATTTTCCGTAGAGATAGCAGCGCCTAAATTTCTATTAGAGTCAATTGGATCTATAATGATAATTGTAGAATCAAATTTTTTTCTTGGCTTTCCAATTGCATTATCATTTTTTAGTTTTGCAATTTCTTTAAGTACATTTGTAAAACTGCCAAAATAATAAACTAAAACTTCAGCAACATAACCACTAAATCCTTGTTTTGCAATTTCTGCTCCGTAAATACCATTTACAGACATAAAATATTTTAAAATTCGAACATCATCCTTTAGTGGTCCAGAAAGATTTTCTAAAATAAATTCTGTATGGAAAGTAGATCTATCAGCGGCACTTTTCCATTCTCCTGCTTTGACATCATAGCAAGGAACAATATTTATCTTAATATTTTTAATTACAGCCTCAACAAATGGATGTTCAGAGTATCTTGTATATGGTTTAAATTTTTTCAATGCATTAAAGCCAATTTTTTTGCTAATTGATTTAAATTTTTTTTCTGACGTCGATTTTTTAAATTTGACAAAAATATCTATATCTGGTTTTTCGGATGTCCATGTTCCTTTTGCATACGAGCCACCATAATGTATTGATGTTATTTCAGTGTATTTTGTTATTTCCTTACTGACTAATTTCATAGCAGTATTTGCAACACTGTTTAGTTTTTCATTTTTTATTTTTGTTGGTATTGCAAGTCGTTTTGCTTGCATCAAGACCTTATTCATTTGTTGCTTCAACCACCGCTAAATCTTCATAGATTGGACCGCTTGATGTTAATGTACTTTTTTTAAGTTTTATCTGTGATACTAACTGTATTCCAAATATTTTTGAGTTAAATTTTGCCAATTCATCTGTAACATCATTAATCTTATTTTTAACTCTAAAGACTGTGATATGAGGCTTGAATGGCTTGTCATTTTTGAATCCTAATTCTGACAGTTTTGTATGAACTTGACTAGCAAGAGCAGAAATTAATTCTCCACCAGCCTTATCCACGCCTATCCAAATCACTCGAGGGGATTTAGTTCTAGGAAATGCACCTATTCCTTCTAGTGTTATTTCAAACTTGGAGAATTCTATTCTATTTATTGCATTTACAATTTTTTCCTTTGATGCAATATCAATTTCTCCTATGAATTGTAATGTGAAATGTATTTGTTCAGGAAAAATTGCTTTTGCATCAATATTGGCATCTTTTTGGAATTTAGTAATATTATCCAGTATTTCTCGGTTATTGATTTCTATCGCAACAAATGTTCGCATTAGCAGTTTATTTTCCAAGCCATTTTAATTATTATCGGTAAATTCAAATCACTAGAGCCTGTAAATATTGTATATTGCCTAAACTCATGATCTGTCTTACTGGAATGCCAGGTTCAGGAAAATCAACTATTGTTAGTGCATTAAAAGAAGAGGGATATTTCACTTTAACATTAGGTGATGGTGTAAGAGCTGAAGCAAAAAGGCGAAACCTTGACCCAACAGGACAAAATCTTGGTAAAATAATGCTTGAACTTAGAGAGAAAAACGGAGCCGGGGCTATTGCGTTATTACTTGTTGACCAAATCACAAATGCTGAAGATAGTGTAGTTATCATTGATGGTGTAAGATCAAATGCAGAGATTGAAGTTCTAAAAAAAATTGGCATTGTAAAACTTTTAGCAATCACAGCATCAACGGAAACACGCTTTAATTTTTTAAAAGCTAGAGGACGTTCTGATGATCCAGATACACCTGAAAAATTTAATGAAAGAGATAATAGAGAACTTGGCATTGGAATAAATGAATCCATTGATAATTCTGACGAAAAGATTTTGAATAGTGAATTAACTATTAGTGAGCTAATAGAATCTGCACAGAAAATTATACAAAAATGGAAAAATGAAAATACCTGAATTATCTTGTAGTATAGAGGTTTTTTGTGCAATTAACCCATCCGAAGATCTACAAAAAATTGAAACGGCAATTTTAAATATATTTCCAGACATTGAAATTAATAAAAATAATATGCAAATAACAGGCGTCTCCAAAAAAATAGAATCGTTATCCAGAATTTTTGAAATAATACATAATCGTAGAATTACTGATGTTTACAGACGCACATTGAATCAGAACCTATCAGGAAACT
>JAKUPP010000087.1 GCA_022450705.1 Alphaproteobacteria bacterium | reverse complement strand
TATTTTATATTTTCTACATTCACGGTGGGCCCATACAAAAAGTAGTTTTGGAGAAAACTGGAACTAGATATGCACGATCAGCTACTATTATTAATGTAATTTACGCAGCAGTTTTATTTTACTTTAAAGAATTAAATGATCTACCAATGTCAACAACTTGGGAGTTTGTTGGATTATTATTTTGTCGAGAAGTAGCAATTTCAACAATGAACAAAGATTATAAATTTAAATATGTTTTCCCATTAATTGGAAAAGATTTTGTTAAAATGATCTTTGGATTAAGTGTATCAGTTGGAATAGTGCTTGCTATTCACTATATAATTGTTCCAAAGGGGTGGTTTTAAAATAGTTTTAAACCGATTACTCCAACAAGAATTAATAGAATAGAGAATATCTTTGTTGGAGTAATCTTTTCTTTTAAAAAGAAATATCCAATAAATATGGAAAAAAATATACTAGATTCTCTTAATGCACCAACCATAGGAATTGGTGCTTTTGTAAAACCCCAAACAACAATAATATAAATTATATAAGATAAAGTTCCCCCAATCCAAAATATTTGTTTTCCTCTACTCATTACATTTTTAAATATGTTTTTTTGTTTTTTAATTTTAAGCACTATTGGAAAAAAAACTGCTATTAGAATAAATGACCAGCTCATATAAGTTATAGCTGACAAACTAATTCTTGCACCATATCCATCTACGATTGAATAAAGCCCAATAAAAAAACCTGTAATCAAAGAATATTGTATTATTTTAGAATTTTTTTTATTTTTTTGATCAAAAATTCCAAGGATCATAATTCCTGCGCATATTAAAAAAATTGATAAGATAATCAAATTATCCAAAACCAAACCTAAAATTAATATTGAAATTAGTGTAGCAACCAAAGGTCCAAAACCTCTTGCTATAGGATAAACTTTTGTCAGATCTCCAATTTTATAAGAAGATAATAAATACCAGTTGTATCCTTGGTGAATTAATGCGCTGGCAATTATATAAGGAATGCATTCTAAAGATGGTGCTGGTAATAAGATAATTGCAATGATTGATGCAGGAACGTGACCAAAAACAATTCCTGACACTGCAACTACTTTGTCTGGATGTTTTTTTACCATCCCATTCCAAACAGCGTGCATTACAGTTGCTAATAGAATTATAAAAAATACGTTTGTATCCATTAATTTACAAATATATTTAAGTTAATACTTAAAAACAAACAATATGATCAATATGAATTGGTCTTTTAATTCCAAATTTTTCATCTTTTTCATGCTGATGAATGTGGTGGGAATGAACAAAAACTGGAATTAGTTTTTTACTTCGGGTTCTAAGTGTGTAAATAAAGTTAGTCCCTCTAAATTTTCTATCAACGACATCCAGCTTTAGGTTACTTTTATCATCATGTTCCAAGTCTTCAGGTTGCAACAATAGCTGCACATCTGAGCCTTTTGGATAATGTTTAATAAAATTGCCTTTTATTTTACCAAGGTCCTCATTTTCAAGGCTATTTTCACCAGTAACTTTTGCAGGAATAAGTATTCCTCTATTTAAAAAATTAACAACTTCAACTGAATTTGGAAAATGATAAACATTATAAGGATCGTCAAATTGTTTTAGTTTATCATTTAAAATTACTCCACATTTTGATCCTAGATAAAAGGCTTCATAAGAATCATGAGTAACAACAATAGTTGTTATTTTTAAATCATTTAAAAGCTTTTTTAGCTGAACTTGTATTTCTTCTTTAAAACTTTGATCAACATTTGATAATGGCTCATCTAACAATAAGAGATCTGGTTGCGTAACTAAAGATCTAGCAAGAGCTGCCCTTTGTGCTTCGCCTGCACTTATTTGGTGAGGATATTTGCTTAATATTTTTTCGATATTTAACAATTTAATTATTTTTTTAGGACTAATTTTCTTTTTCCCATTTAGCTTTTTTGCTTCTGCTCCTAAATTTATATTTTTTTCAATTGTATAATGAGGAAATAAACTATTTTCCTGAAATGATAGAGATATATTTCGATTTTCTGGTTCAATATGGTCTTTTGCAGATGACAAGGTTTTATTTTTAAGCTTTATTGATCCTGATTTAATTTTTTCTAATCCTGCAATTGTCCTAAGGATTGTAGTCTTGCCAACACCAGAAGGTCCTAAAAGGCAAATTATATCTCCCTTATTTTTAATATTAAAAGAAACGTTTTTTACTTTAGTTTTTCCTCCAGCTCTAAAACTAACATTTTTAATTTCTAAAAAATTATTACTCATTATTATCTCTTAAAATATATTTAGATGTAAGTAAAATAAAGATACTTGC
>JAKUPP010000086.1 GCA_022450705.1 Alphaproteobacteria bacterium | reverse complement strand
CAAATCAACATGAAGCAAGAAAAATTATTATACGTTGGAAGAAGAGCCGCTGCTTCTCCAGCAACTGGTGTTTTTGATCGCCATTTAGCTAATCAAAAAAATATTCTGCGATTGGCCATAGAAGCAGAGAAACAAGAAATTTTAGATATGTGGAGCGGAGTTTCTCTTGTGAAATATCAACTCCCAATTGAATAAACTGTTTAAAGTGATAAATAAGATTTAAATCTAGATGTCTGTTGAATTAATAGTCCCAACACTCGGTGAGTCAATCACAGAAGCAACTGTTTCCAAATGGTTAAAAAAAATTGGAGAATCTTTTGAAGTCGACGAACCTTTGGTAGAAATTGAAACAGATAAAATAACCGTAGAAGTACCTGCTCCAAGCGCAGGTGTATTATCAGAAATTAAAGTTAAAGAAGGAAAAGATGTAAATATTGGAGGTGTTCTCGGTATCATTGGAGAAATTGACGCAACAACACCATCTAAAGAAAAAAAACAGCTACCAGAAGAAGAAGTTTCAAAAGAGAATAAAAAGACTAAAGTTGTTTCAAATAATCAAAATAATTTAACAAATGATCCTAAGCTTTCTCCATCTGTAAAAAAAATACTTGAGGAAAATAATTTAGAGTCAAGCAAAATTAAATCTTCTCGTGAAGATGGAAGATTAACCAAAGCAGATGTTTTAGAACATTTAAAAAATCCATCAAAAAATAATAATAAATCAAGTATGGAAAGAGAAGAAATTGTCCCCTTATCCAAAATTAGACGTACCATTGCAACTAGGTTGAAAGAAGCACAAAATACAGCAGCTATTCTGACAACATTTAATGAAATTGATATGTCTGAAATAATTAATGTAAGAGAAGCAAAAAAAGAAGATTTTATGAAGCGTTACGATGTCAAACTTGGTTTTATGTCATTTTTTGTCAAAGCTAGTGTAATGGCACTACAGGAGTTTTCTGCTGTGAATGCTGAAATTCGAGATGACAACATTATTTATAAAAATCATTATGATATCGGGATAGCTGTTGGTACTGAAAAAGGCCTTGTTGTACCTGTTTTAAAAAATGCAGATAAAATGACATTTGGTGATATTGAAAAACAAATTGTTGAATTAAGTTCCAAAGCAAAAAAAGGAACATTAACAATGGATGATTTATCAGGCGGGACTTTCACCATTTCAAATGGTGGTGTTTATGGCTCAATGTTGAGTACACCCATTATTAATCGTCCTCAATCTGGTATCTTGGGTATGCATAATATTTCAAAAAGAGCGGTAGTTGTTGATGATGAAATTGTCATACGACCTATGATGTACTTAGCTTTTAGTTATGATCACCGCATTATTGATGGCAAAGAGAGCGTTGGTTTTTTAGTTAAAGTTAAAGAATTACTCGAAAATCCATCATCTATCATCTTAGGAATATAGTGGCTGATTTTGATTTAATTATTATTGGTGCTGGACCAGGCGGTTATGTTGCAGCAATACGTGCTTCTCAATTGGGAATGAAAGTAGCATGCATTGAAAAAGAAGCAACATTAGGAGGAACATGTTTAAATATAGGCTGCATCCCATCTAAAGCACTATTAAATTCATCCGAAAAATTTATAGAATTTAAAAATCATGCTGAAGAGCATGGGATTAAAACTGGAAAAGTTGATTTAGATCTTTCTAAATTAATGCAGCGCAAAAATAAAATTGTGAAACAATTAACTGCAGGAATTGGTTTTTTATTTAAAAAAAATAAAATTACACATTTAAGTGGAACGGCATCATTTGTTGATAAACAAACTATTAAAGTTCAGTCTTCTAAAGAATTAACATTATCTGCTAAAAATTTTATTATTGCAACGGGCTCTTCTTCTATGGAAAGACAAGGAATAACTGTTGACGAAAAACAAATTGTAACATCAACCGGTGCATTATCTTTATCTGCGGTTCCAAAAACTATGTTGGTAATTGGAGGAGGATATATTGGTTTAGAGATGGGATCTGTTTGGTCTAGGCTCGGAACTAAAGTTACTGTTGTTGAAAAACTTGATCGTATTGTGCCCACAATGGATGGTGAAATAGCCAATGAATTTATGAAATCATTAGAAAAACAAGGACTAGAATTTAAATTATCTCATAAGGTTGTTGCTACTAAGGTTGGATCAAAAGATGTTGAAGTAACAATGGAATCAGAAAAAGATAAAAAACAAGTAAAAAATAAATTCAATGTTGTTCTCATGTCAATTGGAAGAAAGCCTAATACGGAAGAATTAAATCTCGAAAAAATTGGCGTCAAACTAAATGATCAAAAAGCTATTGAAGTTGATCAACAATTTAAAACAAGTGTGGATGGAAGTTATGCAATCGGTGATGTGGCGCCAGGTCCTATGCTAGCTCATAAAGCAGA
>JAKUPP010000085.1 GCA_022450705.1 Alphaproteobacteria bacterium | reverse complement strand
CACATGTACATTTCTCCAGTACAAGTAATTCTTACCCGATTACAAAGTTCACAAAAATTATGAGTATGTGGGGTAATAAAACCAATTTTTTGATCTGTTTCATGGCAATGTACATATCTTGCGGGACCTCCAGTTCTTAATGAATCTTCTGTTAAGCTATATTTTGTTTGTATCAAACTCTTAACTTCAGTTAGAGGCATATATTGGTCTGATCTTTTTTCCCCAATTTCACCCATTGGCATTACTTCTATAAATGTTAAAGAAAATTTATTTTCACCGCACCAATTCACTAAATTTAAAATTTCATTGTCATTAATTCCTTTTAAAGCCACTCTATTAATTTTTACTTTTAATCCTGCTTTTTTTGCAACCATAATTACGTTGATAACTTTATCTAAATCGCGGATGCGAGTAATTTTTTTAAATTTGTTTTTCTCTAAAGAATCTAATGAAACATTAATTCTTCTAACTCCATTTTCAAATAAATCTTTTGCATAACGATCGAGTTGACAGCCATTTGTAGTAAGCGTTAATTCTTCTAATCCTTGGCCCAGTTTTTTTCCAAGATTACTAAATAGTTGCATTATATTTTTTCGAACTAGAGGTTCTCCTCCTGTAATTCTAAGTTTTTTTACACCAAGATCGATAAAAGTATTACAAAGCCTATCTAATTCTTCTAATGATAAAACATCTTTTTTAGGTAAAAATTCCATATCTTCAGACATACAATACGTACATCTAAAGTCACAACGATCTGTTACTGATACTCTTACGTATGATATTTTTCTCTTAAATGGATCTATCAACATAAATAAATTAAATCACAAAAATTATGATTTGTTAATTACTTTATTATATTTAATTCTTCCCTAATTATACAATTTTGCTATTTTTCAGAACTATGAGTGACGTAATATGATACTGCATCAATCTCTTCTGAAGTTAATAAACCTTCCTCTCCAAATGCTGGCATTACTCCAAGCCCCTCGGTTACAACACCTCTTACTTGTTCTTCTGAAGGTTTTAGATCATCTAAATCTGGACCTATATCGCCTACTGACCCGGCAGCCTTTAAAACATGACAAGTACCACACATAGCTTTATTGTTGAAAACCTCCAACCCTAAAACCATTTTTTCAGAATCTGCTTTTAGATCTATCATTAAGGAAAATGAAAATAATAAAACAACAAAAGAAATTCTACAAATTCTCATTACAGAAAGTTATTAAGGTATGAAAAATTTAATATCTTTAATGCTTAAATTTTTATCCTACTTCAACGTTTACGCTATGATCTTTCCAACCGTTATGGGCGTACCCTCTTCTATTTTCGTATCTTAGTTCAGGTTGAGTATCGCTACCGGCAGAAGCCTTACTAGCAAGATTGTAATTTCCGGGTTCTAAGTTTGCTTCAAAGACAAACTGTCTCCATGCGTATTTACCAAGATCAGGACCTACAAATTTCGCTTTTTTCCAGCTTTGTCCTCCATCAATTGAAACTTTAACGCTTTTAACTTTTTTAGTTCCGCCCATCGCCACACCAGCAATTTGAACCTTGCCAGCTTTTACATATTCAGTAGGTCTTACAATCCATGATTTAATGGGCATTTCCCAACAAGAAGGATACTCTGGACCTTTTTTTCCAATTGGTGAAATTCTGTAACTTGTTTTCATGTATTTCACATCTGACTCTGTTTCAGTAAAAGCTAATTTACCTAAATGTTTTACGTTATTAATACCAAAATATCCTGGCGGAATAGATCTTAGTGGACCTCCATGAGCATTTGGAAGAGGAACACCATTCATCTCCCAAGCTAAAATAGCATCTTTATAAACTTTAAGCGGAACTGATCTCTCGACCGTTGCTTTTTTTGGATCCAAATCTTTTGGTGCATCAACTCCTGTACAAGTCATAAATTTTGCACCACTTGCAATTCCTCCACATGCAGAAACTACCTTTTTAACTGGAACACCTGTCCATATAATACACGCAGCTGCACCCGTCATCCATTGTGATCCTTTTGGTCCATGTTCAAAAAAACCTCTTCCGTTACCTGAACATTGTAGCACTGTTGCGATAGTTGTTTGGCCAAGTTTTTTCAACTGAGCCAAAGTAAATGTTTTGGGCTGTTTAACTCCTTCCACAGACAATTTCCATTTGTTTCTATCTCCGATTTGTAGGTCGGTCATAGTCGGCATATTATTTCTAATATAAATATTTCTAATTGGAGTAATTATACTTTCGCCAATTGCAGTTCTGTGTGACTCAATACCTTTTTTAGAATGAACAATTAGAGCATTTCTATTTTTCCATTTAATAAAATCTCGCAAACCTTTTGAATCATATTTTCTATGATTAGCTTGTGCAATTGATATCGGTAGTACCGATGTTGCAGCTGCTACTCCAGCTAAAGTTGCTGAACCTGTTAAAAAATTCCTTTTACTAGT
>JAKUPP010000084.1 GCA_022450705.1 Alphaproteobacteria bacterium | reverse complement strand
TGAAGTAATTTACGAAAAAAATCAATTTAATGAAGAATTAGTTAATAAAAGATTGAAACAAGCTGCCCCTAGATTGGATATTAAAATAAAATCAGGTGATACATTAGAAAAAATTTTGAAAAAATCTGGATTTCAAAATAAAGAAATTACTGAAGTTATAAAAGAAACAAAAAAAATATTTAACCCTAAGAATCTTATTATAGGAAAAGAAATTACTATAAAATATGAGGATAAAGATAAAAAATATATTAATTCAATTTTTATACCACTTGAGTTTAATAAAAACTTTTATGTAGAAAAAATTGATGAAAAATTTATTGCAGAAATTACTAGCAAAAAAACCCAAAAAAGATTATTAAAAAAAAATGGTTTTATAACAGACAGTTTATATTTATCTGGCTTAAGGGCAGGAATAGGTAAAAAAGCAATTAATGAAATGATTGCTATATTTAGTTTTAGTGTAGATTTTCAAAGAGATATTTGGAGAAATGATAATTTCGAAATTTTTTATGAAGAAGAATTTATAAAATATGACAAATCAAATAAAAATTTAGGAAAAATTTTGTATGCTAGCCTTGAATTACAAAGTCTTGGTTCTCTAAAACTTTTTAGGTTTGAGTCTGATAATGGAAAAATTGAATATTTTGATGAAAATGGCAAAAGTGCAAAAAAACTTTTAATGAAAACACCTATTGATGGAGCGCGTTTATCTTCAGGCTTTGGTATGAGGAAACATCCTATACTTGGTTACAATGTAAAACACAGAGGTGTGGATTTTGCTGCGCCAAAGGGAACGCCTATTTATGCAGCTGGCGATGGTATAATTGAAAAGAAAGGCTGGAATGGTGCGTATGGAAAATATATTAGAATAAGACATGCAAATAATTTTAAAACTGCTTATGCTCATTTATCTAAATTTAATAAAACACCAGGAGGCAGAGTAAAACAAAGGCAAATTATAGGATATGTGGGATCAACGGGTAGGTCTACTGGTCCTCATTTACATTTTGAAATTTTAAAAAATAATAAAAGAATAAATCCACAAAGACTTAAACTTCCTTCAGGAAGAAAATTAAAAGATGATGAATTGCAAAGATTTATAGAAACAAAGGATGCAATTTATAGAAAAATTGACAATTTAGGAGTTTATTAGTTTTTTATTAAAACAAATCTTTTTTTTCCAGACAAATCTTCTATGTATTGACAATTATAAAAATTATTATTTTTACAAATCTTTTCAATATTTTTTAAACTTTTAGGATTAATTTCAAAATAAGAATAACTGTTTTTTGAAAGTATTGAATTAATTTCTGGCAAAACTCTTTTATAAAAACTCAAACCATCTTCATTATCATAAAGAGATTCTTTTGGTTCATAAGTAACTTCAGGAATAAGTTTCTTCATTTCATTTTTTAAAAGATATGGTGGGTTTGAAACAACTAAATCAAATTTTTCATGACCATTAAATTTTTTATTTACATTTAAAATTTTTTTAAAAAAATTTTTTTGGTTCCAATCTGAAGTAATAAATTTTGCCCTTTTTAATAAATTATTTTTTTTACTATTTGTATTTGCCATTTTTATAGTTTCTAAATTTTTATCAATACCTATGCCTCTTGCGTTTCTAAATTCTCTAAGAATTGATAATAATATACACCCGGTACCTGTCCCTAAATCTAAAACCGAGAATTTTTTTTTATTTTGGAAATTTTTTTTGATTTCATCAATTATAATTTCTGTTTCTGGTCTTGGTATTAAAGTATTTTTATTTACTTTAAAATTCATAGAATAAAATTCTTTGTAACCTAACAAATAAGCTGTTGGAAATTTTTTTAATTTTTTTTCAATAAGTATTTTATATTTTGAAAGTTTTTTTTTAGAAATTCTTTTTTCTAAATTTAAATAAGTCCAATTTAGATCTTTGTTTACTGCTTTTGCTAATAATAATCTTGCCTCAAGTCTAGGTGTGGTTATTGAATTATCTTTCAATAATTTTGTTTTTTCTTCTAAACAAGATTTTACTGTTTCCATAATTTAATTTAAGTTCGCAAGTTTAATTGCTTTATCTTCCGTTAAAAGCTTGTCTATTATTTCATCTAAAGATTCTCCTGATAAAACTTGTTCTAATTTATGTAAAGTTAAATTAATTCTATGGTCCGTAACACGGCCTTGAGGAAAATTGTATGTTCTTATTCTTTCAGATCTATCACCAGTTCCTACTTGATTTTTTCTTGTTTCAGACTGTGATTTTTTTAATTTAGTTTGTTCGTGATCATAAATTCTAGCTCTTAAAATTTTTAAAGCTTTAGCTTTATTTTTATGTTGTGATTTCTCATCTTGTTGCTGAACAACTATATTTGTTGGTATATGAGTAATTCTTACAGAGCTATCAGTTGGGTTTTCGGATGGTCCTCCTGGCCCAGATGCTCTAAAAACATCTATTCTTAAATCCTTTTCCTCTATATTT
>JAKUPP010000083.1 GCA_022450705.1 Alphaproteobacteria bacterium | reverse complement strand
CTTGATCAATAACTCTTAAAACAACTTGATCATTTTGGTTTTTTTTAACTTCAACTATAATTTTTTGATTATCTCTGCTAAATGAAATTGCATTCTCTAAAAGATTTGCAAGTATTTGTTCAATTCTATTTTCAATACCTAGAATTTTAAACTCTTTTATATAATTATCAGTTATTAATTCAGTTTTGATTCCTCTTTTTTCTATATAAATATTATTAAAATCATCTACAACTGATTGTACAATAGATATTAAATTTATTTTGTTCATTTTTTCTGTGCTTAAAGCAACTTCGTCTTTTAACATTTGTGAGTAATCTGTAATAAGTCTTTCAATACGTTCTACATCGTGAGCTAAAATTTTTACTAACTTTTCTCTTTTGTCTTGATCTTCAGTTTCACTAATAATTTCAGAAGCACTTTTTAATGATGCTAATGGATTTCTTATTTCATGTACCAAATCACTTGAGAAATTTTCTGCAATATTAATTCTTTTATGTAAATCATTAGTCATATCATCAAGAGACTTTGACAAAATTCCTATTTCATCATTTCTTTTTTTTAAATTTTCAATATTTGATTTTTGTTTACTTTTTTCTTTAATTATTTTTGTATAACCAACTAAATTTTTTATAGGTTTTAAAAAATACCTATTAAGAACAAACGAAAAAATAAATATTACAATAGCTACAATAAAAGCTGTCCTAATTACAAAGCTTTTCCTTTCATTTATTGCAGTTCTGATTTCGTTAGCATTTTCTGAAATCACCAAATATCCTATATTTTCTCCATCAAATTTTACATTTTTTATAGTTGTTAGCAAAAATTGATTATAAGTTTCTACGGTATATGTATAAGGCTTACCAAAATCTTTTGAATCTGAATAATTAATCAAAACTTCTTTTAAAGAAGTAATGTTATTTTTTTTTTGTTTTTCTTTTGTTTTTTCAACAACTTTTTTTTTATCATCAGCGATTTCTTGCTTAACAACATCAAGTTTTTTGGAAAAAGCTCTTGGGTCAAGATCCAAGGTATCAGTATCTCCTATTAAATTAAATTGATTGTCATATAATATGACTCGGTCCAAGTTTTGAAACAAAAATCTTGTAGAAAATAAAAACCTTCTGATATCTTCCACTTTAAATTCTATATTTAATCTTTGTATATGATCTATAGTATTTTCAATGATTTGAATATGATTTGCGGCTTTTTTTTTAATTAAATTTGGCTGAACTGTTTTAAGATAAATAACGGTAAACGTTCCAAGAACAACAAAAATAATTAAATTTATGAATAAAAACTTTTTAAGTATTGATAGATTTTTTAAAAAAAAATTGAACATTAACTAACGTTCCATCTATACCCACTTCCATATCTAGTTTCTATGGCAGAAAAATTTGTATCAATTTTTTTAAATTTTTTTCTAATTCTTTTAACATGACTATCTATTGTTCTATCTTCAATATCAGTATCTTCTCTATATGCTATGTCCATTAATTGAGATCTCTCTTTAATAATACCAGGTCTTTTTGCTAATTCTTTAACTATTAAAAACTCTGTTGTAGTCAATTTATCTGGTAATTGTTTTCCATCCCATTCACATTCTAATTGAGATGGATCCAACTTTAATTTTCCATGAGTTATTATATTTTTTGTATCTTCAATATTATTTATATTTTTTTTTCTTAATTGAACTCTAATTCTTTCAATTAGAACTTTGATTGAAAAACCTCCAGATTTCTTTACAAAATCATCTGCTCCTAATTTTAAACCTAATAACTCATCAATTTCATCGTCTTTAGATGTCAAAAAAATAACTGGCAAAGAAGTTTTTTTTCTTAATTTTTTAAGTAGTTCTTCTCCATCCATTTTTGGCATTTTAATATCTATCACAGCTAAATCAGGTGGAGTTCTTGATAAACCTATTAGAGCACTCTCTCCATCTAAGTAAGTTTGTACTTTAAAACCTTCTTTTTCAAGAGCTATGCTTATGCTCGTGAGTATATTTCTATCATCATCTATTAGTGCAATTGTTTCTTTCATTTTTTCAATTGAGTTAAAAATACTAAATTGTTCTTAATTGAGCAAGTGTTGCAAATTAATGAAGTAT
>JAKUPP010000082.1 GCA_022450705.1 Alphaproteobacteria bacterium | reverse complement strand
TATAGTATCAGCTAGTTCTTTTGCATTAATAATAATGCTTTTGCTAATTATTATTTCAGTTTCATCTTTAAAAAAAAGAAGAAAAATTTTAGACCAAATCTCAAAAAATAGAAAAAAAGGCTGATCAATATAGACAATGACTCCAAAAAAAAAACGTTTTTATTTACTATTTTCAGCTTTTACTTTTTTTTGCTTCATCGTAGGTACAATTTTAATTGTATTACAAGACAATATTTTGTTTTTTTATACACCTTCAGAAATTTTAGAAAAAGATTTAAAACAAGATGAAAAGGTAAGGCTTGGAGGTTTAGTAGAAGAAAATAGTGTTGCCCGAAATGATACAAAAATTAATTTTACTATTACAGATTTAAAAAAAACTATAGAAGTAACTTATGAAGGAATTTTACCAGATCTATTTAGAGAAGGGCAAGGTGTAATAGTTAAAGGATACTTGCAAAATAATATTTTTGAAGCAACAGAAGTGCTTGCAAAACATGATGAAAATTACATGCCGCCTGAAATAAAAAAAAAATTAAAAAAATTAAAATAAATTTATATGACAGCAATAATTGGAAATATATCTTTAATCTTTGCAGCTCTTATTAGTTTTTATCAATTTTTAAATATTAGAAATATCAATAAAATTAGATTTCTTAATCCGGATAGAGCTATATCTCTTCAATTCTTTTTTGTTTTACTATCCTTTTTTAGTTTAATGTTTGCTTATATTGTTTCTGATTTCTCAATATTAAATGTTTACCAAAATTCACATTCGGCAAAGCCTCTTTTATATAAAATTACAGGTGTTTGGGGAAATCATGAAGGATCGATGTTGCTTTGGGTTCTGGTTTTAGTTTTTTTTGGCTTTTTAATTTCAAAGTTTGATAGAAGACTGGATATGCCTTATAAAACATTAACTCTTTCATTTCAATCATTAATAACTTTTATTTTTTTATTATTTATTTTATTAACTTCTAATCCTTTTATTTTAATTTCACCTGTTCCACTAAATGGGCAAGATTTAAATCCTTTATTACAAGATCCTGGATTAGCATTCCACCCACCAAATTTATATATAGGTTATGTGGGGCTTTCAATTATTTTTTCATTTACAATTGCAAGATTTTATAAAGGAAGTTTTGATTCTGCATGGGCAAAATTAATCAAACCATGGGTATTGTTATCTTGGTCCTTTTTAACATTAGGAATTTCTTTAGGAAGTTGGTGGGCATATTACGAATTAGGTTGGGGTGGATTTTGGTTTTGGGATCCAGTAGAAAATGCATCTTTAATGCCATGGCTTTGTGCTACTGCTTTACTGCACTCAACTTTAGTTCTAGAAAAAAGAAATGCTTTAAAAAAATGGACTGTTTTTCTCGCATTTTTAAGTTTTAGTTTTAGTTTGATAGGAACCTTTTTAGTTAGGTCAGGAATTATCACATCCGTTCATGCTTTTGCCAGTGATCCAACTAGAGGAGTTTTTATATTAATGATATGTGCTTTTTTTATTTTCAGTTCTTTTATTTTGTTAACAAAAAAAGCAAGTTCTATTAAAGAAGAAAAATTAATCACGCCAATTTCTAAAGAAGGTTCAATTGTATTTAATAATTTATTAATGGTTGCGCTGCTTTTGACAATTTTTACAGGAACAGTATATCCAATATTTTTAGAAATTTTTACTGGTGAACAAATTTCTGTTGGACCGCCCTATTTTAATCTAACAACAACATTAATTATGGGCCCGGCAATACTAGTTATGTCTTTTGCACCAATGTTAAATTGGAAAAAAGACGATTTTTTTGGGCTACTATCAAGATTAAAAACTATGCTTTTTTTAAGTCTATTGGTAGCTTTTATTTTCTTTTATATAAATTCTCAAGGGCCAATTGTTGCTGTAGTTGGAATTTTTTTAGCGTCTTGGCTTTTTTTCGGAACAATAATTAATTTTTTTGAAAGAACAAATTATCTAAAAAAATTTAAAAATTTAAATAAATCATTTTTAGGAATGACAATAGCACATCTAGGAGTTGCTATTTTCATCGCTGGTGTAACCGGATCTACATTATGGAAAGTTGAAAAAATTAAAACCTTAAAAGTTGGTGAGAAGGTTTTATTAAATAATTATTCCTTGAATTTTGATAAAATAAAGAAAATAAGAGGAAAAAATTATATTGGTCATGAAGCAGAGTTTAATATCTATAAAAAAAATAAATTTATTAAAACATTAAAACCTCAAAAAAGATTTTACCCAGTTCAAGAATTTCCTACAACCGAAGCAGCTATTTATTCTAGAGGTTTCTCAGATATTTATATAGCTATGAGTGAACCAATCGATAACTCGTGGATTTTCAGATTTCATTTTAGTCCTTTAACGCCTTGGATTTGGATAGGATCTATTATGGCTTTTATTGGAGGAATCTTAAGCTTTTCGAATAGAATGTTTAAAAAGAAATGAAATATATTACATTAATAATTATTACAGCTTTTATTTTTATTTGTTTATTTTTTGGATTAAACAAAAAAGAC
>JAKUPP010000081.1 GCA_022450705.1 Alphaproteobacteria bacterium | reverse complement strand
AAAAAATATAGAAAACCTAAAACCATTTCATTTTGATAATTATAATCTTGAAAATCATAATGTCACAATTTCAAGAACAGGTTTTTCTGGTGATTTAGGTTATGAAATATGGTGTGATCCTTCTCAAGCTATTGATGTATGGGACAGTTTATTTAAATTTAATAGAGATTACAAAGTATTAGCAGCTGGAATGAATGCTCTTGAGATGGTGAGAATTGAAGCCGGATTTATTCAACCTAATGCAGATTTTATGTCAGCTGAACAAGCTTTAAGGCCGAATAGAATGAGAAATCCATATGAATTAGGTTTAGGTTGGTTAGTAAATTTAGATAAAGATTATTTTACTGGAAAAACAGCCTTAACAAAAATTAAACAAAAATCTCTTGAGAAAAAACTTGTCGGATTAGATATTGAAGGTGATAAACCTGCTGTTGGCTCAGTGTTATATGATAAAGAAAAAAAAGAAGTTGGAATTGTAACTGCTGCTATGTGGTCCCCTACCCTCAAATCAAATATCGCTATTGGTTATGTTAATAAAGATTTTATGAAAATAGGATCAACTGTTTATGCCGAAATTTATCACCCAGAAGAATTAGAATACAAAAAAATATGGGCAAACTGTAAGGTTGTAAAAAAACAGTTTTTTAATCCCCAAAGGCGTTATAGTATTCCAGCTGATATATAAAAAATGGAATTTAATCTTTCAGAAGAACAGAATCTTTTAATTGATACTACTAAATCATTTGTAAAAGAAGAATTACTACAACATGAAGAATTATTAGAAAAAACAAATAATTTACCAAAAGAATTATATGATGAAATTAAGCAAAAAAGTATTAAGGCTGGATTGTATGCCTGCAATATGCCGACCGAATATGGTGGAGGCGGACTAAATGCTTTTGATTTAACTTTAGTTGAAAAACATCTTGGTTTTGCATCACTTGCTTTAGCTGAAATTTCTTGGAGGCCACAAAATATTCTAATGGCTTGCAAAGGTGAATTAATAGATGAATACTTAAAGCCTGCAATTACTGGTGAGAGAAAAGATTGCATTGCTATGACTGAACCTGGCGCAGGTTCAGATTTACGAGGCATGAAAACAAAAGCAATCAAAGATAGTAATGATTGGGTTATCAATGGAACAAAACATTTTATTTCTAATGCTCACATTTCTGACTTTGTTGTTCTTTTTGCTTCAACAGGTCAAGATGATAATGGAAGAAACTTACTTTCATGTTTCTTAGTTGATTTGAAACAAAAAGGAGTTGAAGTTGCAAAAGGATATGACTGTGTTTCACATAGAGGATACGTAAATAATATTTTGCATTTTAATGATTGTAGAATTCCTGCAAAAAATATTCTCGGAGAAAAAGATAAAGGATTTGAATTAATGAATGTCTGGCTAGAAGCAACTCGACTAACAGTTGCTGCAACTTCTGTATCAAGAGCAGAAAGAGCTTTTGATATTGCTTTAGATTGGTCAGCTAACAGAAAACAATTTGGTAAGGTTATTGGAAAATTTCAAGGTGTTTCATTTAAACTAGCTGATATGGCTACGGAAATTAAACTCGCAAATTTAATATTGATGGAATCAGCTTGGAAAATTGATCAAAAAACCCTAACTTCTCAAGATGCTGCTATGACAAAATTATTCTGTACCGAAATGTTAAGTAGGGTTTCTGATGAAGCTATTCAAATTTGTGGTGGAATGGGATTAATGTCTGATATTCCTTTAGAACGTATATGGCGTGATGCAAGAATAGAAAGAATTTGGGAAGGAACAAGTGAGATTCAACGACATATAATATCTCGTTCTTTATTACGACCACTTGGGGCTTAATGTCCTTAAATTTAAACAAACTTTTTCAACCTAAAAGTTTAGCCATTGTTGGAGGTTATTGGGCTGATTTTGTTGTTCAAGGAAACCGTAAATTAGGATTCAAAGGTCCTATTTGGCATATTAATCCAACTAGAAAAAGTAATAAAAAAAATAAATATTATAAAAATATCAAAGAACTACCTGGTATTCCTGATTGTGTTTACATAGCGGTATCAAGAGATTTATCTGTAAATGTTATTAAAGATTTTGCCTCTATCGGAACTGGAGGAGCAGTATGTTTAGCGTCAAGATTTTCAGAAACAAATTCTAAAGAAGGTTTAAAAAAAACTAGGCAATTAATAGAAAATTCTAAAGGTATGCCCTTTTTAGGACCGAACTGTTATGGTTTTATAAATTATTTAGATAAAGTATCAGTTTGGTCTGATCAGGTTTCTGGCGAAACTTCTAAAAAAGGAATAGCTTTCATTTGTCAAAGTGGAACTATAGGTAATACTATAAGTTTTAATGATAGATCACTCCCAATTGGATATATTATATCTGTTGGCAATCAAAGTTGTATAACTATAGAAGATATTATTGATTATACATTGAATGACAAAAGGATAACAGCAATCGGTATTTATGCTGAGAGTTTTAATAATATAGACTTATTTTTTAAAGTTTTAAAAAAAGCTAGAGAAAAAAAAGTGCCAATAGCTGTTGCCAAAGTTGGTCG
>JAKUPP010000080.1 GCA_022450705.1 Alphaproteobacteria bacterium | reverse complement strand
CACCAGTTTTTTTATTAATTATTGCAGAAGCTCTTCCAGTTTCTGATCCTGTTCCAGCTGTAGTAGGAACAGCAATAATTGGAGCAATATTTTTTTCATCTGCTCTTTTCCAGTAATCTCCTATATCTTCGAAATCCCATATAGGTCTAGATTGTCCTGACATAAATGCTATTGCTTTTCCAACATCAAGTCCACTTCCTCCTCCAAAAGCTATTACTCCGTCACAGTTATTTTTTTTAAAAATAAGAACACCCTCATCTACATTGCTTCCTATTGGATTTCCTGAAAAGTTTGAAAAAGTAGTTAATTTTTTAAAATTTTTATTTAAATCAAAAATAACATTTTTAACAAATGGTAAGTTTATAAGATCTTTATCTGTTACAAATAAAGGATTATTTATTTTTAAATTGTTACAAGCAACAGATAAATCTTCCACTCTATTTTCGCCAACCCACATTGTTGTTGGATAATTCCAGTTATAATTAGTCATCTTTAAATTTATTTTATTGAGAATTTTTAATATGGTAAATGAAATTAATCTAGTCTAATCTCATTTTTTTTATGATCCAAACAATTACACCTATAGATAACACGATTTACGTAGAAAGAGAGTATAGTTCCAAAATAATTGAGGAAACTATCTCAAACTCAGTAATTGCTCAAAAAGAGTGGTCCTTACTTAAGGTAAGTGAAAGAGTAGAATTGTTAAAAAAATTTGTCACAGATTTTTTGTCAAAAGAAAAGCAAATACTTGAAGAAATTACTAGACAAATGGGAAGACCAATTTCACAAGCTTCAAGTGAGTTAAAAGGTTTTAAAGAGAGAGCAGATTACATGCTTTTAATTGCTGAAGATAAATTAAAAAATATTTATTTGCCAGAAAAAGAAAATTTTAAAAATTATATAAAAAGGATACCTATGGGAGTTTCTTTTGTCATTGCTCCTTGGAATTATCCATACTTAACTTCTGTTAATTCTATTATTCCATCTCTAGCAGCTGGAAACTCTGTTATACTAAAACACTCTGCTCAGACTCCTCTTTGTGCAGAACAATTATATGAATCTGCAAAAAAAACACTTCCAAAAAATATTTTTAATTATTTACATATGGATCATAAAGACAGTTTAAAAGTTGTTTCCGATAAAAGAACTGCGTTTGTATCTTTCACGGGATCTGTAAAAGCTGGATATGAAGTTCAAAAAGCAACTAATAACAAATTTATAAGTATTGCTCTTGAATTAGGAGGAAAAGATCCTGCATATGTAAGACATGACGCTGATATAGAAAAAACAGTAGAAAATCTTGTAGATGGTTCTTTTTTTAATTCTGGTCAATCTTGTTGTGGTGTGGAAAGAATTTATGTCGACAAGAAAATATATAATAATTTTTTAGAATTATTTATCAATAAAACATATGAGTATAAAATTGGTAATCCTTTAAACCAAGATACAAGCTTAGGTCCTGTGGTTAAATTATCAGCTGCAAAATTTATCGAAGAACAAATTAGCTTAGCAGTAAAACAAGGTGCCAAAATGATGATTGATAAATCGAAATTTGAATATCCAAAAGAACATAAGAACTACATGGTTCCACAAGTACTAACTGAAGTAAATCATGAAATGAAATTTATGATGGAAGAAACATTTGGACCGTGCGTAGGGATAATGTCTGTAGCAAATGATAAAGAAGGAGTAAATTTAATGAACGATAGTCCATATGGTTTAACAGCTTCAATTTGGACCAAAGATGTTGAAGCAGTTGAAAAGCTTGGTAACCAAGTAAATACGGGAACATTATTCATGAATAGATGTGATTATCTTGATCCAGGATTATCTTGGACAGGAGTTAAGGAAACAGGTAAAGGATGTTCTTTATCTGAAATTGCTTATGAACATCTTACCAAACCAAAAAGTTTTCACTTAAGAAAAGAATTAAAGTAAAAAATGAAACTTACTTATAAAGGTAAATCAGCTATTATAACTGGTGCTTGTGGAGGAATGGGCCTGGAAACTACTAAAAAACTTATAAGTAATAATATTAACACTCTTATGCTAGATATAAAAAAACCTCCAAAAGATTTTCTTAATCAAAATCGTAAAGCTACTTTTAAACAAATAGATATAACTAATTTTAAAAAATTAAAAAAAATAATTAACAACTATTATACTAAACATAAATCTATAGATTATCTCGTAAACACAACTGGAGTATTATGGTTTGATAAAGATGTATCTTCAGTAAAAATAGATTTTTTGATTTGGGATAAAGTGTATGAAATAAACCTTAAAACTATGGTTTATTTGTCAAAAATAATAATACCAAAAATGGAAAAAAAAAAATTTGGTTCTATGGTTCATATTTCTTCAGTGGACGCTTTATCAGGAGATGATAAACCACAAGATGCCTATGGTTCTTCAAAGGCTGCTATGATTAGACTTTCCAAATCACTTGCTATTCAATATGCAAATAAAAATATAAGATCTAACGTAATTTTGCCGGGTCCAGGAGAAACAGGTATGCAAAAAAGGTGGAAGAAAAAACCTTTCATGAAAAGAAATCTTGAAAAAAATATACCCTTAAAAAAAGTAGGAAAACCAG
>JAKUPP010000008.1 GCA_022450705.1 Alphaproteobacteria bacterium | reverse complement strand
AAAAGTTGGTGCGAATTGGTGTAGCAATCGGTGTAGCAATGCATAAATCGGAGTTTGAAATGATGTTTAAGTTGTTGTTTTAAACGCTTTTCTCTATTTAATGGCGGTGAGGGAGGGATTCGAACCCTCGATACAACACAAGGTTGTATAACGAGTTAGCAACCCGCCGCATTCAGCCTCTCTGCCACCTCACCTGTATTTATATTCTAATTAAGATACTATTGACTTATTTTGCAAGTTTTTTTTTTAAGATATCATTAACTATGCCAGGATTAGCAGTCCCTTTTGTCTCTTGCATGACTTGGCCCACAAAATAACCAAATAATTTTTCTTTTCCTGATTTATATTCATCAACTTTGTCTTTATTATTTTCTAAAACTTTATCTATTAAAGTTTCGATTGCGCCGGTGTCAGTTATTTGTTTTAATCCTTGTTTTTCAATAATATCTTTTGCCTTTTTTTTTGTTTTGAACATTTCTTCAAAAACATTTTTTGCAATTTTTCCAGATATAGTTTGATCCTCAATGTAATCTATTAACTCTCCCAAATCTTCAGCTTTAATAGGAGAAGATTTAATTTCTAAATTATTTTTATTTAACAATGCGAATAATTCTCCGATTATCCAATTAGCTACATTTTTTGGATTTCGTTTTTTATTTTTTGCAATAATTTTATCAAAAAATTCAGCGTTATTTTTATCGGAGACAAGGATAGCGGCATCGTAAGAAGAAATTTTATACTGATTCATTAGGTTCTCCTTTTTTACATCAGGTAGCTCAGGTAAATTCTTTTTAATTTTTTTTATCCATTCATCTTCTATTTCTAATGGTGGTAAATCAGGATCTGGAAAATATCTATAGTCATGTGCTTCTTCTTTTGATCTCATCGATCTTGTTTCTCCCTTTTTTTCATCAAACAATCTTGTTTCTTGATCAATTTTGCCACCTGAATTTATAATTTCTGTTTGTCTTTTAAATTCATAATCTATTGCTTGTCCTATAGATTTTATGGAGTTTACATTTTTGATTTCTGCTCGTGTTCCTAGTTCTTCGTCTTTTTTTCTAACAGAAATATTAACATCGCAACGTAATGACCCCTCTTCCATATTTCCATCGCATGTTCCAATATACCTTAGAATTGATCTTAGTTTTTTTACATATTCTTGAGCTTCTTCTGCTGATCTGATATCAGGTTCTGAAACTATTTCCATTAAAGCAATGCCAGATCTGTTAAGATCAATATAACTTTTACTTGGCTCGACATCATGAACACTTTTACCTGCATCCTGCTCAAGGTGTAATCTGGTGATACCAATTTTTTTTGAAGTTCCGTCTTTTAAATCAATCTGAATTGATCCTTTTCCAACTATTGGCTGAGTAAATTGTGAAATTTGATATCCTTGTGGCAAGTCAGGATAGAAATAATTTTTTCTATCAAATATAGATCTTTTGTTTATTTGCGCATTTAAACCCAATCCAGTTTTAATTGCTTGTTCAACGCAATCTTTATTAATAACTGGTAACATTCCAGGCATTGCTGCATCTACTAAAGAAACTTGTGTATTTGGTTCAGAGCCAAAGTTGGTTGATGCGCCAGAAAAAAGTTTTGATTCAGAAATAATTTGAGCATGTACTTCTAAACCTATTATAGTTTCCCAATTATTTGAACTTTTCATTACTTTTTATCCTCTTTTTTAAAATTAGAATTTTCTTCGATAATTTTAGCTGCTTTGAAAACACTGTCTTCATTAAAACTTTTTCCAATTATTTGAAAACCCAAAGGTAAATTATTGCTTGATAAACCCATTGGAATAGATATTGCAGGAAGTCCTGCCAAACTTACCGGTACTGTAAAAACATCATTTAAATACATTTGAATTGGATCGTCTATTTTTGATCCTTGTTCAAAAGCATCCGATGGTGCAGTTGGAGTAAAAATTATATCAACTTTTTCAAATGCTTTTTTAAAATCATTTATAATTTTTGATCTTACTTTTTGAGCTTTTAAATAATAAGCATCGTAATAACCGGCTGAAAGAACATAAGTGCCAATCATAATTCTTCTTTTTACTTCTTCTCCGAAACCTTCTGATCTTGTATTTTCATATAGATCGTTAATATTTTCTGAATTATTTCTTAATCCATATCTTATACCATCATATCTAGCTAAATTGCTGGATGCTTCTGCAGATGAAATAATATAGTAAGTTGCTAATGCATATTCTGTATGAGGTAAATCAATTTCTACTACTTCACAATTATTTTTCTTAAAATATTCTATTCCCAAATCCCATAATTTAATAATTTCATCGTTTAATTGATCGTTTTTATATTGTTTTGGAATTCCAATTCTTAATTTTTTTTTATCTTTTAAATTTTTATAAAAATTTGTTTTTTCTAAATTTGCTGAGGTCGAATCTTTTTTATCATATCCAGCCATGACATCTAACATCAATGCTGCGTCATTAACAGTTTTAGTCATTGGCCCTGCTTGGTCTAATGATGAAGCAAAAGAAACTATTCCCCATCTAGAACATCTGCCATATGTTGGCTTTAAACCAACAATTCCACAATAAGATGCTGGTTGTCTAATTGAGCCTCCAGTATCAGTGCCTGTAGCAGCAATTGCAATATTTCCTGACACTGCTGCTGCTGAACCACCTGATGAACCACCTGGTACATACTTCTTATTACTTTTTGACCAAGGATTAATGGATGCGCCAAAAAAACTTGTTTCATTTGAAGAGCCCATTGCAAATTCATCTAGATTTGTTTTTCCCAAAAGAATAGCTCCTGCATCCCAAAGATTTTGTGTAACAGTTGACTCGTAGGTAGGTTTAAAATTATTTAACATCTTAGAAGCTGCTGTGGTTGAAACATCTTTAGTACAGAATAAATCTTTTATTGCAATTGGTATGCCTTCTAATGGTCTTGAAGTGTTGGCTGAGATTCTTTTGTCAGACTCTTCTGCTGATTTAATAGCATTAACAGAATTTAGTGAAATATATGCATTTAGATCTTTATTTGCTTCAGCTTCTTTTAGATAAAAAGTAGTTAATTCTTTTGAACTTATTTTTTTTTCTTTAAGAAGTTTTAAACATTCTTCCAAACTTATATTTTTTAAATCCATAAACTTTTACTCCACAACTTTAGGTACAACAAAATAACCAGCTTTCTTTTCTGGTGCATTTTTTAAAATTTTATCCTCTATTTTTCCATCATTAATTTCATCTTTACGAAATGGGATTTTTATATCACTAGGATTTGCAACTGGTGTGACATCTTTAGTGTCAACTTCATTTAATTTTTCAACCCAAGTAATTATTTTTGAGAGATCTTTTGAAATTCTTTCAACCTCTTTTTCTTCAATCTTTACTCTAGATAAGGTTGCTATTTTTTTTACTAATTTTTTGTCTATATCCATAGAATATAATTATATTAGTTATTTTATATTTCAAATGACAATAATAAACAAAGAAGATTTTAAAATAAAAAAAGAATTAAATAGACCAATTTTATCTCTTGATTATGGAGACAGTAAAATTGGTATTGCTATTTCTGATGCCAATTGTTCAATAGCTCTTCCTAGCGAAGTTTATTCAAGAAATAAAACTAATAAAGATCTTTTATATATTAAAGAATTCATTGAAAAAAATAATACCCAAGCTGTATTAATAGGAATGCCTTATAATATGGATGGTTCTGAAGGAGAAAAATGTGAAACTGTTAAGAATTTTGCTAATAAATTACTAGAATTTATTGATATTAATATCATTTTTTGGGACGAAAGACTCTCAACCAAAGCCCAAGAGAGGATTCTTATAGATAAAGATTTAAGTAGAAAAAAAAGAAAAAAAGTTATTGATAAACTTGCAGCAAGCTATTTTCTACAGGGTTTCTTAGATTTCTTAAAAAATTAAAAAAAATAAAAAACTTACTTGAACATTTGTAAAATTATGTCCATATTAGACTTTTAATGAAGCTATTAAAAGATAGTAAACGCGCTTTATTAAAACCTCATTTACTTAGTGTTGAAGATTTATCTATTCCTGAAGTAGATATTCTACTTAATAAAGCAAATTTTTATGCAGATGCTAATAAACAAAAGGGCAAAATAGAAAAAACTCTTAAAAGATCTACTGTTATAACCTTATTTTTCGAAACATCTACTAGGACAAAAACTTCTTTTGAACTTGCTGCAAAAAGATTAGGTGCAAATAGTATCGGTATAAATGCATCAGCAAGTGCAATAAAAAAAGGTGAGACTTTGATTGACACAGCAATGACGCTGAATGCTATGCATGCAGATGTGCTTATAGTAAGGCATCCTGATAGTGGTGCTGTAAAATTATTATCAGAAAAAGTTAACTGTGCAGTAATCAATGCTGGTGATGGAACTCATGAACATCCTACTCAAGCATTACTAGATGCTTTAACAATAAAAAGAAACAAAAAGAATATCAAAAATTTAAATATTGCGATATGTGGTGATGTCCTTCATAGCAGAGTTGCTAGATCTAATATTTTACTTTTATCAAAGCTAGGGGCAAGGTTAAGAGTTATTGCGCCTCCTACACTAATTCCTAAAAATATAGAAAATTTAGGAATTGAAGTGTTTACGGATATGAAAAAAGGTTTAGTGGATTGTGATATCGTAATGATGCTTAGACTTCAAATGGAAAGAATGAAAGGGTTATATGTACCTTCAACAAAAGAATATTTTAAATTTTATGGTCTTGATCATGAAAAATTAAAAAAAGCAAAAAAAGATGCTTTAATTATGCATCCTGGTCCTATGAATAGAGGAATAGAAATTGATAGTTCTTTGGCTGATAATTTAGATAGAAGTCTAATACATCAACAAGTTGAAATGGGTGTGGCTGTAAGAATGGCTTGTTTAGAAATGTTAACTTTAGGAATTGATAAATGAAAGAAGCTTATATAAACGCTAAAATTTTAGATCCTCACAAAAATAAAGAATTTATTGGGGATATTATTATTGAAAAAGATAAAATCATAGATGTTGGACCAAATATTCACAAAAAAGAAAAGCCAAAAAATTATACAAATATCCATGATTGTAAAAATTTGTTTATATGTCCTGGATTGCTTGATATGAGAGTATCTTTTGGTGAGCCAATATCTGAACATAAAGCAGCTTTTGCTGGTGGAATTACAGCTGTTGTTTGTTTACCAAATACAGATCCAGTTGTAGATAATGTTTCAGTTGCCGAATACATTCAAAGAAAAGCTAGAGAGGTTTCAAACTTAAATCTTTACACGTATGGTTCAATTACAAAAAATTTTGATGGAGAAAATTTATGTGAAATGGGTTTGTTGTCAAAAGCAGGTGTTAAAGGTTTTACAGATGCTACAAAATCAATTGAAAATTCTGCAGTTTTGAAAAGAGCTTTAGAATATTCAAAAGCATTTGACTCTTTAGTAATACAATTCCCAGAAGATAAGAATCTGGCTAATGATGGTGTAATGAATGAAGGTGAAATTTCAACAAGATTAGGGCTTGCTGGAATTCCATCAATTGCTGAAGTAATTATTATTGAAAGAGATTTAAGATTAGTTGAAGCAACTGGTGCAAAATACCATGTATCTTGTGTTTCAACAGCGGAATCTGTTGAAGCAATAAAAAATGCAAAGAAGAAAGGAATAAAAGTTACTTGTGATACTTCTCCTCAATATTTCACATTAAATGAAATGGCTGTAGAGGATTATAGAACTTTTGCAAAAGTATCACCTCCTCTTAGATCGGAAAAAGATAGAGTCGCAATTGTAAATGGTTTAAAAGATGGAACTATAGACGCCATTCAAAGCGATCATATGCCACAAGATGAAGATAATAAAAGATTGCCTTTTAATAATGCAGAAAAAGGAATTGTAGGGCTGGAAACTTTGCTTCCTTTAAGTTTAGAACTTTATCATAATAAATCTTTAAGTTTACTGGATGTGATTAAAAAACTTACAAAAAATCCTGCTGATATTTTAAATTTAGATCATGGAACTTTATCAAAAGGTTCGAAAGCAGATCTTTTAATCTTCGATCCTAATAAACCATTTATCGTCAACGTAAAAAAATTTAAAAGTAAATCTAAAAATTCTCCATTTGATAAAAAACCTTCTCAAGGAAAAGTAATAAAAACAATCTGTAGTGGTGAAGTGTCTTATCCCGCGTAATTACTTATGGAATATTTAATACTTTCTTTTTTATTAGGTTCAATCCCAACGGGTTATCTTTTAGTATTAATAAGTGGTAAAGGAGATATCAGAAGGTTTGGATCAAAAAATATAGGTGCAACTAATGTATTGAGACATAGTGGTAAATCGCTGGGTTTAATAACTCTTTTATTAGACTTTTCTAAAGGATTTATACCAATAATATATTACATTTACTTTGATACTGGGATTCATTTATTCGCTCAAACCTACACAATGATGATTGGAACTGCTGCTATATTGGGACATATGTACTCTCCTTGGTTAAGTTTAAAAGGAGGAAAAGGAGTAGCGACAACTCTTGGAGTTATTCTTGGAATTTTAGGACCATTAGGACAAATAAAAATATTTCTTTTAGTTTTATTGGTATGGATATTAATAGTTTTTTTAACTAAATACGTTGCCCTAGGATCAGTTTTTTCTTTAGTTTTTTTAGTCTTTTACAGCTATTTCTTTTTTAATAATTACTTTATGTTCTTCTTCTTAATAACGTTATTAATTGCTTACAAACATAAGGATAATTATGAAAGAATTAAAAATAATAAAGAACATAAAATCACTTTTTAATAATTTTTTATTGACAAATTAAAAAAAAAGTTCCATTTATCTCAAAAATACAGCTTAGAAAAAAATAATGAGTAATATTGTTATTGTAGAATCCCCGGCAAAAGCCAAGACCATTGAAAAATATCTTGGTCCTGACTATAAAGTAATGGCCAGCATTGGGCATATTAGAGATCTTTTACCAAAAGATGGTTCTGTTAATACTGATGAAAAATATAAAATGACATGGCAAGTTTCTACTCAAGGAAAGAAAGTAATCAGAGAAATAGCAAATGTAATTCAAAATGGAGATAATTTATATTTAGCAACAGATCCTGACAGAGAAGGAGAGGCTATATCCTGGCATGTTGAAGAGGTGTTAAAAGAAAAGAAAAAATTAGAAAATGTAAATGTAAAAAGAATAACGTTTAATGAAATAACAAAAGAAGCGGTTAACACTGCTATTAGTCAGCCTAGAGAATTAGATAATGATTTAATTAATGCGTATTTAGCGAGAAGAGCTCTTGATTTTCTTGTTGGATTTAATTTATCTCCAATTTTATGGCGAAAACTTCCCGGAAGTAAATCAGCTGGAAGAGTTCAATCTGTTGCCCTTAGAATTATATGCGAAAGAGAAAATGAAATTGAACATTTTAAACCAGAAGAATACTGGTCTATTGATGTTTTGTTAAAATCTAAAGATAATCAAATATTCAAATCGTCTTTAAAGCAAATAAACGATAAAAAATTAAAAAAACTAGATATTGGAACAGAAGCAATATCTAAAGAATATGTAGATATAATAAATTCTAAAACTTACAAAGTGGATGAATTAAAATCTAAGGAAGTAAAAAGAAATCCATACGCGCCCTTTACTACTTCAACGTTACAACAAGATGCAGGAAATAAATTTGGATATTCTGCTTCATCTACAATGGGAAGAGCGCAAAAATTATATCAACGTGGTTTTATTACATATATGCGAACAGATAGTATAGTTTTATCAAATGATGCAATAAAACAATCTAGGGAATATATAAAAAGTAATTTTGGAGATAATTATTTACCCAGCGAACCAAGAGTTTATAAATCTAAAGCAAAAAATGCCCAGGAAGCTCATGAGGCAATTAGACCCACTAACATTGATAATTCTCCTGAAAAAATAAAAAATGAAATTGGCCCAGATGAGTTTGAATTATATAAACTTATATGGAATAGAACTGTTGCTTCTCAGATGAATAGTGCGATATTCAAACAAATCACTCTTACTATAAAAGCAAATGATAATTCGGTTCTTTTACAATCTACTGGTTCTACTCCTGTATTTGATGGCATGCTAAAAGTCTATAATTATGAAAAAAAATCAAATGGAAAAGAAGATGAAACAAATATTATACCAAATATTAAGTCTGGAGATGATGTAGAGATTGAAAAAATAATTGATGAACAACATTTCACCCAACCTCCTCCTCGTTATACAGAAGCAAGTTTAGTTAAAAAATTAGAAGAGCTAGGAATAGGAAGGCCGTCTACTTACGCACCTATTATTCAAGTTCTAAAAACCAGAGGATATGTAAATATTGAATCAAGAAGAATATTTCCGCAAGATAGAGGTAGGATTGTAACTGTATTTTTATCAAATTTTTTTGAAAAATATGTAGATTATGATTTTACTGCAAATCTTGAAAATAAATTAGATGATATATCTGGTGGAAGATTAAATTATATTAATGTTTTAGATGACTTCTGGAAAAACTTTTATAATTTAATTGAACAAACTAAAGAAATTAGAATTACTGAAGTAATAGATAAGTTAGATCATCAATTAGAGGATCATTTTTTTCAACCAAATGAGAAAAATTCAACCCCGAGAAAGTGTCCAACGTGCGCCGATGGTAGATTAGGTTTGAAACTCGCAAAAACCGGTCCTTTTATAGGATGCTCTAATTATCCAGATTGTAAATACGCAACGCAACTAACTTCTAATATTAGTGGGGATGATCAAAATAGTAATGGCATTTCGTTTCCAAAAGAATTAGGAATTGACCCAAAAACAAACAAACCAATTATAATAAAACAGGGTCCGTATGGAATTTATATTGAGTTAGTAGAGAAAGAAGATGAAAAGCCAAGAAGAGCTTCTGTTCCAAAAAATTTACCAATTGAACAATTAAACTTAGAAAAAGCTTCACAATTATTATCACTTCCGAGAGAGGTTGGAAAATATCCAAAAAGTAGTGAAATAATTATTGCAAATAATGGAAGATTTGGACCTTATTTAAAAGTTGGAGATTATTTTGTTTCATTAAAAGAAGATGATGTTTATACAATCGGAGAAAATAGAGCAATTAATTTAATTGAAGAACATTTTCAAAAAATAGAAAAAAAAACACTAGGCAGTCATGATAATAAAGAACTTAGTGTCAGTAAGCGTGGTAGAATTGGTTATTTTCTGAAAAATGGTACTACAAGTATAAGAGTTCCAAATGAAATAGATGCAAAAACAATAAGTCTAGAAAAAGCGATTGAGTTAATCGAAATTAAAAAAGAAAAAGATTCAGCAAAGAAAAAGAAGACTAAAAAGAAAAAATAGTTATTCTTTTTTTTTTAAGTCCAATATTTTTAATGATAATTCTTTTAATCTTTCGTCATCTACTTCAGCTGGAGCATTCATCATTAAATCTTCAGCTTTTTGATTAAATGGAAAAGGAATAATTTCTCTAATATTTGGTTCGCCAGCAATCAGCATTACAATTCTATCAATTCCTGGAGCGCATCCTCCGTGGGGTGGTGCGCCAAAATTAAAAGCTTGTAAAAGACCTCCAAACTGTTTTTCTAAATCTTTTTTTGAATAACCAGCTATTTCAAATGCTTTAATCATGATTTCTGGCTTATGATTTCTAATTGCACCACTTGACAGTTCTACTCCATTACAAACAATGTCGTATTGAAATGCTTTTATATCTAAAGGGTCTTTTTTTTCTAAATCATCTATACCTCCTTGAGGCATGGAAAATGGATTATGACTAAATTCTATTTTATTTGTTTCAATATTTCTTTGATACATAGGGTAATCGACAACCCAACAAAATTGAAACTCGTTTTCTTTAATTAATTTTAGTTCATTTGCAATTTTCATTCTAGCAACTGCAGCAAATTCCATTATTTCATCTGCTTTTCCACATAAAAAAAAGATCGAACTATTTCCATTCATACCATCAATTTCTAAAAATTTTTTCAATCTATCTTTGTCTAAGTTGTTTGCTATAGGGCCCTTACCTTCGTTGTTTATGAATTGAATATATCCCATACCACCTTGATCTTCGCTTTTTGCCCAAGAATTAAGTTTATCAAAAAATGCTCTTGGCTGATCTTTTGTATCTGGGGCTGGAATAGCAATAACAATTGATCCTTTATTAATACTTTCAGCGAATAGTTTGAATGATGAATCTTTAAAAATATCTGTAACATTAGATAAAATTAATGGATTACGTAAATCAGGCTTATCATTTCCATACTTTGCAACACACTCATCAAATGGAATTTTTTTAAAAGGTGGCTTTGAAATATGAAAGTTCTTACTTAGTTTTGTAAAAACATCAAATAAAACAGGTTCTAAAGTATTAAATATATCTTCTTGTGTCGCAAATGACATTTCATAATCTAATTGATAAAATTCTCCAGGTGATCGGTCTGCCCTGCTGTCTTCATCTCTAAAACATGGGGCTATTTGAAAATACTTATCAAAACCTGCGATCATTAAAAGTTGTTTGAACTGTTGTGGAGCTTGTGGTAATGCGTAAAATTTACCAGGATGAATTCGGCTAGGAACCAAATAATCTCTAGCCCCTTCAGGGGAACTTGCTGTTAAAATTGGTGTTTGTATTTCTATAAAATTTTGCTTAATCATCCCTTCTCTGATTAATGAAATTACTTTATTCCGTAATAAAATATTTTTTTGCATCTTAAATCTCCTGAGATCCAAATATCTATATTTTAAACGAGTATCCTCCCCATAATCTTTATCTGAATTAACTTCTAATGGTAATGGTTTTGAATCTGATTCACTTGTATATTCATCAACTGATATTTCAATTTCCCCTGTAGGAATTTTTTTGTTTAAAGTTTCTTTAGATCTTGGCATTACTTTACCAGTCACAGTTATTACACTTTCTGAAGATGTTTTTTCGGCTGTAGGAAAATGTTTATTTTTTTTATCTAATACGACCTGTGTAATTCCATAATGGTCTCTTAAATCAATAAAAAGGAGATTTCCATGGTCTCTTTTTCTATGAACCCATCCAGATAGTCTTACAGTTTTATTTTTATCCTTTAGTCTTAATTCGCTACAATTATGTGTTCTATAAATATGCATTTAATAATTTTAAATTAATTTCTTTACAAAATTTATATTTATTTTTTTTTTAGTTATCAAAGATTGTTTATCTATTTTATTAACTATATTCTCTAAATTAGCAAATGAACGCTCAGATCTATAAACAATAAATTTAATTATTTTTTTGTCTATAAGAATCTGCTTATCAACAAATAATTTAACCAGAACGGATGACAATAGTTGATCATTTGGTTTTTTAATCTTAACTGCAATTGAAGATAAAATTCTTGATTTTAAATCAGGTAAACTTATTTTCCAAAGTTTAGGTGCGATTAAAGAAGTTAATAATAAATATCCTTTTTTTTCCTCAATTAAGTTATAGAAATGTAACAATTGTTTTTCTAAATTATTTTTCTCTTTATTATTAATTTTATCAAAAAAATCTGAAATATTTTCAATAATAAAAATATTTTTCTTTTTAAAAAAACTCTCAAATTTTATTTTTTTTAATTGATTTAAATTTAAAATAATTGCTGAAGTATTTTTCTGCCAAATCTTAGATAAATGAGTTTTCCCAGTTCCACTATCACCAAAAATTATTATTTTTCTACTTCTCCATTCTGGCCAACTATTAACAAGTTTATATGCTTCTTTATTTGAACTTGAAACTAAAAAATCGTCTTTTTCATATATTCCTTTTTTTTTGAGATTTAATGATAATTGAACATTTTTTTTATTATTATTTATCATGAATTTACTAGTTTAATTAATAAAAATATAGAAACAAAAATAACTCAAATAAAATTTATTATGTTTAGAATATTTTTATTATATTCACTTTATTAAAATTAGTTTTTTACTATTTAAATCGAAATCTAAATCAGACTGTTTAAAAGCAACTTTTAGTTGGTTTAAATTGCCTGAAAAAGATAAAAATATAATCGCTTTATTGTGAGAGAATTTTCTAACATTAAATTTATCAACTATTGAAATATCTCCAATTGATCTTTTTATACTTATCCAGTCATTTAAATCGTTAAAAAATACCGTAATTCTTTCTAGTTTTTTTTGTGATGTAATTACATTTGCTGTTTTCCACTGTTGATTTATAAATTGTTCAACTCTAACTTTCGCATCATTTAAGATATTGTCTGAATACTCATTACTGTATATCTCAATTACATCTTCAAATGTATTTGTTTCACCGCCATCGAACCTATATATCGATGAGTTTAAATTAAAAATTATTTTTGATTTATCACGACTATACTTCTTTTTTAAAATTGCTATAAGGACTCCTGAGGTGTTATGTGATTTTGCCAAAAGCTCTAGATTTCCTAGATTCTTTTTTACTGCTTGATCTTGATTGAAATAAATGAAATCAGTAAATTTTCCATCAGATGATTTAATTGGAATTAATCCTTGATCGTTAGAATTTTTTACCCATACATTTCTCCAAATATTTTTTTTCTCCCATAAGTATGTAACGCCGGCAAATTTGTAAATTGGTAGAATTAATAGTGGTTTACTTTTAAGACTAGTAAATTTTATTTCATTTCTATTTAAATACCTTAAAACTTTTTCCTCATTAAACATAACTGTTAGACTTCCTAAATATTTACTAGCTGTTGTTTTCTCATTCTGGATTTCTATGGCATCAACGAATTCTAAAATCTTTTCAATATTAATAGTTTCAATTTTTTCGTATTCACTTTCTAATAGCATTTTTTTCATTAAATTCTTAAATCCCTTCTCTTGAGCTTCTAGTAAAGCAATTTCTCTAGCTTTAGATGAAGAAGTAGATTCAATTTCCACTGAGATATTTTTAACTTCAAATATTTTGTCTTCTGAAGTTGCAGAAATTAAAATATTTGGATTTATAAAAACAATTAAAAAAAATATAATGAAGAATTTTATAAAGTTATATTTCATAGTAATATCTTACTTTTTAAAAAAAAATTATTACATAAAAATAATAAATTAATGAAACAAAAAGTAAATAAATACAAAAAGGCTGGGGTAAGCATAGAGCAAGGTAATAATTTTATAAAACTAATAAGAAAAAAAGTTTTTTCCACTCATAATAAGGGTGCAATTAAAGATTTAAGCTCATTTGCTGGTTTTTTTGATTTATCTATATTAAAGTACAAAAATCCTATGCTTCTAAGTTCTGCAGACGGTGTTGGTACAAAAATAAAAATAGCTCAAGATTTAAAAAAATATAAAACAATAGGAATTGATTTAGTCGCTATGTGTGTAAATGATATTTTAGTCCATGGCGGCAAGCCTATCTTTTTTTTAGATTATATAGCTGTTGAAAAATTAAATAAAAAAATAGCTTTGGATATAATTGATGGAATTTCTAAAGGATGTAAAGAAGCTAATTGTTCTATTTTAGGAGGCGAAACAGCTGAAATGCCTGGTTTATATAAAAAAAATGATTTTGATCTTGCTGGATTTGCTGTAGGTATTGCAGAAAAGAAAAATTTGATTACAGGAAAAAATATTAGAGAAGGAGATGAAGTAATTGGTTTAAAATCTTCAGGATTTCACTCTAATGGTTTTTCATTGATTAGATATATTTTAAAAAAGAAAAGAATTAATTATAGAAAAAGGATATCTAAGCAAATTGGAAATCTTGGAGATTTTTTACTTAAACCAACTAAAATTTATTCAAAAATAATATTAGAACTTGAAAAAAATAAGTTGATTAACGGCGCGTGTCATATAACTGGAGGAGGTATAATTGAAAATTTGCCAAGAATTTTGCCAAAAAAATTAGGATTAAATTTTGAGAATCATAATTGGACCTTACCTGACATATATAAATGGTTTAAAAAACAAGGAAATATATCTTTTGATGAAATGTTAAAAGTTTTTAATTGTGGTGTGGGAATGGTTATCATATGTAGACCTAATAAAAAGAAATTAGTAATAAAGAAATTAAAGAATAAAAAAGAACCATTTTTTATTTTAGGTAAAGTTATTAAAAATAACGGAAAAATTAATATCAATTATTTAAAAAAGAAATGGGAAAGTTAAAAGTTGTAGTTTTGATATCTGGAAGAGGTAGTAACTTAAAAGCTATAATTAACAAATGCTCTAAAAAAAATGTTTTAGCAAAAGTTATTGGTATAATTTCAAACAATTCTAATGCATCAGGTTTGAAATTAACTGGAGATTTTAAAAAAATAATAATTGATAATAAATTAAGTAAAAAAAGATTCGAGACCGAATTACAAAATAATCTTGAAAAATTAAAACCAGATTTAATCTGTTTAGCTGGATTTATGAAAATTTTAAGCCCATTCATAACAAAAAAATGGAAAAATAAAATAATAAATGTTCATCCTTCTTTATTGCCTTCGTTTAAAGGTTTAAATACTCATGAAAGGGCCTTAAAAGCTGGTGTTAAAAAAAGCGGATGTACAATTCATTTTGTTGATGAAAGTCTAGATGGTGGGCCAATAATTGCTCAAGTTGAAACTTCAATAAATAAAAAAATGTCAAGTAAAGAACTCTCAGAAAAAATATTAAAAATGGAACATAAAATATACCCAGAAGTTGTTAGTTTGTTTGCAAAAAAAAGAATTTGTGTAAAAGAAGATAAAGTTATTATAAAAGATGAAAAGAAATTAAATTTTTTTATAAAAAATATATAAATAAATTTAAAAATTTTTTTTTTTTTGTAAATTCAAAATATGGAAAAAAACTTAAAAAGAGCATATAACAACTGGATATTGTTCTTAAAAGGTACGGTGCTTTTAGTAGCAGGAGTTATAGTTATTCTTGCTTTTATGGCTTTATTTTTACTTTAGACTTTTTAAAAAAAAAAATTAAGTTCTTTTAAAGCATTTTCCTCACTATCAGAACCATGAACTGCATTTTCCTGAATAGAAGTTGCAAATTTTTTTCTTATTGTATTTTCTTCAGCATCATCAGGGTTTGTGGCTCCCATTACTTTTCTATATAATTCTATTGCATTCTCACCTTCTAACATTTGTACGATTATTGGGCCAGAGGTCATAAAATTACAAAGTTCGTTATAAAAAGGTTTGTCAGAATGAATAGAATAAAATTCTTTAGCTTGTTCTGTAGTTAAATTTAATTCTTTTTTTTTCAAAATTTTTAAACCTGCATTCTCAATCATTAAATTGATAGCATTTGCGTGCCCTGCTTTAACTGCGTCTGGTTTAATAATTGATAAAGTTTTTTGATTGGGCATCTATTTTCTTTCGTGATTATTATAAATATAATTATCAATTAATCTTACGCCGAAAGCTGTGCCCCCTTTTCTAGATAAAGGTTGGTCTTTATCAAGCCACGTAACGCCTGCTATATCTAAATGCGCCCACTCAACATCTTTTTTGACAAAACGTTTTAAAAATTGAGCTGCAGTAATACTACCTGCCCCGCCTGTTCCTGTGATATTTTTTACGTCTGCTATATCACAGTTTAGTAATTCATCATATTCTTTACCTAAAGGAAATCTCCAAACTTTTTCATCTGTTTTTTTCCCTGACTTTGTTAAATCATCTGATAATTTATCGGAATTCGAAAATAAACCAGCATAAAAATTACCTAAAGCAACAATTATTGCGCCTGTTAATGTGGCAAAATTTATCATTTTTTTTACATTATATTTTTCTTGGCAATACCAAAGAGCATCGGCTAAAACTAACCTGCCTTCAGCATCTGTGTTTAAAACTTCAATTGTTTGCCCTGACATAGATTTAACTATATCACTAGGTCTTTGAGCGTTTGAGCTCACCATATTTTCAACAGATCCTATCACTCCAACCACATTTGATTTTGATTTTCTTAATGCTATTGCTTTCATAACTCCTAAAACTAAAGCTGAGCCTCCCATATCCATTTTCATTTCTTCCATTCCTGAAGATGGCTTTAAAGAGTATCCGCCTGTATCAAATGTAACTCCTTTTCCTACAAGGCCAATTGGTGGGGATTTTGAACTTGGATTGCCGTTCCATTCTAAAGTAATAAGCCTTGATGGATTTGCACTCCCCATCCCAACTCCTAAAAGAGCTCCCATACCAAGCTTTTTCATCTTTTTTTCATCTAATATATTTACTTTAACATTCAGTTTTGTTAATTCTTTTGCCCTTGAAGCAAGATTTACTGGATTTAATACATTTGGTGGTTCGTGTAGAAGATCGCGTGAAAAAAACACACCGTCTGCTACAGCTTGAAAATTTACAAAAAGTTTTTTAAATTTAACTGGATTAGAAACAACAAAACTTACCCTTGATAATTTTTTATTATTTTCATCGTCTTTTTTTTTGTATTTTTTAAATGAATACGATTTAAGATAAATACCAGAAGCCAAATTTAAAATTATATTTTCATTACTAACCTTTACTTTTTTTAAACCGCCTACTTCAAATGATATTTCTTTGTATTGAAGTGTTTCTAAATAAGGTTGTAAAAGACCGCCGAAATACTCAAAATTAAAACTACCAAGTTTGCTTTCATCTCCTATACCAATAAAAATGAAATTTTGTGGTTCGTTATCCGTTATGGTATCAATGTGGCAAATTTGACCTAAACTACCTTTAAAGTTTCTTTTTGATAAACTATTTAAGACATTTTTTTTTATTTCTGAATTAGAAGAAATATTATGATAATTTAAATTTTTTTTATCTTTATTAATAAAAAAAATTTTAAAATTTGGTGAAACTTTTTTGTTGATAAAATTTACAATCATAAAATACAAATTAATATAGTTACTATGTCAATATTATCCAATTATATTTTTAAACAAATAGGATCATACTTTATATATATAACAATTTTTTTTATAAGTTTAATATGGCTTATTCTATCTTTAAAATTTATTGAATATGTAACTGCAAATGGTTTAGATTTTAAAGATTTTATTAAAATGACTTCCTTGTTACTTCCTACTGTTATACCGACTTTAACGCCATTAACTTTAAGTTTAGCCTGTATTTTTGTATATAATAAGCTTTCAAATGACAATGAGTTAATAATAATTAAATCATCTGGGTTTAGTGCGTTAAAAATCTTAAAACCAGCAATATTGCTTTCACTTATTATTGCTTTATTCAACTTGTTTTTAAATTTATATTTTAGTCCTTTAAGTAAATCTGTTTTTAAAGAGAATCAAAAAAATCTTAGAGAAGATATTGCTCGTATAGCTTTTAAGGCGGGAAGTTTCTCAAATCTCAACCAAGATATAACTATATATATTGAAAAAATAATAGATAAAAATAATTACGAACATGTTTTTGTATACGATACCAGGAATAAAAAAGATCCTGCTACATATATAGCAAAAGAAGCAGAGTTAGTTCAAATTGACGATATAAATAAAGTAATTTTAAAAAAAGGTAATAGGCAAATTATCGATAAAAAAAGTTCTCAATTAAGTATCATTAAGTTTGATGAATATGAAGTTAATTTAAACTTACTTTTTAAAAATATAAATGAGGAAAGAATTAAAGAGCCTGAGGAAATGTTTTTAAATGAATTATGGGATGATAAACATAAAACAAGTGGCAGATATGAACCTAGACAAATATCAAGTATGATTGTAGAGGGGCACAAAAGAATAATAGACCCTCTTTATTGCATGATTTTTACACTAATTGCTTTAACATTTTTATTATCAGATAATTTAGTTTTACAATCATCATTAAAAAAAAATTCAATTATTATATTTGCAATTTTTTTAATCGAAGTCATTTACTTGTCCTTACCTAATTTTGTTGTAAAAGAATTTACACTTTTACCTATTATTTATATTTTCCCATTATCTTTATTTTTATTTTTAATTATTTTGAATATTAATAAGAATTACAAATACAAAGGAGTAAGAAAATGAAATTGTTATCTTCATTAAATATTTTCCAAAGAGGGTTAGAAACGCATCTTTTTAAAAAATTTCTGAGAAATTTTATCTTTTGTATAACTATTTGCGTGTTAATAGTTTTTTTAGCTGAATTTGTAGAATTACTTAGAAGAACTTCTGAAAATCCCAATATTACATCTATATTTTATGTAATTTATTTAGCTCTACTAAAAATAACAGAAAGTATAGCTTTCATAATACCTATTGGTTTTTTTGTAACAACAATGTGGACTTGTCGTTCTTTTAACAAACACAGGGAAATGGTAATAATTCAAAATACAGGTTTGCACTCTTTTAGAATTTTATATCCTTTTATTTTCTTCACAATCTTGTTCTGTGCAATTTATTTTGTAATCCTAAACCCAATGTTTTCACACGCAACTAACTCGTATCAAAAAATTGAACAAGAGGTGTTTAGGGGTAAATTAAGCAAAACTTCAATTAGTAAATCTGGTATTTGGTTAAGACAAGGATCAGAAAATAATAAAATTGTGATAAAATCAGCAAATTTTATACCTGAAAAAAGCTTATTTAAAGATGCTACTTTTTTTATTTTTACAAAAAAAAATACTTTTACTGAAAGGATAGATGTAGAAAGTGCTCGGCTTGAAGAAAACTTTTGGATTTTAAAAAAAGCTACAATTAATAAACCAAATAAAAAGGTGGTTAAAATAGATGAATATACTCTTAAAACAAATTTATCAATTAAAAAAATAGAGGATAGTTTCTTAGATCCTCAAAGTTTATCAATATGGAAAATTCCAAGTTTTATAGAATTGCTCAAAGAGTCTGGTTTTTCAGCTACTAAACATCAAATTTATCTTTATAAAACAATTTTTTTACCTTTATATTTAATCGGATTAATACTTATCGCTGGTTCTTTTACAATTAAATTTACAAAAACTAATACAAAGAAATACTTTCTAATCTTGATGGGAGCTGTAACTGGTTTCTTGATTCATGTCCTTTCAGAGACCATATATTCACTTGGGATCGCTAATAAACTGCCCTTCTGGAATGTCTTGGTTGCATCTATAGCGCCATCGTTTATAACTATACTAATAGGTGGTTTTTTGGTAATTCATTTTGAAAGAACAAACTAAAAAATGAAAAAAATTTTTTTATTATTATTTTTTTTAATCTTCTCTTTTGATAAAAATCTTTTATCTGAAGATGATGTACCTTTTATTCTAAACGCCGAAAAAATAGTAAATAATCATAATAAATCTATAGTGACAGCGACAGGTAATGTTGAAATTATACAGGGAAAAGAGGTTCTTAGGGCTGATTACTTAGAATTTGATAAAATCAAAAACAAAGCGATAGTAAAAGGAAATGTTAGCATTTTAGATGAAGATGGTGTTGTTTATTTCGCCGATTATGCAGAGGTTGATAAAGGTTTTAGAAATGGTCTTACAAAAAATATTTCTATACTTTTTCCAGATAATTCTAAAATGGCTGCGTCAAATGGTAGGAGATTTAAAGGAACAATTTCTACATTAAAAAAAGCATTATACTCAGCTTGTAATTGTGATGATCCAAATAAAAAACCAACATGGCAAATAAAAGCTTCGGAGGTTGTTCATGATTCAAAAAGAAAAAAAATTAGCTATAAAAATGCTTTTCTTGAATTTCTTGGTTTTCCTGTAGCATACACTCCTTATTATTCACATCCTGATCCAAGTGTAAAAAGACAAAGTGGTTTTTTGTTTCCAAGTTATACTTCAAATTCAGAATTAGGTACTATTATAAGAACCCCTTATTACTATGCTCTTTCTCCATATAAAGATCTTACTATAGAACCAATGTACATTAGCGGTCAAAGGCCTTTAATGTATGCTCAATACAGACAAAGATTTAATAATGGAGAGCTAGGTATAGAAGGTAGTTTCACAAATGCAGACAGAAGAACAAGAGTTGCAACATACTCCAATAAAACTAGGGGACATCTTTTTATTAACGGAAAATTTGATCACAATGATTTTTGGAGGTATGGATTTAATGTAAAACGTAGTACTGATGATACTTACTTATCCAGATATATGTTTAGTGGCGCTACTGATAGACTCCACTCAGATTTTTTTATAGAAGGTTTTGATGACAGAAATTATTTTTATGCGACAGGAATAGCAACTCAAGTTCAATCAAGCACGTATGAGAGTAGAAAAACTCCCCTTGTTTTACCATCAATTAATTATAATTATCAAAGCGAGAAGACTAAAATTGGATTTGTTGATTTTAATGCAAGTTTCTTATCATTAACACGTCGTCAAGGGGCTGATACAAGAAAGGTTTCTTTACAACCAATTATTACCTACCCTTTTCAAGACAATTTTGGTAACAGATTTAAAGTCCAAGCTAAAACAACTTTAACATCATATATGGTAAGTCATCTTAAAAGAACTGATAAAGATGATTTTAAAGGAATGAAAAATAGAATACATCCTGAATTACTTCTTGGTTGGGATCTTCCTTTACAAAAATTACAAAACGAATCCACTTTTCTTTTAAAACCTCAGGCAGCATTAATTTTAGCTCCAAATAGAGGTTCCGATGAAGATATTCCTAACGAAGATAGCAATAGTTTTGAATTTGGTGAAACTCATTTATTTAATTCAAGTTTATACCCAGGAGCAGACAAAATAGAAAAATCTAATCAAAGAATAGATTATGGTGTAAATTTTTCTGTTAAATCAGAAAAAAAAGATCGTACTTATGATTTTTTTATAGGTCAAAGTTTAAGATTTAGAAAAAACCATAATTTTGGAGTTACATCTGGACTAGATGATAGATTATCTGATTTGATAGGAAGAATAGGATTTGGATTTGGAAAAAATATTAATATGTCTTATAGATTTTTACTTAACAAAGATGCGTTATTTTCTACTAGAAGAGATCAATTTAGAATATCAACAAATATTTATAATACTGAAATAGCTTTAAATTATATTTATTTAGAGCCAACATCTAGTATCTCGGATGAAAGAGAAGAAATTAATCTTTCGTTAAATCATACTTTTAATGATAATTATTCTCTAAATTATTCAATAAAAGAAGATTTATCAACTTCTGGTGGAATGCTTGGCCAAAAATTAGCAATATTATTTGATAATGAATGTTTTACTACTGAAATAGGCTTACACAGATCATACTACTTGGATAGAGAAATTAAACCAAATGATACTTTCTTAATTACTTTTACTTTTAAAACTCTTGGAACTGTTTCTACCGGGAAAAATATCTCTAATTAACAAAATTTAAATGAGATCAATAAGAAAAATATCTAATACGTTTTCTTTATTAAAAATTTTTTTTGCTATATTTTTGTTCTCAAAAATAGTTCTCGCTAATAATACAAATGAAACTAATCTTTCAATTTTAGAAAGATTGCCCACTAGTATTTTTGCAACAGTAAATAATGATCCAATATCTATTTATGATTTAATACAAAGATCTAATTTATTTAGTGTTTCATCAAAGATCCCTATTAATGAACAATTTGAAACTAATATACTGCCTGATTTAATATCAGGTTACATAGATGAAATTATAAAAAGACAAGAAATAAAAAGATTAGGAATAACTGTCTCAAATGAACAAATACAAAATATAGTTTCAGAAATTGAGAAAGAAAATGGTTTTAAAAAAGGAGAATTTAAAGAATATCTAAAAGATAATAAAACAGATATATCTATTTTAGAGAAACAACTAGAAACGAGTATTGGTTGGAGGCAATTAGTATCAAACAAGTTTAGAAATCAAGTTATAATCCAAGACTCTGAAGTTGAAACAATACTTACAAAATTAAAATCTAGTATTGGAAAAGAGGAGTTTTTAATCGAACAAATATTTCTTTCATTCGAAGATAAAAAAGAAAATGAAGTTTTGAATAATATTAGAAATCTTCATAAACAAGTAACTAGTGGTGGGGATTTTATATCAATATCAAAACAATTTTCAGATAGTTTTGGTGGAAAAGTAGGAAATATTGGTTGGATTTCAGAACTTGATTTAGATCCAAAAATTGTTAATGAAGTAAAAAAAATAGAAATAAAAAAATTATCACAACCTTTAAAAGGTGAGAATGGATATTTTATAATTAAAGTGTTAGATAAAAAAATTATAGGAGATGAATTAATTGGTGAAGTTTCATTGTATAAATTTGAACTTATTGAAAAAAATGAAGAAATTAATTTATTATTAAAGAAAATTAAAAATTGTGATGAGTTAGTGGAGTTTTCTAATAAATATGCAACAACAGATTCAGGGTCTTTGGGAAAACTAAAATTTAACGAATTGCCTAGTAATATAAGATCTGTAGTAAAAAAAATGAATAAAAATGAAATAAGTGATGTTTTAGAAACTGAATCAGAAAACTTTCAATTAATGTTGTGCGATGTCAAAAAAACAAAAACTATTATACCTAGTAAGTTTAAAATTACTGAAATTTTAATGAATAAAAAACTAGATACTATTGCAAGGCAATACATGTCCGAATTAAGAACGAAAGCTATAATTGATGTTAGAATTTAAAAAATGAAAAAAAGTATTATTACGGGTATCACTATGGGTGAGCCTGCAGGTATTTCATCAGAAATAACATTAAAAATTTGGAAAAACTATAGAAGAAAAATCGAACCTTTTATTTTTTTCGGTGACCCAGATCATTTAGTAAAAACTTGTGTAAAACTTAAAATGAAAATTCCTATAAAAATAATTAAAAATATTAATGAATCTGTAGATGTTTTTAAAAATTATTTACCAGTTTATAAAATAAAATTAAGTCAAAAAGTAAATTTTGGGTCCCCTTCAATCAAAAATGCCAGAAAAGTTCTGAAATCTATTGATAAAGTAGTTAATTTTGCTTACAAAAGAGAAATATCTTCTGTTGTAACAAACCCTGTAGAAAAAAATATTATAAATAAGAAAAGTAAAAATTTTAATGGCCATACATTTTATATAGCAAAATTATTAAAAGTAAAAAAACCAATAATGTTATTAAAATCTCCAAAAATTAGCGTCGTTCCAATAACACAACATTTATCTTTAAGAAATGCTTTAAAAGCTATAAATAAAAAAGTTATAATATCAATAGCAGAAACTACTAATAAATATTTAAAAATATTTTTTGGAAAAAAAACCCCAAAAATTGCAGTAGCTAGCTTAAATCCTCATGCTGGAGATGATGGAATTTTCGGAAATGAAGAAAAAAAAATTATTATTCCGGCAATCAAGAAAATTAGAAAAATGAATATTGATGCGTATGGACCGTATCCAGCTGATACTATATTTAATAATAAGTTTTCAAAACAATTTGACGTAATTATTTGCATGTATCATGACCAAGCAACTATACCTATTAAAACAATAGATTTTGATAACGGTGTCAATATAACGCTTGGGCTTCCAATTATAAGAACCTCTCCAGATCATGGTACTGCTTTAGACATAGCTGGTTCAGGTAAAGCATCGGAAAAAAGTTTATACGCATCAATTAAAATGTCTCAGGATATTGCTAGAAAAAGAAAATTGTGGATACAATAAAACAAATTATAGATAAATTTGATTTAATTTCAAAAAAATCTCTCGGTCAAAATTTTATACTAGATGAAAATATAACTGACAAAATCGTTAGAACATCCGATGTTAAAAATCATATAATTCTTGAAATAGGTCCTGGTCCTGGTTGTTTAACCAGATCATTAATAAAAGCTGGAGTAAGAAAGATTGTTGCTGTAGAGAAAGATTTAAAGTGCGTAAAAATTATAAATTATCAAAATAAATTATTTCTTAACAAGGTAATTATCATTGAAGGAGATTTTTTAAAAGATTATATTTTCAAAAAAATAGTAAGAGAATTTAAAAAGTATAAAAAAAAAGTTATAGTTTTTTCAAATCTTCCCTATAAAACAGCAATTCCAATATTGGCAAAAATTTTTAAAAATAGAAGTTACTTTGAAAAATTAATTTTAATGTTTCAAAAAGAACAGGCAGAAAGAATAATGGCAAAAAAAAACACTAAAGCTTACGGTAGAATTTCTGTAATATCTAATTGGTTATGTGATATAAAAAAAAAAATGCATTTGTCACCAAACTATTTTTTTCCTAAACCAAAAATAGATTCTTCGATTCTAGAGTTTAAATTTAAAAAAAAAATTGTGGAGGTAAAAAATGAAGAATTACTATCAGACGTAATAAAGAAATGTTTTAGTCAAAGAAGAAAAACTATTAAAAATAACTTAAAAAAAACAATTAATTTTACAGATGAAGTATTTATAAACTGTGGAATTAATTCAAAAAAAAGACCTGAAGAATTAGATTTTCTAGATTTTATTAACTTATCAAATTTCCTAAGTAAATATAAAAAAAAATTATAAAGATTTTATTTTTCTAGAAATTAAATTTTTTTTTTGGAGAATAATTTCTTTTGCTTTGTAAATAGCTTTAATTTCTTTTTTAGTTAAATCTTTTTCTAAAAGAAAGTTTTTATATCTTTCAGATTCAATAATAACTTTAATTTTTTTTACAGTATCATTTAGATCATTATTTATTAAAACATATTTATATTCTTTCCAATGACTTAACTCCTTTTTATAAAACGATAATCTTTGTTTGACTATATGATCAGGATCTTGAGCTCTTTTTTTTAATCTTTTAATTAATTCTTTTTTTGATGGAGGTAATATGAAAATACTTACAACATACTTTCCAAGTTTCTTTTTTATTTTTCTTGATCCTTGCCAATCAATATCAAAAAGAACGTCTTTTCCTTTATTATTAATTTTTTTAACTTTTATTAAAGATGTGCCGTAATAATTATTAAATACTTTTGCCCACTCTATAAAATATTTCTTTTTCTTTAATTTTTTAAATTCCTCTTCTGAAACAAAATTATAATCTTTATTATTTTTTTCTAACGGCCTTTTCTTTCTAGTCGTGTAAGAAATAGATAACTCAATATTTTTGTTATTTTTTATTAGTTTTCTTGCCAAGGTTGTTTTCCCTGCACCGGAAGGTGAGGATAAAATAATAAATAAACCTTGTTTCTTAGTTTTCATATACCCCTCCTTGAAGTTCTCTAAACTTCTTAACGTTTTCTATGTGTTCATCATAACTTGATGAAAAATTATGACCTCCTTCGCCATTTGCAACAAAAAATAACAAATCTCCCTTACTAGGATTTGTAGCTGCAATAATAGACTCTTTTCCAGGATTGCATATTGGACTCTCTGGAAGACCGTGAACTAAATAGGTATTAAAGCTTGATTCATGATTAAGATCGTTTTTTGTTAATTCTTTTTTTTTTATTCCTAACTCTCTTTCTATGCCATAAATTACTGTCGGATCTGATTGTAATTTCATGTTAAGTCTTAATCTGTTTAAGAAAACTTGGGCTATTTTTGATTTCTCAGAATTTAATGATGACTCTTTCTCTATTATTGATGCAAGAATCACCACATCTTTATGGTTATTAATATCTAAATCTTTATCTCTATTTTTCCAAGCTTCTATAAGCGTTGATTGCATTCTTTTTTTCATATTATTTATGATTATATTTGAATTTGTTCCGTAAACATAAAAATAAGTACTTGGAAACAACGTACCCTCTTCTACTATTTCTTTAAATCCTTCTTGGTTTAAAACAATGCCCTCCGTTTTTTTTATAATATCAATAATTTCATTTGAAGTCAGGCCTTCTGGAACGGTTATTCTTCTTTGATATACATCGCCCACTCTAATCTTTCTAATAATTTCAAAAATATTATTATTGTAAAATTCATACTCGCCTGCTTTTAATACTTTTTGAGATAAAGATGAAAAAATAAGGAACTTAAAAAAAAACTTATTATCAATAATTTTTTCCTTATATAGGTTTGTAGTTATTTGATTTAATGTTTGATTACGTTCAACAAAAAAAGTGTGCGTATATTTGTATTTTGTAAAAATTAAATCAAAAAATAATAAAAAAATTAAAAAAAAAAATAAAAGAAAGATATTCTTATTTCTTTTTAAAATATTTTTCATTTTTTTCTTTTTTAAATTGATTTAAAAATTAAAGAAGCATTTGTTCCACCAAATCCGAAAGAATTTGTTAAAACGTAATCAACCTGATGATCTATAGAATTTAATGGTATCAAATCTAAACCTTTTGCCTCAAGCATAGGAGCCTTCAAATTCAAAGTAGGAGGTAATTTTTTATTTATTATAGAAAGTATAGAATATATAGATTCTACGCTTCCTGAAGCTCCTAGTAAATGTCCTATAGAAGATTTTGTTGATGACATTTTAATTTTATTTAAATTTTTAGAAAAAACTTTTTTAACACTTTCTACTTCAATTTTGTCTCCTACTGGAGTTGAAGTACCATGAGCGTTAATATAATTTATATCTTCGGGATTTTTTTGGGCATCATCTAATGCTGATAAAACACATCTTTCAGCTCCATTACCATCATCAGGAGGCGAGGTTATATGATGTGCGTCACCGCTAGATCCATATCCTATTATTTCAGCTAAAATACTAGCGTTTCTTTTTTTTGCGTGCTCGAACTCTTCTAAAATTAATATACCTGCTCCATCTCCCATAACAAAACCATCTCTTTTTTCATCGAATGGTCTGGAGGCACTCTCTGGATTATTGTTAAATTTTGTCGATAAAGCTCTTAAAGCACAAAAACCAGCCATACCAATCCTGCAAGTTGCTGCTTCTGCTCCACCAGCAATCATCAAATCAGCCTTATTCGTTTGAATTAATCTAAACGAGTCACCAATAGCATGTGCTCCTGAAGCGCATGCAGTGACTGTTGAATGATTAGGACCCTTAAAATTATATTTAATTGAAACTTGTCCTGACGCTAAATTTATTAGACTTGAAGGAATAAAAAAAGGGCTTATTTTTCTAGGTCCGTTTTCTTTCAATAAAATAGAATTTTCATATATAGTTGAAAGTCCTCCTATACCAGACCCTATTATTACACCTGATCTAGACGCTTCGTTATCATCTTTTATTTCACAACCTGAATTTTTAATTGCTTCTTCAGTAGCTATTAATGAATAAAGTATAAATTTATCCATTTTTCTTTTTTCTTTATCACTAAAATTTTTATCAATTAAATCGTCCGATATCACCCCTCCTACTTTTGATGGTAAATCGTCCGTTTCAAAAGAATCAATTAATTTGATGCCTGATGTGCTAGAAATTAAATTTTTCCAATTGTCATTTACTCCACAACCAATTGCGGTTATCATCCCCATCCCGGTTACGACAACTCTTCTCATATTATTAATTAGGTTTTACTTTTAATAAGGTCTATGGCGTCCTTTACTGTAATAATTTTTTCAGCTGCCTCATCTGGTATTTCACATTTAAATTCTTCTTCAAAAGCCATAACAAGTTCGACTTGATCAAGGCTATCCGCTCCTAGATCTTCAATAAATTTAGCATTTTCTGTAACTTTATCATCGCTTACTCCAAGATGATTGGTAACAACTTTTTTTACTCTATCGACAACTTCTTCGGACATTTAATAACCCCATTAAAAAAAAATTAATAAAAACTATAATAGTTAAACCATTAACATTCCACCATTAATATTAACTGTTGAACCAGTTATAAAAGATGCTTTTTCATCTGTCAAGAATGCAACGCAATTAGCTATGTCATCTGGTTTACCAATATTGCCAACTGGTATTTTTTTTAACATAGACTCTTTTTGTTCATTAGATAAAGCTTCGGTCATTGGGCTTTCAATAAACCCTGGTGCAATGCAATTAACTGTTATTCCTCTTGAAGCAAATTCTAATGCTAAAGATTTATGTAATCCGATTATACCTGCTTTTGAAGCCGCGTAATTAGCCTGCCCAACATTACCACCTACTCCAATAATAGAACTTATGCCTATAATTCTACCCCATTTTTGTTTCATCATAGATTTTATAACTAACTGAGATAATTTAAAAGTTGATGAAAGATTTATATTTATCACATCATCCCATTGTTCTTTTGTCATTCTTATGCTTAAAGCATCTCTATTCGTTCCTGCGTTGTTAACTAAAATATCAATTGATTTAAATTTCTTAATTGATTCATTATAAAGATTATCAATTTCTTCATCTTTTGAAAGATCGGCTATTAAACCTAAGCTATTAGGGCCTAATTTCTTTTCTAAATCCTCAATTTTCTTTTTATTTGTGCCAGTTAATATTACATTAGCACCTAAAGATGAGAGTTTGTTTGCAATAGCTCCTCCAATTGCTCCTGAAGCTCCAGTAATTAAACAGGTTTTCTTTTTTAAAGTTAAATCTGCCATAAATTTATTATTTTAGATTATCCATATCATCTGGATTTTGTATAGAAAAACATTCAATATTTTTTGTTATTCTTTTAACTAATCCAGACAAAACATTGCCCGGGCCAACTTCGAAAATTCTTTTTACTCCTTCACTCTCCATAAATAAAATTGTCTCTCTCCACTTTACAGTCATAGTAATTTGTTTCGATAATAATGATTTAAATTCAGAAACATCAATGCATGGAATAGCTTCAACATTGGAAATTACTGGTATTTTAAACTCATTAAATAACGTTTTGTTTATTTCCGAATTTATTTTTATAGCCGCTTCTTCCATTAACTTGCAGTGAAAAGGAGCGCTAACATTCAAATCTATTGTTAATTTTGCTCCAGAACTCTTAGCAAAAGATTTAAATGAATTAACAGCGTCTTTATCACCACTTATAACAACTTGACCTTCAGAATTATCATTAGCTATCTCACACACTCCTTTTTTATCAAAATTTTTAAGCATTTTCTCAATTTCAGATATTTTTAATCCTATAATTGCAACCATTTTACCTTCTCCAGATTTGTCAGATTTACTCATCAAATTTCCTCTGAATTTAACTAATTTTAGTACAGATTCAAAATTTAAAACACCTGATGCATAAAGAGCTGTATATTCACCTAAAGAATGCCCTGCTAAAAATTTACAAAAATCATTTAATTTAATTTTTTTTTGAGACTTTATAACTTCTAATATAGCAATGCTTGATATTAATATCGCTGGTTGGGCATTATTTGTTTTTTTTAATTCTTCATCAGGGCCATTAAAAATTATGTTAGATAAAGGTTCATTTAATATTTTATCTGCTTCATCAAAAATATTTTTTACCTCTTTAAAATTTTCATACCAATTTTTACACATTCCAACATGTTGAGAGCCTTGGCCTGGAAAAATTATTGAATTCATATATCTAAAAAAAAAAAATAGTTTATGTTGATGTTTAAAGTATTTTGGAGTAAAAAAACCTTATTTTTAAAATATATATTATAAAAAAATTATGTCATTATATGAATTAGTTTTTATTGCAAGACAAGAGGTATCGCCAGTGCGTGCTAAAGAATTAGCAAAAAAAGTAAATGATTTTATAAAAACTAAGGGTGGTAAAATAAAGAAAGAAGAATATTGGGGATTTAAGAATCTCGCCTATCAAATAAAAAAAAGTAGGAAAGGTCATTATATCTTCTTTATATTAGATACTACAGAAAAAACAGTTCTTGAATTAAAAACACAAATTAAACTTACTCAAGACATAATAAGGCATATGTTTTTAAAAATTAAAGAAAAAGATTTTGATAAAAATCCTTCTGAAATGATGAAGGATGACAGGGATAAGGATTAATTGTAAAAAAAAAAAAATGGGTGAATTGCAAAAACAAGACTTAAAAACTGATAAAAGGCCATATAACTTTAAAAAAAGATCATGTCCTCTTTCTATTGATGGTGCGCCAAAAGTTGATTATAAAAATATAAAACTTTTAAAAAGATTTATATCTGAAAAAGGAAAAATACTTCCTAGTAGAATAACTAATGTTTCTACTAAAAAACAACGAGAACTATCTAGAGCAGTTAAAAGAGCGAGATTTTTAGCACTTCTACCTTATGTAAATAACTAAAATGGAAGTAATTTTAATTGAAAATATTGAAAAACTAGGAAAAGTTGGCGATGTTGTCAAAGTTAAAGATGGCTATGCCAGAAACTATCTTATACCAAAAAAAAAAGTACTTAGAGCCAATAAAGAGAATCTAAAAGTTTTTGAAGAAAAAAAATCCTCTATAGAAGCTGAAGAAAATAAAAGAAAAGAAAAATCAGAAGAAATTGCAAAAAAAATTCAGGGTTTAGAAATATTAATTATAAGAAATGCAGCGGAAAATGGTCAATTATATGGTTCAGTAACATCAAAAGATATTGTTAAAGAAATTTTTTTATTAAATAAGATTCAGTTTATAAATGAGCAAATTAATTTAAAAAAAACTTTAAAATCAATAGGAGTGTTTGAAGTTGAAATCTCTGTTTACACTAATTTAAAAGCAAAGATTTTAGTAAGTATTGCTAAAACAAAGGAATTAGGTTTAGAACAAATAAAAGAATTTAAAAATCCAAAGAAAATAAAAAAAGTTAAAGAAGAAAAAGAGGATAAGAATATTAAAAAAGATGAAAATAAAGAAAAAAGTGAGCTTGATACAAAAGATCTAATTCAAGAGATTGAGAAAAAAGAAGAAGTTTCAAAAAAAAAAGAAGTAGCTACAAAATCAAACAAAGTAAAAAAGAAAGTTAGCCCAAAATCGGTAAAAACTAAAGAATCAAAGCCAAAACCAAAGAAAAAGAAAACTAAAAAGTAATTTATCCACAATTTTCTCACTTTATCCCTATCTTTCACATGCTAGAGCAAAGTATTTTTTTTTTTTTGTGCTATTATTGCATTCTCAAAATAAATATAGGTGTATGACTTCAGAAATAAAAAAATTTAAAGAAAATGAAAAAGATCTAAGAATTTCTCCAAGCAATGTTGAGGCTGAACAAGCTTTACTTGCTGCTATATTAACTAGCAACTCAGTATACGAACATATATCAGATTTTTTAAGACCAGAACATTTTTATGATGATATAAATGGAAAAATATTTGAAGCAACTGCAAAGTTACTTGAAAAAAACCAATTGGCAGATCCATTAACATTAAAAAATTATTTTTTGCAAAAGGATCAAATTGAATTAATAGGAGGTGACAGATATTTATTAGAACTAGCCAAAAACTCAACTATTTTATCTAATACTGCTGAGTATGGAAAATTAATTTACGACTTATATCAAAGAAGAGAAATTCTTAAAATTGCAGATGAAGTGAATAATGAAGCAAACTCTTTTGATTTGGAAACTAACGCATCAGATATTATAGAAAAAGCCGAGGTTAAATTATACAATTTGTCATCGACAGGTGAAACAAATCAAGATTTTAAAAAATTTTCTACATCTTTAAAAGATGCTATTGATAGTGCGCAATCTGCATATAAAAGAGATGGTCAGCTTTCAGGAATTCCTACAGGATTTGTTGATTTAGATCAATTGCTAGGTGGTTTCCATAAAACTGATTTACTTATTCTTGCTGGAAGACCTTCTATGGGTAAAACTGCTTTAGCAACAAACATTGCGTTTAAAATGGTAAATTCAAGTTCGATGGATGATGAAAACAAAAAAAATGTTATTGGTTTTTTTTCGTTAGAAATGTCGTCAGAGCAACTTGCAACTAGAATACTTGCTGAGGACTCTAATATTTCATCAGAAAAAATAAGAAGAGGACAATTAAATTCTAATGATTTTCAAAAAATTGTTAAATCAAGTCAAAAACTAGAAAATTTATCTTTATATATTGACGATAGTCCAAATTTATCTATTTCTGCATTGAGAACTAGGGCAAGGAGATTAAAAAGAAAACTTGGTTTGGATGCGATAGTAATTGATTACCTTCAACTTATTAGGCCCTCTTTATCAAGACCAGATAATAGAGTCTTAGAAATTGCAGAAATGACTAGAAATTTAAAAGCTTTAGCAAAAGAATTGAACATACCAGTGCTATGTTTGTCGCAATTATCTAGGCAGGTTGAACAAAGAGATGATAAAAGGCCGCAATTATCAGATTTAAGAGAATCTGGAGCTATTGAACAAGATGCTGATGTTGTTATGTTTATTTATAGAGAAGAATATTATGCTGAAAGAAAAGAACCATCAGCAGGAACAGAGGATTATCAGAAATGGCAAGAAAAAATGTCAAAAATTCATAATGTTGCTGAGGTTCTAGTTGCAAAACAAAGACATGGACCTATTGGTAAAGTTAATCTTCATTTTGAAGGTTCAACTACAAAATTTAGCAATCTATCTAAAAATCAATCTATAGCTGATAAAGAATAAAAATTTCTATATTGTTTATATGTAAAATTGCTTTAATTTAAAAAAAGTAATGTCATCAATAATAAATAAAGTTTATCAAAATCTAGTTATTCGTTACCCAATAGGAATTATTTTTGTTTTAGTTTTAATTCTTGGTTTTTTTTCAATACACGCAAAAAACTTTGAATTAGATGCATCTGCTGACTCTTTAATCTTAGAAGATGACAAAGATCTTAAAATTTTTCGTAAAATCACAAATAGATATGATACAAAAGATTTTGTAATTATTACTTATAAACCAAATGAAAATTTATTCTCAGAAAATTCATTTAAAAATATTAAAAATTTAAAAACTAGTCTTGAAAATTTAGAAAATGTTCATGAAGTAATTACTTTAATTGACTTGCCTTTATTAAAAGCTGCAAATGTTCCATTAAAAAAACTTAATCAAGATAAAATAAAAAGAATTACTGACGTAGGAATTGATATTAATCTTGCAAAAAAAGAAATTGTAGAAAGTCCAATATATAAAAATCTAATTGTAAGTGAGGATGGTCAACTTACTTCATTGATTGTAAATCTTAAAAGAGATGAACAATTTATTGAATTGCTTAGAAAAAGAAATGATTTGCGTGCTAAAGAAAAATTAAAAATTGAAGAAGAAGAAGAGCTTAAAAAAATTCTTTTAGATTATGATAAAAAAAAATCAAACCTAAAAAAAGTTAATCATGAAAATATAAATGCAATAAGAAAAATTATTAAAGAATTTTCTAGTACTGGAGAAATTCATTTAGGCGGTGTGCCAATGATTGCCGATGATATGATTGAATTTATAAAAAGTGACTTAATCAACTTTGGTGTAGGTGTATTTTTATTTATTGTTATCACTCTTGTAATAGTTTTTAGGGAATTTAGATGGGTTGCTATTCCTTTATTAAATTGTTTTTACGCTGTATTGATTATGGTAGGAGTTCTTGGTTTTGTAAATTGGGATGTGACTGTAATATCGTCCAATTTTATTTCTTTAATGTTAATTTTAACAATTGCTATGAACGTTCATTTAGCTGTTCGATATAAACAACTATCGAGTGAAATGCCAAATAGTAAACAAAGTGAAATTGTTTTTTTAACAACACAAAAAATGGTTTGGCCATGCTTATATACAGCGCTAACAACAATCTGTGCTTTTACATCTCTAGTATTCAGTGGTATAAAGCCTGTGATTGATTTTGGCTGGATGATGACAATTGGTTTAAGTGTAACTTTTCTAACTTCTTTTATATTATTTCCATCTATACTTTTGTTGTTGGAAAAAAAAGAAGGCTCGTTTAATGATGAAGGACAATCTCGTTTCACTGGTGCACTAGCTTATTTAGCTAAAAACCACGGTAATAAAGTTTTATTATTTTCTGTGTTATTAATATTCATTACAGTTATTGGAATTACAAAACTAAAAGTTGAGAATAGTTTTATAAATTATTTTAAAGAAAAAACAGAAATCTACCAAGGAATGAAGCTTATAGATGAAAAACTTGGTGGAACTACACCAATGGATGTGGTTATAAATTTTAAAAAAGAAAAAGTTGAGATTGATGAAGATGTTATGTCATCTGATGACTCCGAATTGGGTTTAGAAGATGATTTTTTTGATTTAGGTGCTGAAACTGAAATAAATGTAGAAGATTATTGGTTTACATCAACTAAAATTAAACAAATTGAAAAAGTTCATGATTATCTAGAAAGTCTTCCGGAAATTGGAAAGGTTTTGTCTTTAACTTCTTTAATTAGAGTGGCTGAAGATTTAAATGAAGGGAAAGAGTTTGATCCTTTTGAATTAAATGTAATTTATAAAAAACTTCCTGAAAAATTAAAAACAAATGTTGTTGATCCATATATTTCAATAGAAAATGATGAAGCTAGAATTAATTTAAGAATTTTAGACTCATCAAAAGATTTAAGAAGAAAAGAATTGATTGAAAGAATAAGTAATGATTTCAGAAATAAGTTAGATCTGAAAGAAGATCAGTTCCAAATTGCAGGTGTGCTAGTGTTATACAATAATATGTTACAAAGCTTGTTTGACTCCCAAATTAAAACACTGGTATTTGTGATGTTAGGAATAGCAATTATGTTTATCATTTTATTTAGATCGATAACATTATCTGTAATTGGTATTATTCCAAATTTCATTGCCGCTATATCTATCTTAGGAATTATGGGTTTATTAAAACTTCCACTTGATATGATGACTATTACAATTGCTTCTATTACAATTGGAATTGCAGTTGATAATAGCATTCATTATATTTATCGTTTTAGAGAAGAATTTAAAAAAATTAATGACTACGAAAAAACACTGGATTTATGTCATATGAGTGTTGGTAGGGCAATTTTTAATACTTCGGTTACAATTATTTTTGGATTTTCTATACTCGTGTTGTCTAATTTTATTCCAACAATTTATTTTGGTTTGTTCACTGGTTTAGCAATGTTAATTGCTATGTTAGCTGTTTTAACTCTCTTACCAAAATTAATATTAATAATTAAACCTTTTAAATAAAATAAATATGCCGATAGTTGATTTTATTTTTCTTTCTTTAACAATTTTTTCATCGTTGTTAGGTTTATCAAGAGGTTTTGTAAAAGAATTTTTATCTTTAACAAAGTGGTTTATATCAGCTTACCTTTCATATTTATCTTTTGAAAAAGCAAAAATTGTACTTTCTGGTTTTTTAAAAGATACAGCAATTCTTGATGTAATAGCTGCTGCTACTGTTTTTATACTAGTTTTTATTATACTTTCTATAATTTTTAATTTCTTATCTAAAATTTTATCTATAAAAGGTATAGATTTTATAGATAAAACTTTAGGATTTTTATTTGGTTTCATCAGGATGATTTTAATATTTTCTCTATTATTTATCATTTACACTGATATTTTTTATAATCACGAAAAACCAAGATGGTTCAATGATTCTTATTCGATTAAATACATAGAGAAAGTATCGATTTACTTTAAGAAAAAATTTTTAGAATTTAATTTAAATAATGATATGATTACTTGAAACTTGAGAAATATCATACAAATATATTATAGCTCTATAAATTAAATTTATGTGTGGAATATTTGGTATATTCGATCACGATGATGCAGCAACAATAACTGCTCTTGGCTTACACTCACTTCAACATCGAGGACAAGAGGCGTGTGGAATAGTAACACATAATGAAAATAATTTTTATTCTGAAAAAAGATTAGGTTTGGTTGGAGATAATTTTACAAAGAAAGATGTTATAAATAAATTACCCGGTAAATATGCTATTGGCCATAATAGATATGCAACTTCTGGAAAAACTTTTTTAAGAAATGTGCAACCTTTTTTTGCTGATTTAGCAGGTGGAGGGTTATCTATTGCACATAATGGAAATTTAACTAACAGTTTGTCATTAAGGCATAAATTAGTGGATAAAGGCTCAATTTTTCAAAGTACCTCTGATACAGAAATAATAATTCAACTTATTGCTAGATCAAGAAGAACAAATTTTGTAGATAAACTTATTGATGCATTATTTCAAATCCAAGGAGGTTATTCTTTAGCTGTAATGACTGGAAAAAAACTAATAGGCGTTCGTGATCCATTTGGAATAAGACCGTTAGTTTTAGGTGATTTAGATGGATCGCCAATATTAACATCTGAAACGTGCTCTTTAGATATAATTGGAGCAAAATTTGTAAGAGAAATAGAAAATGGTGAGATTGTAATAATAACAAGTAAAGGAATTAAAAGTATAAAACCCTTTCCAGAAGTAAAATGTAGACCGGATATATTCGAGTATATTTATTTTTCTAGGCCTGATAGTGAGCTAGGAGGAAAGAGCATATATCAATGTAGAAAAAATTTTGGTATTGAGCTTGCAACTGAATCTAAAACTAAAGCTGATATTGTTACCGCTGTTCCAGATTCTGGAATGCCAGCTGCCATAGGGTTTGCTGAACAATCTAAAATACCATTTGAATTAGGATTAATAAGAAATCATTATGTTGGAAGAACTTTTATTGAACCAGCACAGCAAGTTAGACAATTTGGAGTTAGATTAAAGCATAATGCAAATCATAATTGTATAAGAGGTAAAAAAATTATTCTTATAGATGATTCAATAGTAAGAGGAACAACTTGTTTAAAAATAGTGCAAATGCTTAATAATGCAGGAGCAAAAGAAATACATATGAAAATTGGAAGTCCTCCGATTATTCATCCTGACTGCTATGGAGTAGATACGCCAAAACAAGATGAGTTATTGGCTGCAGTAAAAAAAGATATTAAAGATATGGCTAAATTTATCGGGGTTAAATCTTTAAGTTTTTTATCTGTTGATGGACTCTATAGGGCTATGGGATGTAAAAAAAGAAATGAAGACACTCCTCAATTCACTGATCATTGTTTTACAGGAGATTACCCAGTTGTTCCAATTGACAAAGCTTTAGATAAATCAAAATTTGATCAGCTATCATTCTTAAGTAATGTAAATATTTAGAAAAAAAGGAATTACTTCTTTTTTTCTTGGTAAGGATTGTCGCTAGCTAAAAATTTTAGAAAAATTGGTATGTTATCTATTTTATAGTTTGATTTAAGTTTCTTTTCTAAAAAACGTTTATAAGAAGTTTTTATTTTATTTGGATGATTTGAGAATATTTTAAATGTTGGCGGATTTATATCTGTTTGAACAATATATTTAAATTTTATTTCTTTTCCTTTAATTTTAATTGGAGGATTATCTTTAATAATATCTCTAAGCCATTTATTTAAATCTGAAGTTGTCATTTGTTTCTCAAATAATTTCTTTATTTCTATAGAGAATTCAAATATTTTTGTAAATTTTTCATCTCTAAGTGCTGAAATAAACAAAAGTTTTTTTTCGTCAAACTGAGGTAATTCATTTCTTACAAATTTTTCTAATTCTTTTTTTTTGTTTCTTTTACTTTTAATTAGATCCCATTTATTAAAAATAATTATTAATCCTTTACCGCTCTTTAATGTATGTGATGCTAGTTTTTTATGTACTTTATCTAATTTATCAATTGAAGAATCTAAGATTAGAATAATTATTTCTGAAAACCTTGTTGCTTTTATTAAAAGATTAAAATTTAAATCTTTTTTTTTATATACACCAGCTGTATCTAAAAGGCTAAATTCTTTTTCTTTCCAAATTAAGTTCCTTTGAATAGTATTTTTTGTTGTTCCTGGATATTCGCTAGTTTGTAATTCGTTAGCACCTAACAATCTATTAATTAATGTAGATTTACCAACGTTTGGATTCCCAATAAAACATAGATTAATTCTTTTTTTTAACATTTTCTTCTATTTATTTATACGCTAACAAATGTCCTTTTGAAGTTAGAAAATAAATAGTTCCATTTGATACGATTGCTTGATTATCGGCCGCAGTTTTAACATTAATGGCACCAAGAAATTTCCCAGTGTAAGGAGATATTGAGGCAATAATTCCATGAGAGCCTGAGACAATTAACATGTGTCCTGCTAATAATGGACCAGCCCATGTTATTAGTTTACCTTTTTTTTCAAAATCAATATAATCTTTTAATTTACTAACCCAAACAATTTTTCCTTTATCAGATGTAAGACAAATTAATTCATTATCTTTTGATAAAACATATATAAACCTGGATGCTACCCATGGTGTTTGTATTCCTCCTATTTTTGATTCCCAAAGTCTTTGTCCGCTATTTAAATCCATCGCGACCATTCTTCCATTATGACTAATTACATAAACAACATTGTTTTGAATAACAGCATTCCCTCTTATATCAGAAATATTCTCTAGTGATGACTTTTGAACTAGTTTACTTAAATTATCATTCCATATAACTCCACCGTTTGATAAATTAATAGCATAAATTTCACCAGATGAGTATGTCACTATAACTATCCCTTTTGATACTACTGGTGATGAAGAACCCATAAAAGTAGATACTTCTTCTAAACCTTCGTGCGTCCAAGACAAATTGCCACTAATTAAATCATATGTATATAATCTATTATCTTTGGCTAAAACTAAGAAAAAATTTCCTGAAATAATAGGTGCGGCTCTTATAGGGGCTGTAACTTTATTTTGCCAAATAATTTTTCCATTATCTTTATTTAATGCAAAAATATCGCCGGTTCCAGTCGTTACAGCTAATACATTATCACTTACAGCCAAACCGCCAGAACCTATTCCTTTTGTATCACCAACCTTTTTTTTTAATTTTTTTGTCCATTTTTTTTTTCCATTATTTTTATTAACTGCTATGACGTTTAATGTAGTATCAATTGTATATATTTTTTCTTTATCAATAACTGGTTGTGAAGAAATTGGTTTTTTTTTATTTTGCCCTTTACCTATAGAAATTTTCCAGGATAGTTTAATGTTATTTCTTGTAAAAGGGTGTACAACTCTATGTGCTTCATTGTTAGTTATTTGATTCCAGGTATTATTAATTACTGGTTTAGGTAAAGAAACTTTTATTCCTTTTAAACTTGGATCTGGTTTTGCAACTGTTTGCACAAAAATTGTTCTTGAACTTTTACTTTCTTTTTTATCATTTTTTTTATCATCTTTAAAAAAAGAACAGCCGTTTAATAAAAAAATTAAAAAAAAGGTTATGGAAAAATAATTAAATTTTTTCATTTGTTTTTCTTTTTTATCATTTCAGTAATAGTCTTTGCTCTTTCACGAATAAATTCTCCTGAATCTTCGCTATTAATTATAATATTCAGTGAATCTAAAGCATTATCAATATCATTCTTTTTTAAGTAATATGATGATAATAATTCATGTGCATGATATTTCCAAACGGATGATGGTTTCGAAAGATTAATAAGATCATTTAAGTTGTCAATATCATCTACATTCGAGTTAATTTCATTATTAAACTTTTGTAATGTAATTAAACCATAAAATTTACTATCTTTCTTTACTTCTAAATCATCCAAATCTAAAGATATCTTTTTTTTATTAACTAGATCAAGGATGTATAAAAATGATAAATCGCTATAACCTCCGATTTGCAAATTATTTATATCTTTTAAAATTTCTTTTGCATTTTCATAATCTTTATTTTCAATATGTTGAATAGCTTGAAAAAATAATTCGCTCTGCTTTTCAATCTTCTTTTCTTTATTGTATTTTAAGAAATTAAAGCCTGATACCAGACTTAAAGAGATTATTATTAATAAAAAAATATATTTTTTATAACGATCCCATATCCTTTTATAATCATCCTGTCTGACTTCTTCTTCAACTTCTTTTATAAGATTCTGATCATCGCTCATTTTATTTCCATTTAATAGAACATCCCATGCTTGGTCTTTGTTCCTTAGGGCCCTTTCCTTTTGTAATTATTTGATGGAATGCATTTAATAATTCTTTTTCTTTTAAAGGTTCCCCTGAAATTCCAGCGTTATCCAGTCTACCTCTATATTGGAGTTCTAAATCTTTATTATAACCAAAAAAATCAGGTGTACATACTGCGCCATATGCTTTGGCGATCTCTTGTGTTTCATCATATAAATATGGAAATGTAAAATTATTTCTTTCTGAAAATTTTTTCATATTTTCAAAAGAATCTTCTGGATAATTTTCTACATCATTCGACATAATTGCTACGCAACCTATTTCTTTTTCTTGCAAATCTTTAATATCTTTAACTAATCTATCAATAACTCCTTTAACGTAAGGACAATGGTTGCAAATAAAAATTACTAAAGTGCCGTTCTTTCCTTTTATTTGATCTAAGTTATAGGTTTTTTTATCAATTCCTTCTAAAGTAAAAGGAATTGCTTTAGTACCAAATTGACATATTGGAGTTACTTCTGGCATAATTATAATATAATAATAAAAAAAATTATTTATTTAATATATGCCAAAAATTTATCATTTTTCTAAATATATTAAAGGAAAAGAAAAAGTAACTTTTTCAAAAAAAGATCTAAATTCAATAATTAGTATTTATAGTCAAAAAGTATCAATGGGTATTTGGAAAGATTATTCTATAAATTTTGAAAGAAACTATGCGGAATTTTCAATTTATAAACACACGTATGCGTCACCTGAATTCTCAATCGTTAAAAATAAAAAGAAAATATTCTCAATATATTCTAGAAAACAAGAGCTAAAAAAGTCTAAATATATAAATGATATTTTAGATGTGTTGAAAAAATCAGATTCTAAAAAAATTTTTCAAATTATTTATTTTTTTTATTCCCATTCAATTGTCCCAGGAGTTTTACTTGTATAATCATATACAACTCTATTAACTACTTTAACTTCATTTACAATTTTAGTGCTTATTTGTGCTTAATCCTGCGTATTT
>JAKUPP010000079.1 GCA_022450705.1 Alphaproteobacteria bacterium | reverse complement strand
AAATAGTTTGATAATTTTATTGCTAATGGAAGACCTACATAGCCTAAACCAAAAATAGAAATATTTAAATTGTTTCCCATTATTTAATATTTAGAAATGTTAATATAGTAATTTATGTTGTAAAACATAACGATTATTTGTTATGTATGAATAAAAAATAAATGACTAAATTTTTAATTCTTATATATAAAATTCTATCAGTAATTTTTCTACCAATAATATTAATAATAATTATTTTTAGAATTTTTCAAAATAAAGAAATTAATAATAGAATTAAAGAAAGATTTGCTTTTTCATCTAAAAAAAGACCAAAAGGAAAATTAATTTGGATTAATGCTTCAAGCATTGGGGAATATTTAGCAACACTTTCATTAATAAAAAAAATTAGAAAAATTAAGCCGAAAACAAAAATATTACTTACAACTAGCACTAAAACATCGGCTTTGCTTGCTGAAAAAATCAAAGATAAAAATATTGTTCATCAATTTACCCCTCAAGACAATCCGCTAATCATTAAAAAATTTCTTAATTACTGGAGGCCTTCTTTAGTGCTATGGATGGAATCTGAATTCTGGCCAATAATTTTAGATGAAACAAAAAAATACGGAATAGAAATCATATTACTTAATGGAAGAATGTCTGATAAATCTTTTAAAAGTTGGAATTATTTCAAATTTTTTTTTACAGAAGTAATTTCAAATTTTTCTTTAATTTTAACTATGTCAAAATTTGATCAAAATAATTTTAAAAAACTCGGAGCAAAAAATGTAAATTTCATAGGTAATTTAAAATTTTCTAATGGAGAACTGCCTAACAATAAACTATTAGAAAAAAAGGTTAAAAAAATTGTATCTAATCGTTTAGTTTGGTTAGCCGCTTCTACGCATCATGGAGAGGAGATTTTTGCAGCGAATATTCATTTAAAATTAAAACAAAAATTAAACCTAAAAAATTTATTAACCATCATAGTTCCAAGAAATATTAAAAGAGCTGATAAAATTAAAAAAGAAATTAAATCATACGTTCCTTTAACGGAACAATTTCAATCAAAATCAATTGGCTCAAATACTGAAATAATAATTGATAATTCAATTGGTCAATTAGAAATGTGGTATAAAAATGTAAAAACTGTTTTTTTAGGAAAATCTTACCCTCCGAAAGGTGGACAAAATCCTATTGAGCCTGCTAGAAATGGTTGTGCAATTGTTTCAGGAAAAATGTCGAATTTTAAAGAAATTGAAAAAGAAATGTTACTTAAAAAATGTCTAATAAGAGCAAATAAATCTTCTGAATTCTATTCAAAAATTGAAGATTGTATTAAGAAAAAGAATTATATAAAAAGTATAAGAATAAATGCTAAAAAATATGTCAAATCAAAATCTTTTGTATTAGATAAAACTGTGAAGATAATCCAAAAATATTTAGTCTAATTATTTCCAATTGAATAATATTGAAAACCAAGTTTAACAATATCTTTAGAATAAATATTTCTTAAATCTAAAATTACAGGTTTTTTCATTAACTTTTTAACTTTTAAAAGATCTAAATTTTTAAATTGGTTCCATTCTGTAATAATTATTAGTAAGTTTGTATTTTTTAAAGCTTGATACTCATCATTACAAAATTCCACAGATTTAGGGAGTTCTTTTTTTGCATTATCCATTCCTTGAGGATCATAAATTTTTAGTTTAGCTTTTGTTCTTCCTAAATCTTTAGCTAATTTTATTCCCGGACTTTCTCTTACATCATCTGTATTTGGTTTAAAGCTAATACCTAATAAACAAATTTGAATATTATTAAATTTATTTTTTGTAATTTTTTTAACTCTTTGAAATAATGATTTTACTCTTAAATCATTTGCTCTATCTACTGCTTTAGCTATTTTTAAATCAGTGGAATTTTTATTACCTTGGTAAATTAATGATTTAACATCTTTTGGGAAACAAGAACCTCCATAGCCAGGCCCTGGATGTAAAAATTTTGGTCCTATTCTTCCATCTAATCCGATTGCTTTAGCAACTGTTTCCACTTCTGCCCCTATGTTCTCACACAAATCAGCAATTTCATTTATAAAAGTAATTTTTGTAGCTAAAAAAGAATTGTTTGCATATTTTATTATTTCTGCTGTTTCATTGTTAGTTACTACATAAGGTCTCTTTAGCTTTTTATAAATTTTTTTTAGAATTTTTTCAGCTTTTTTAGTTCTGCAACCAATTATAATTTTGTCTGGTCGCATAAAATCGTTTATTGCTGCTCCTTCTCTTAAAAATTCAGGATTAGAAACAACATCAAAGGATTTAATAGAATTATTTTTTTTCAGAGAATTTTCAATTCGTTTAGATGTGCCAACAGGCACGGTGGATTTAGAAACTATAACTGTATATCCTTTTATTTTATTTGATATATCTTTTGAAACTTGATCAACAAAACTTAAATTACTTTCGCCATTTTTTTTTGGTGGTGTCCCAACACAAATAAATATTACATCAGACTTTGATATATTATCTGAATATTCATTTGTAAAATTTAATCTATTACTTTTTAAATTTTTTCTAAAAAGATCTTCAAGGCCTGGCTCATAAAAAGGTATTCTTCCAAATTTAAGCTCTCTTAATTTTTCAGTATCTTTTTCGACACAAGTAACAATAAAACCAAAGTCTGCTAAACAAACAGCTTGAACAAGACCAACATAACCTGCTCCTATAA
>JAKUPP010000078.1 GCA_022450705.1 Alphaproteobacteria bacterium | reverse complement strand
AAATTTCCGCGCCCCTTTTAATAACTTCTTTCTTAGTTTTAATTTTTGGAGGTCTAACCAGTTTTTTTAAAGCTCCAACTTTTATTAAATTAACACCAACAATTGTATATTTGTTATTTTCATCTTTTCTATTTTTAGGTTTAATTTTAAAGAAAAATTTTTTAAAAATTTATTTATCAAATTTAATTAAATTGAACAACATTGGTTGGGATATACTAACAAAAAGATGGTCCTTATTTTTTTTAGCAATGGCCATCTTAAATGAGATTATCTGGAGAAACTTTTCAACAGATTTTTGGGTTTCTTTTAAAGTATTTGGTTTCTTACCTTTAACTATAATATTTATGATGTTGCAAAATGGCTTAATGAAAAAATATTCAATTAAATGAATTTTTTTTAGAAACGATAGCTATAAACAATTCCAAAAGTATCTAAACCTTCGTTTGCATCTTCACCCCAAAGGTTTGCATTTGAAATATGGTCAAATCTTAACGAAATAGAATCTTTACCATAGAAATTCCAACCAAGTTCCACAGCTTCACGGAATAAAAGATTTGATCCTAATTCTTTTTTATCTGTTTGAACATGCTTTGGATCATGAATTTTATCGCCATTATGATAAGCCATGCCCCAACTAAAATTAAAAAACATTCTTTTTGGTAATTTATAATCCCATGTAACTCCCGCATATGCTTGGCTTGTATCGCCACCCATATTGATTGTTGCTCCAAAATGTGGTCTTGGTTTACCTAACCAAAAAAGATTATAATTTATTTCTCTAAAGAGAAACTCAAATGTAGAATCCAACCCTCCTTCTTTTTGTCGTCCAAAAATACCTGCATCATGTTGGACAACACCTGTTTTTACTTCTGTTATGAAGGAAGAGGTACCTTTTTTATCAAATGCACTAATACCCCCTATTGTTGTAAATACAAATACAAAAGTTAGTAAAAATATCTTTAATTTATTCAACATCAAGTAAATTATAAAAAATTAATATCCAGTTACAAGATAATACTCAATTAAAGACTTTTTAACATAAAATTTAATTTTGACCCACCTATCACTTTTATCATACCAAATATCATAATCTATTTTTTTTCCATTAGGTTTGTCTTGTGTGCCTGTAACTTTAAATCTTTGAGCTAAAATAGTTCTATCTAATACTTTAATTTCTTCTATTTCTTTCTTTTCTACGTTTATTAATCTTTTTTTTCCATGTTGACTATCAATTAATACTTTTTTTTTTAACCAGTTTTTATGCCAATAAGAAGTAATTAAATTATTTCCATCAACAAAAAACTCTTTTCCTCTAGATTTAATTTTTATTTGTGTACCTTCCCTTTTTGCTCTAAATTCAAACTCTCTACTATTTTTTTTCGTAGAAGTTGTAGCTTCGATGAATTGATTATTTATCCAAATTTCTTTGCTATTATGAAAATATTTAAAAATTGGTATTTTTGCGAATTTAACAATCATTTCAATTTCTGTGTTTACAACAATTTTATCTTCTATATTTTGAAAGGATACTTTGTGGAAACCTATTTTTTTATTATTTCGAAAAATTTCAAATTCATGGATGGGTTTATAATTGAAACAATAAGCATTATTCGAAAAAAGAAAGAAAATAAGAAAAAGAAAAATTTTAATTTGTTTTTTTGCCACAGAATAAAATATAAATATAAAAACTAATTATTATGAAATATAAACAAATTAACAAACAAAATATATGGGCAGAAAAACTTTCAAAGAAGCTTTTTGAAAACTCTCCATGTTTATTTTTAGATAGAGATGGGGTTTTAATTGATTGGACAGATTATACTATGAAACCAAAAGACGCAAAATTAATAAATGGATCCGATAAAGTTATTAAAGAATGTAACAAAAAAAAAATTCCTGTAATATTAATAACCAATCAAGGAGGGATAGGTCTAGGACTACAGAGTTGGGATAGTTTTGCAAAAATCCAAACAAAAATCATTAATGAATTATCAAATAAAAATGCAAAAATAGATGGGGTAATAGCATGCCCACATCACCCATTAGCATTAGGTAAATACAAGCATAAAAATCATCCGTGTAGAAAACCTAACGGTGGTATGTTTTCGGTAGCAAAAAAATTATTTAAAATTGATTTAAAAAAATCATGGATGGTTGGAGATAAAATTAATGATTTAAAAGCTGCAAATGCTAAAGGTTTAAAACAAGGTTTTCTAGTCCTTACAGGTTACGGGAAGGAAGAAAAAGAAAAAATAAATTTTTTACCTAAAAAATTTCTTAAAATAAAAATACTTTCATCTCTTAAAAAATTAAAAGTAAATTTTTAAAGAATTATATAATCTATATCTTTTGGTAATTTCTTATTTCTCCAAATTGCTTTTATATCAAAAATTTTTCCATTTTTATTTAATTTCTTTTTAAAAAAAGAATAATTTAATTTTTTATAATTATCGTGAGCTACTGTTAAAATAATTGTGTCATATTTATCTTTTTTAGAGAGTGGAGTAATATTTAAATTCATTTTTTTTACATCATTTTCATATGCACACGTATCATGTACAAAAACTTTGTGCCCTTTCTTCTTTAATGACTTTATCAAGTCTATAACTTTTGTATTTCTTAAATCACTTACATTTTCTTTAAATGTTAAACCAAGAACTAAAATTTTATTTTTTTTAGTAATACAACTGTTTATGTATTGAGACAGAAATATAGGAAAATTATTATTAA
>JAKUPP010000077.1 GCA_022450705.1 Alphaproteobacteria bacterium | reverse complement strand
AAATTATTTTGGGATTTGTAGGAGCAGCTGCAACCAAATCAATGATTGTTGGAACTATAATTATTCTTACAGAATCACTTTTTGTTGATCTCTACATCATCCATCCTTTTGTGATGGTAATTTTTTTGATTCTAACTTCTGTTACCTTTAGTCTTTTTGGATTTATTATTGGAATTTGGGCAGATAATTTTGAAAAACTTCAACTTATACCTTTGTTAATAATTACTCCACTAGTGTTTCTTGGAGGAAGTTTTTATTCTATTGATATGCTTCCTGAAATTTGGCAAAAAATTTCATTATTTAATCCTGTTCTTTACCTAGTCAGTGGTTTTCGATGGAGTTTTTATGAAATTGCTGATGTTAATATTTGGATAAGTGTTATAATAACAGTTTTCATTTTAATTAGTTGTTTAACAATAATTTCGTGGATTTTTAATAAAGGTTATAAAATAAAAAATTAATAATGACTAATGAAACCATTATACTATACGGATTTTTAGCAAGTTTGGCAGCTGGTCATATAACAGGTGTGGGTGCAATACCTACCTTATTTATTAAAAAAATATCTCCAAAATTTGAAGATACATCTGAAAGATTGTTTAAAAAAAACATATATAAATCAGTTTTTTAATAAATTAATTTAAAATACGTTGGTAATGAGAGTAATTTATTTTTTTACCGATTTATTAAATTTATCCATTTTTATTAGTGTTTTTTTACTGACATGATGTTCTATGCCTTCAGAGTCAGCTAAAGCTGTTTTGTTATCTATGCCTAAATTAATTAAAAAATGATAAACTATATTGTGTCTTTTTCTTGAATGACTAGCAATTTTTTGACCCTTCATAGTTAGGAAAATGGATCTATAAGGCTCTTTTTTGATATATCCCTGTAATTGCAAACGCTTAATGGTTTTGTTAGCTGTTGCTTGAGCTATATTGAGTTTATTAGCGATATCTACTATCCTAGCCTCTCCATTTTTATTTAAAAGATCAGCTATTAATTCAAGATAATCTTCAGTATTTTCAGTTTTATGAGCATTTCTTACTTTAGAAAAAGACATTAAACCTTCATACAGTAATTTTTTTTATTATTCACTAAGAAATAGTGTAGCCTTAGCTATAATTATTAGCTATATATTCATTAACTAATTAATTTAAATTTAATGAATGCCCTTTTAACAGTTCTAAAACAAAGAAAAAAAGTAGTCTTAGCAAATGATGGAAGATTACTGAAAAAATCTTTTTTTGGTTTATTAATTTTGACTCTCGCTTTTCAATCAGGCGAATTCGGAGAAATTATCCGAAGTTCTATGACAGATGCGTATTTGCAAGTTTCTGTTTTTGTTGGATTTACTTTATTTATTTTTATTGGATTAGATTCTTTAACTAAATTTGATATAGCTTCTTTTTTAGTCAAAACTAAAAAATTTCATGTACCATTATCAGCTTTTTTAGGAGCTCTTCCAGGTTGTGGAGGCGCTATTATAGTAGTCACTCAATACATTCAGGGCAGAATTGGTTTTGGTTCTTTGGTTGCAGTTTTAACAGCTACAATGGGAGATGCAGCTTTTTTAATATTGGCTATTGAACCTTCTACAGGTCTATTAATATTTGCTTTAGGTGCTGTAGTTGGATCAATAACTGGTTATGTTGTAGATATAATTCATGGAAATAAGTTTTTAATACAAAAATTTGATGATGATGGGAACGAAGAAGTTTTGGAAAAAACTTTTGTATCTAAATTTAATATTTTTTGGTTATTAATTTTTATGCCAGGTTTTATTCTAGGAATTTTAGTAGCTTTCCAAGTAAATATAAATAACTTAATTTTCCTTCCAAATAATTTTGAATTAACTGCTATAATTGGATCTTCGGGTGCAATTTTATCAATATTTATGTGGTCATTAAATCCTTTAAGTGATTTTCAATGCTCTACTGATAAGTCTCGTGGTTTTTTATCAAGAGTAGTTGATACTACTAATTTTGTTTCAACATGGGTTATTTGTGGCTTTCTAATTTTTGAAATTTTTATGTTTTTTACTTCTATAGATCTTAAAGTTTTTTTTGATATTTGGCTGCCATTTGTTCCATTAATAGCAATATTTTTTGGCTTTCTTCCTGGCTGTGGCCCTCAGGTAGTAGTTGCAACATTTTATTTAAATGGTTTTATACCTTTGTCTGCAGAATTAGGTAATGCCATATCTAATGATGGTGATGCTTTATTTCCAGCCATTGCCCTTGCGCCTAAAGCTGCTGTAGTGGCTACAATTTATAGTGCTGTTCCAGCAATAATAGTTGCTTATAGCTATATGTATATCTTCGAGTAAGATATCTGCCAAAATTAACTAATCTATTTTAATTTTACCAGAAATTACATTTGTACTGTTGAGTGATTTAGCTGCAGGTGCCATGCTTTTTGTTATATCGCATGAAATTATACCCGAAACACATAGACGAGGACATGAAAACTGGGCTACAGGTGGATTTGCAATTGGCCTTTTAACAATGTTAAGTTTAGATATATTATTAGGATGAGCATACAAACAGATACAGTTGGACGCAATGTATTAGTTATTGCCTTTATTATAAATCTAATAATGATAACTGCAGATCTAACGTACGGTTTGATGATGAATTCTGCTTCATTGTTAAGTGATGCCGCGAACAATGCAGGAGATGTATTCATTCTTGGATCAAGCTTATTCGTATTATCTTCAACCACTGTTGTTAAACATAAATTAGCATTATTGAAGGGAATAATAATGACAGCATTTGGTTTGTGGGCATTCTATCATGTGTATTTAGGCTTAATAGGCGAGTCACAATTGTCTGGTGGTATTATTTCTTTTGTTGGAGTGTTATCATTAATTGGTAACACTAGTGTTGCATTAATGATGCATAAACATCAGCATAAGGATATAAACTTCATGAGTGCTTTTATATGCTGCAGGAACGATGCT
>JAKUPP010000076.1 GCA_022450705.1 Alphaproteobacteria bacterium | reverse complement strand
TTATTCTTTGTAATTTTTACACGAAGTAACTTTAGATTTTTGATAAGGTTATTTACCTCTTCTGAAGAAGATAATCCTTTAGCTTTAGTTGTACCAATGGCCATTGATCCTAAAATTAGGATTCTTTGTGAAATGGACTTATCTCCTGGAACTTCAATAACTCCATTTAATGTATTTTTATGTTTTGAGTAAAATTGATTCAATTTATTTAACTTATTAATTACTATATAATTATCTTTACTAAATAATAAATTTAAATTAAAAATAATTAAATTTATTTATTTATTTATTAATGTTTTTATTTGTTTTATATAATTAGTTTATGGCAAAACCATCTTGGGGTAATAAAAGAACATGTAACTGCGGTATACGATTTTACGATTTAAATAAAAAACAAATCGAATGCCCTGGTTGTGGACAAACTGTTGATGTTGAACTCTTATCAATATCTACTCTTGAAAATAATTTAAGGAAAAAGTCACAGACTCAGGTTATAGAAGAAAAGAATGTTGTTAAAGATAAAAAAAATGTTTCGAGCAATAAAGGTCAAGATGTAGAAATTGCTGATGAGGATACAAAGATAGAAGTTGAAGAGATAACAGGTGAAAAAATAAATAAAGTAAAAAGTGAAGAAAAAAAAGAAGAATAATGATTTTTTTTATTTATGTTTCTTTTTTAAATCTTTTTTTAAATCTTCATGATCTCCGATAGCGATGTGATGTCTACTTTTAATTACATATCTTTCAAAGAAAGGTATAAGAGGTAGCACTATTAATCCTCCTAGAAAAATACCTAAAGCATGTTCATTTAATGATGGATCAATTAATGCAGCTATTAAATCTGCAAAAGCATGTGCGATTATAACACCAATGATACCAGCTATAAATCCATTTGAAATTAATTTTAAGAGTCTGTTAATACTCCATCCGGTATAAAAACCTAATAACATTATTGCTACGTGAACAAAACCAAAAACAAATCCTTTTAAAAGATACTTGTCTTGTAAATATGCTATATTTTCAATTAAATGTTGCATAAATTAAGAAATATATTTTATAACATAAAATAACTTAAACATGGTAGATAATTTGAACAAAAATATAAATTCTTTATTTTCTAATCCTTTTATATTTTTTTTATTAATTCAGATATTAATTTTTTATGTATTTCTTTTTCCCACTGAAAATGCTTTTGAACAATCACATGATAAATTAGATTCTTTTTTTACATATTGGGTCGTTAGATCATTTCAAAATAATTTTTTTTTAGATTTTAATTATATAATTCCAAACTTTCTTGAAAGTTATAAATTAAATTATTTGCATATAGGCGATTTATCACTTGCCCAGAATTTTTTTCTAATATTTGACCCTCCAACAGCTTTTGTAGTTAATTCTATCTTGTTAAGATTAATTAAATTTTTGGGAATGTATCTTCTTTTAACTGATTATATTATTGACAGGTCATATATATCAAAATGGTATGCTTCTATCACTGCTTTTTGTTTTTCAGTTATAAATTTTAATATTGTTACATTAGGCACAGTTTCTTGCCTACCTTTGTTTTTGTGGGGAATCCTCAATTTTTACAACAATAAACAAATTTTTTTTAGCTCTATAGCTATTTTAATTTATCCTTTTTTATCACCTTTAGTTTACGGAGGACCCGCTGCTTGTTTATTTATAATTATATTTCATATGTTTAAGTGTTTTTATTTAAAACAAAACACTCCAAAATTTTGGATATTAATTTTTAGTTTCTTTGTTATTTATATTTTAGTTGAGTCTAGAAGCATTTATTCAGTCTTATTTGATAGCGATTATATTTCTCACAGATCACAAAAATGGGAGACTTTAGAAAGTTTTAATTTTAATAATTTCTTTTTTGATCTTACAGGAATTTTTTTTAGATCTTCACATTCACATCATGCATCGCATCATTATCCTATAATTACTTTTACAGTTTTCTTATCTATATTTATGATTCTTATTAGTAGAAAAAAGTTCTTGGAGAATATTAAAATTAAAAGATTTTTAATAGAAAAAAAAATATATCTGTTAATAATTTTTCTTTTAATATTTTTATCATCCTTAATATCTTCTTTAGATTTACAATTAAAAATTGCTTATAATTTATTTAAAATTCCTCTTGATTTAACAAGACTAGATATTTTTATTCCAGTTTGTTGGTATTCTTTATTTTGTTTTTCTTTATTTGTAATTGCAAAAACCTATAAAAAAATAGGAGTATTATTTATAAATCCTTTAATAATTATAATTTTTTGTATTTTTTCTACAGCACAATTTCCGGGCATTAAAGAAAATATAAAAAAAAAATTGAATATCGATAACCATGTAGGTCTAAGATATGCTTTTGTTAATAAATACGCATCAAGTATTTTAGATTTCAAAATTCCTAAATCATTAACAGGTTTGTATAGCCCAATTAATCCTGAAATTCCAGAACCATTACATAGTTTAGCTAGAAAAAAACTTTATAGATATTCAGGTGTTTATAAACTTAAAGATTATTATGAATTTGAAAATTTTTCTAAAATAAAAAAAGATTTACAATCTAAATTAAATTTAAATTTAAATAATTTTAAAACTTTAAGTTTTTTTATTTCTCCAAGCATAGCCCAGTATCATGGATTTCATACATTAGATGGGTTTTTTACTGATTATCCTTTAGAGTACTGGTTCAAATTTAATAAACTTTTTACAACAGAATTGAAAAAATCTAATATTAAAATTAATGAAGAAACTCCTAGAAATGGTCTTTTTGCCTTCATATCCCCATATAGTTTTGAAAATAAAAAAATTAAAAAACTTTCATTTGATACATGTTTATTCTATAAAATGAATGGAAAGGTTATTTTTTCTTTCTTTGAAATAGAAAATCATAAAGAAATAGGATTGGACTTTTTAAATGAGTATGGAAATATTAAAGTTTACTATATAAATAATTTTGATTGTTG
>JAKUPP010000075.1 GCA_022450705.1 Alphaproteobacteria bacterium | reverse complement strand
AGATGTGGCATTCCAATTTTAATTTCTTTTACTTCTATTTGCCCGCCACGTTTTATTATTTGTTCAAGTGCAGGAATTAAAGATTCGGCCCCATCCAAACCAAATCTTTTTGTTCCAACAAATTTTTTTGCAAGAAATTTTTCAAATCCTTCTGCTTGAATAATTTTATTTAATATTGCTTTTTTTCCATCATTAGTAAATTGAAGTTCATTTTCTTTTTTTTCCATTCTATTTCTAAACCAAACTTTTTCAGTTGGATCTGAAATATGCATATACTCTACGCCAATTGTAGAGCAGTAAATTTTTCTTAGCTTGGGAAGTATTTCATTAATTGATGCATACCCGTCAACATCCATATAAGAACCTAAAAATATTTTTTTATCATAATCTTCTTTTTTAAAACCGTGGTCTTTTGGGTGTAAATCATGAATATATTCTCTATTCATCATTCCGAGAGGATCTAAATTTGCAATCAAATGTCCTCTGATTCTGTATGCTCTAATTAATGAAATTGTTTTTATTGATTCATTTTTATTAGCCTCAGAATCCTGATTATTTTGTTTTGGTGAAGTTCTAACATTTATTTTTTTTTTTTTAGGTTGCCATGTTGGACCTTCAATCTCTTTTATTACAGATTGAATATCATCATCTAATGTTTCAAAATATTTTTTCCAACTCTCAGGTAAATTTGGGTCATTTTCAATAAATCGAATATACATATCCTCTATAAAGGCACTATTTGACTTATTTAAAAAAGAGGTTTTTTCCTGTTCCAAATTTTTTGATGAACTCATTAATTTATTACTCTTAATTATAGTATTTGTATCTGATATTTTAAAGCGACAATTTATTATATAAAGTTTTGCCAATATCTGCTGGGGATTTTGCTATAGTAATACCTGCGTTCTCCATAATTTTAATCTTATCATCTGCACCACCTTTACCTCCAGATATTATGGCTCCAGCATGCCCCATTCTCCTTCCTGGAGGTGCTGTAACTCCAGCAATAAATCCGACCATAGGTTTTTTAATTTTATGATTTTTAACAAATTCAGATGCTTCTTCTTCAGCGGAACCACCTATTTCACCAATCATTAATATAGATTCCGTGTCAGGATCTTTTAGAAATAAATCAAGACAATCTATAAAATTAGTTCCATTAATAGGATCACCTCCAATACCTATGCATGTTGATTGTCCCAGCCCATTTTCTGTTGTTTGTGCTACAGCTTCGTAAGTTAAAGTTCCAGATCTAGAAACTATACCGACAGATCCTTTTTTATGAATATTACCTGGCATAATTCCAATTTTACATTCATCAGGTGTAATTATACCTGGGCAGTTTGGACCAATTAATCTTGATTTAGATTTTGATAAATATTTTTTAACTTTTAGCATATCAAGAACTGGAATTCCTTCAGTTATACAAACAATAAGATCTATATTTGCATCTATAGCTTCTATTATAGCACTTGCTGCAAATTTAGCTGGAACATAAATCATAGTAGCATTTGCATCTGTAGCATTTTTAGCTTCTAGAACTGTATTAAAAACAGGTCTATCAAGATGAGTTTGACCTCCTTTTTTTGGTGTTACTCCACCTACTAAATTTGTTCCGTATTTGATTGATTGTTCTGAATGAAATGTACCATGTGAACCTGTAAATCCTTGACAAATAACCCTTGTATTTTTGTTAACTAATACAGACATTTTATCTTATTTCTTCAACAATTTTTTTTGCAGCATCAGATAAATCAGACGCCGAAATTATTTTTAAACCTGAACTATCTAAAATTTTTTGACCCTGTTCAAAGTTAGTGCCAGCCAATCTAACTACTAATGGTACATGAATTTTAGTTTCTTTAGCTGCATCCACTACTCCTTGAGCAAGAACATCACATTTCATAATGCCTCCAAAAATATTTATTAAAATTCCTTTTACATTTTTGTCTGACAAAATTATTTTAAAAGCTGCAGAAACTTTTTCTTTTGATGCTCCACCACCTACATCCAAAAAGTTAGCTGGTTCTTCACCATATAATTTAATTATATCCATTGTTGCCATAGCTAGTCCTGCACCATTTACCATACAACCAATACTTCCATCTAATTTAATATAAGCTAAATCATGTTTGCTAGCTTCTATTTCTGTTGAATCTTCTTCGTTTAAATCTCTAAGATCACTAATTTCTTTATGTTTAAACAATGCATTATCATCAAAATTAATTTTTGCATCTAAACAAACTATTCTATTTTCTTTAGTCAAAATTAATGGATTTATTTCGACCATGCTAGCGTCGGTACTAATAAACATTTTATAAATAGATTTAATTAATTTAATAGCATCATTTTTATTTTTATTATTTAGATTAAATATTTTTATAATTTTTTCGCAATTAGCATCTGAAATTTCATTTTCAAAATCTACTTTAGTAGTAATTATTTTATTAGGTGTTTTTTTTGCAACTTCCTCGATATCCATTCCTCCTTGATCACTTGAAATAAATGCTATTTTTGAACTTGCTCTATCTACTAAACAAGAAAGATAGAATTCTTTAGATATATTGGAAGAAACTTCAACGTATAATCTTTTAACTTCTCTGCCCTTAGGCCCTGTTTGATGAGTTATTAAATTTTTACCTAGCAATTCTTTAGCTGCAGTACTTAACTCTTCAATCGTATTTAAAATTTTTACTCCTCCCGCTTTTCCTCTACCTCCAGCATGAATCTGTGCTTTTAAAACGAATTTTTCTGTCTTTAATGATTTTGCTTTTTCTACTAATTCTTCGACTGTAAATGCAAATACTCCTTCAGGAACAACTGCACCATATTTTTTTAAAATTTGCTTAGCTTGGTGCTCGTGAATATTCATTATTATTTAGAAAGATCCTTATCGATTTTTGAGGCTGCATCCCATAATTTTTTACCTGCCTCTATTGAATGCATAAATTGACTTTTTTCCTTCTCGTCTAGATTTATTTCTTCTATCTTTTCTACACCATCTTTTCCAATTATAACGGGAACGCCAGCAAA
>JAKUPP010000074.1 GCA_022450705.1 Alphaproteobacteria bacterium | reverse complement strand
TAATTGGAACCCAGTTCCATCCAGAAAAGAGTCAAAAAATTGGCTTAGAAATTTTACAAAATTTTCTTAATTGGACATATTAATATGATTTTATTTCCAGCAATAGATATAAAAAACGGCTCCTGCGTTCGTTTGGTTCAAGGAAAAATGGAAAACGCGACTAGTTTTAATGAAGATCCAGTGAGCAGGCTAGATTTTTTGAATCTAAAGGATGCAAATGGATTCATATTGTAGATCTTGACGGAGCAATTAAAGGAGAATCTGTTAATAAAGAAATAATTAAGAAAATAACATCTTCAGTAAATGTTAAAATTCAATTAGGTGGAGGAATTAGAAATATTCAAGCAATAGATAATTGGTTTGGAATAGGTATAGAAAGATTAGTACTTGGTTCTTTGATAGCAAATAATCCAAATTTAGTTAAAGAAGCTATAAAAAAATATCCTGGAAAAATTGTTTTAGGTATAGATTTAATAGACGATAAATTAGCGATTGAGGGTTGGGTAAAAAAAACAGATATAAAAGCAAAAGATATTGCAAAAGATTTTAAAAATTTAGATATAGCTTCTTTTGTTTGTACAAATATAAAAAAAGATGGAGCAATGGAAGGAATAGATTTAAATTTTATTTTAAATAATGTAGATATTTTTAAAAAACCTATTATTGCTTCAGGCGGTGTCACTGATATAAGTGATTTACAAATTTTAAAAGACCACGAAAAAAAAGGAATAGAAGGAGTAATTTGCGGAAGAGCCATCTATGAAGGAAAAATTGATTTACTAGAGGCAAATGAAATATTTAAACTAGATTGATATGTTAAAAATTAGGATTATACCATGTTTGGATGTTAAAGATGGCAAAGTAGTTAAGGGAACTAAATTTGTAAATTTAAAATATGCAGGTGATCCAGTTAAACAAGCACAAATTTATGATAAACAAGGGGCAGACGAATTATGTTTTTTAGATATTACTGCAAGTAGTGATAAAAGAAATATTCTTTTTAATGTTGTAAAAAAAACAGCACAAAAATGTTTTATGCCATTAACAGTCGGAGGCGGAGTTAGATCAATTAATGATATACGCAAATTGCTTTTATGCGGAGCTGATAAAGTTTCGATCAATACGGCTGCAATAAGAAATCCTAATCTTGTAAAAAAGTCATCAAATAAATTTGGAAACCAATGTATCGTTGTAGCAATCGATGCGAAAAAAGTAAAAAAAAATAAATGGGAAATTTTTACGCATGGAGGGAGAAAAAAAACAGGAATTGATGCAATTAATTGGGCAAAAAAAATGGAAAGTTTAGGAGCTGGAGAAATACTTTTAACATCCATGGATAAAGATGGTACAAAGTCAGGATTTGATCTAGAATTAACCAAAAAAATATCTAAAATTGTTAATATTCCTGTAGTAGCTTCAGGGGGAGTTGGAAACATACAACATCTTATTGATGGTATAAAAATTGGAAAAGCTTCTGCTGTCCTAGCTGCTTCAATTTTTCATTATGGTAAATATACTATAAGACAAGTAAAATATAAAATGAAACAAAAAGGAATAGCAGTAAGGATTTAAAATGAAAAAAAAAAATAAAGGCGATATCATCGATACCCTTTTTTCTCTTGTTGAAGAAAGAAAGAAAACAAAAAAAAAAGGATCTTATACTTCTTTTTTATTTAATAAAGGTATGAATAAAATAGCGCAGAAAGTTTCTGAAGAAACTGCAGAAACAATAATTGAAGCTATACAAGGAAATAAAAAATTAGCTGTACAAGAAAGTTGCGATTTAATTTATCATTTAATAGTTATGTGGTCTAAGCTTGGCATAGATCCAAATGAGATTTGGAACGAACTAGACAAAAGAATGAAAAAATCAAAAATAAAAAGAAAAAAAATATGACATACGATAATAATAATATTTTCGCAAAAATTTTAAGAAAAGAAATTCCGTGCAAAAAAATTTATGAGAACGATTATGCGCTTGCTTTTTATGATATAAACCCACAAGCAAAGGTTCATATATTAGTCATACCTAAAGGCAAATATATTTCTTTTTCCGATTTTTCTAAAAATGCAACAAAAAATGAAATCGAAGGTTTTTTTAAAGCAGTTGGAAAAGTAGCGGGAGATCAAAATTTAGACGAAGAAGGATATAGAATTTTAGCAAACCATGGCACTAATGCAGGTCAAGAAGTTCCACATTTCCATATTCATATTTTTGGAAAACAACCATTAGGGCCAATGATTTCTAAAACTTAAAAAGACAATTTATCTGAAAACATTTTATTGTTGTCATAAAGAAAACTACTTGGAACTTGAAATTCATTGAGATTTTTCCATAAATTTTTTAAATTAGTTGTTATATCTTTTTCTTCAATTCTTCCTCTAAAATTAATTGAGCATCCACAATAATGAGATAAAAAGGATTGTATTGATATGTCTTTTCTATACAGAATAGCAATTCCAGATTTATCTTTAAGAAGAATAGTAGCAATTTCTGTGGCAGGCAAACTCTCTTTAACAATTCCTATAGGAACTCTATTTGTATATGGAAATTTGTATTTTTGTATTTTTTTTTGATCGAAGTCATTAATAATTAATATGTAATGAATAGCATCATCTAAATAAGTTAATTGTAATTCCAAATCTATGCCAATTGGAGCATGTGTTCTATGAAATTTTTTAGTTTTTACAAGATTGTTGCTATAGCCTATTGTTAAACCAATTAAAAAGACTATACAAAGTATTGCATAATTTGTTTTTTCTTTTATTTTCATATTGTCTTTACGATTAAAATTATTCTTTTATCTTATTATTATGATAAATCTTTTAGTTCTAAAAGAAACTGATTATAGCGAAAAAAGAGTCGCATTAGTACCTGATGAAATTAAAAAATATTCTGATCTTGGTTTTAAAATAACAATTGAAAAAGATGCAGGGAAAGGAGCGGGTTTTTTGAACGAAGATTACAAAAAACATAATGCAAATATTAGTCAGAATGTAAAAAAATCAATTAAAGAAAGTGATATTATTGTTAAAATTCAAAAACCAGAACCAGGTATAATTAAAGAAATGAAAACGGGTACAATTTTGATGGGTCTTTTATCTCCAAAAAAAGGTTCTTCTGAAAATGTTTTATATAATAAAAAAAAAATTTCTGCTTTTGCATTAGAAAATATACCTAGAATAACCAGAGCACAGG
>JAKUPP010000073.1 GCA_022450705.1 Alphaproteobacteria bacterium | reverse complement strand
ATTTTCGGAAAACCTACAGTTATTAACGGTGTTTTCTTCATCTTTGTTTTCCACAACAATGAAGGGTACCAGCTATATTTTGTTTTATTATCTGTCACTTTAGAAACTAAAGTAATTTCACCCAAATTATAATCCTTATGCCCTGCAATCCCAATATTTACAAAAAAGGAATTTTTATTAGTCTTCTCTGCCAAATATTTTGTTGCCTTTTCTGATTTTTTTTTTCCGATTCCAGAAATTATTAAATTAATTTTTTTTTTTTTATTTGAGTAAAATTTATCGCGATTTTCTTTTAAATCCCAGTAACTAATTAATGGGAAAGCTTCTCTTTTCATAGCCACGACAATATTTATTTCATTTTTTTTAATCATATTTTTTTACTTTATTCTCGTAATAAATAATCTCTTTTTTTTTATTTCTTTTTTTTAAGCCTTGAAGATATATATTAATTTTTTTTTTTAAAATTTTTTTTACTAGTAGTTTATTTTTTTTTAACAAAAAATTTTTTTTTATTATATTTTCCAAAGCAATAATTCTAAAACGATCCATTCCCCAATATTTTTTAGATAATTGGTTTAAATGACCACCATATTTTATAGTAAGTTTTTCGTCTAAGTATAAAACAGGAAATTTTTCTGCTATTCTAAGCCAAAGATCATAATCTTCACAAACAGGTAATTTTTCATTAAATAAACCAACTTTATTAAAAATATCTTTATGAATAATTACACTAGATGGAGATATTCTACACAAATCTAGGCACTTATCAAAAATATGTCCTCCGTGTTTTTTATGTTTTTTATGTTGATTAATTCTAATACCTTTTCTTATCCATATTTCATCCGTATGACAGATTTTATATCTAGGATGTGTTAATAAATAATTAATTTGATTTTCTAGTTTTCTTGGATGCCACCTGTCATCTGAATCTAAAAAAGCTATCCATTTACAAGATGCCATTTTTATTCCTTTATTTCTTGCGGCACTAACGCCTTTATTTTTTTGTTTATAAAATTTAATTTTAGGATATTTTTTTTTTATAATATTTTCTGTTTTATCACTTGAACCGTCATCAATAATGATTAATTCTAAATTCTGGTAGGTTTGATTTAAAACACTATTAATTGCGTGGATTAAAAATGATTTTCTGTTGTAAGTTGGAATAATTATAGAAATATTAAACATCATTTAAATATTATGAACAAATTCAAGTTATTAAATTCTTTTTTTATTTTTTTAGGTTTTCTATTGTTAAACATAAATATAGTTAATGCGGAATATGGAACCGTAAAAGAAAGAAAGGGATTTAAAGAAATAGATTTGGATGATAATGGAAAAATTAGTTATTATGAATTTCAACAAATAAGGCAAAAAAGATTTGACCGATTAGATTTAAATAATGATAAAATTATTACGCAAGACGAATTTGAAGCAAGAAATCAAAAGTTTTTCATAGAAATTGACAAAAATAAAGACAAATCTCTAACAAAAAGAGAAATGTTCAAAAAAAGAAAAAAATTAAGAAATATTCTTGAATAAAAAATTATTTAATTTTATAAAGACAATATTCTCCACAAGAGGGTCTGCTTAATTTTATTGAGCAAAGATTAGAATATTTTTTTTGTAGTTGTTTTCCAATCCACGAAGAAATATTTTCTAATGATGGTATACCTATTTCTTTAATATCATTTATACATTTATGATCCAATTTTTTTTTTATTTCATTTAAAGACTTTGACAATTCATCAAAATCTGTAACCCATTGATTATCCTTATTCTTTTTTCCAGAAAAAGTAACTTCTACAACAAACGAATGCCCGTGGATTTTTTTATAAATATGTCCTTCAGGCATATTTGGAAAATAATGCGCAGCCTCAAATGTAAATTGTTTTGTAATTTCAAATATATCGTTCATGGCATATTTACTATTTTATGAATTTGTAAACTAACATTCCACTTTTTATTTTTATTGCAAAAATCATAAGTTTTTTTTATATTTTTTTTTAAATTTGGTCCATCCATAGGTTGTAAAAAAAAATATTTAAAATTTAAATTTTCTAAACATTTAGGATTTATTTTTTTTTGAGGAAAAATCAATTTTAATTCATCGCCTTTTTTTAAAACAAAATCATTTTCATCTTTAGGGCTTACACACACCCAGTCTATTTTACATGGCAGATCAATTGTTCCATTTGTTTCTATTCCTACTTCAAAATTTGATAATTTTAAAAAATTTATTAATCTTTTGTCTAATTGTAATAATGGTTCTCCTCCAGTGAAAACTACGTATGGTTTATTTTTGTCATTTTTATTTTTCCATAAAGAAATTATTTTCTTTCCTAATTCTTTTTCGCTAAAAAAATTTCCACCATTAATTCCATTCGTTCCAACAAAGTCAGTATCACAAAAATTACATTTTGCGTCTTTTCTATCTTTTTCCCTACCAGACCATAAATTACATCCTGAAAATCTGCAGAATACACTGGGTCTTCCTGAATGTGCTCCTTCTCCCTGGAAGGTGTAATATATTTCTTTTACGCTATACATTTATAAATAAATTAAATTATTTTTTCTTAATTGCCAAATAGGGTCTTTTGTTCCTGCTTCTTTAAAACCCCTATCTCTTAAAACACATGCATGGCATTTCCCGCATCCTCCTTTTATTCCATTATAACAAGTGTGTGTTTCTTTAAAAATTTTATTGAATTCTTTCATGTTTTTACATTTTTTCATAGCTATTTCGACACTTTCTTTTTTTGTTAATTTCATTAAAGGTGTTTTAATTTTAATAAATTTTTTTGATCCTAATATTCCCAAACCTAAAGAATTTTCCATACTATCAATAAAAATTCTTCTGCAGTCTGGATATCCCCCGTAGTCTTCTTCACAAACTCCTGCATAAATTATTTTACATTTATGTAAAACTGCTCTATTGCTTGCAATTGTTAAAAATAATATATTCCTTGAAGGAACAAATGTGGGCTCAATTCCTTTTGGAATTTCCTTTGGGGAATTATATTTTTCTATTTTATTTTTTTTATTTACTAACGGAGATGTGCTTTTCAAAATATAAGGAATCTTTATTATTTCATGAGTTTTAAATTTTAATAATTTAGCTATTTTTTTAGCAGATTTAATTTCGATTCTATGTTTTTGTCCGTAATCAAAAGTAACACCGTGTAATTCATTACATTCTTTTTTAGCAATTAAAGCTGCCGTTGTAGAATCTTGACCCCCTGATAAAACAATTAAACCTTTACTTTTCATCA
>JAKUPP010000072.1 GCA_022450705.1 Alphaproteobacteria bacterium | reverse complement strand
AATTATCATTTTTTATATTATTTATTTCATTTATAATTTCTTTTATATTTTTAAAATCTATAGGCCTAGGAAGAGATTGATCAAGTTTTGGTCCTTTTAATTCATTAATAATACTTAAATCTATATTTTCATCGTTTTTTGATAAAAAATTATAAAAACTTTTTATAGATGCAATAATTCTTTTTCTAGAAGTTTTTTTATAATTTAAAAAAGTAATAAAAAAAAGAAACGGTCTAATTTCATTATATTTAATATCTATTAACTCATTTTTGGTTAATGATAAATTCTTATAATCAAAATCAACTTCTTTTATTTTTCTTAGATTATTTTCTGACAAATTACTTAAATCTATGTTTTTATTATTTTTGTGCCAACAAAAAAAATTAAGAAACTTTCTTAAATCTTTTTCATATGCGAGTACAGTATTTTTTGAAAATCCTTTTTCTAATTCTAAATATTTAAGCCAGGAAGATAAATATTTTTTTATATTTTTATCAAGAATATTATATCCAAAAATATTTTTTGAATTTTGTGTATCTTTATATTTTTTTACTTCCATAAATAAGACTTGGTAAGGTTTTCTAGAAAATCGATAGTTTTTTATAAAATTTTTTGTTTGGTTTTTTTCCAATCATCTAAAAAAATTTTTAAACCTTTAGCAGTTAAAGGATGATCGAACATTTCTTCAAGTAATTTTGGAGGAACTGTAGCCACATCAGCTCCTGCCATAGCTGCCTGAGTGATATGTTTTGTGCTTCTTATTGAAGCTGCTAGTATTTTGGTATTAAGGTTTTTATAATTTGAGTATACTTTTTTTATATCACTAATTAAATCGATTCCATTTTTACCTATATCATCAAGCCTTCCAATAAAAGGCGATACATATTTAGCGCCAGCCTTTGCAGCTAAGATTGCTTGATTCACTGAAAAACACAAGGTTACGTTAACTCCTATTTTTTTTTTTGATAATTTTTTACAAGTTTTTATACCATCTGGCGTTAAAGGAACTTTCACAACCACATTTTTTGCTATTTTTGATAGTTTTATCCCTTCATTATACATTTCATCAAACTTTGTTGCAGTAACTTCTGCGCTGACAGGCCCAGGTACGACTTTACATATTTCTTTAATTAATTCTTTAAAATTTTTATTAGATTTTAAAACAAGAGACGGGTTTGTTGTAACCCCATCTAATATACCCATGTCATTAATACGTTTAATTTCTTTGATGTCTGCTGTATCTACAAAAAATTCCATTAGATCAATAAAAAATTTTTTTATAAGAATTAAAGATATTTACTATTATAAAGAATAAACTTTAATTTGTTTAGTTAAAAAAAATTGAAAAAAAAAATAATTAATGTTTTGCTTCCTTTACCCTTTAATCAAACATTTCAGTATTTGTGTAATTACCAAGAAAAAATTGAATTAGGGAATTTTGTGTTAGTTCCATTTAGAAACAAAACTATAATCGGTTGTGTTTGGGAAAATAAAAGTGAATTAAAAAAAAATTTACCTAAGAAAAAAATAAAGAATATAGAAAAAAAATTGAATTTTTCTCCACTAAATAAAGAAAATAGAGATTTTATAAATTGGGTTTCTAATTACACAATGAATACTCTTGGGGTGACTTTAAAACTGTGTTTAAGTGTTAAACAAATTTTCAAAAAAAAACAAATAGATACTGTTAAAGAGAAATTTTTAAATTTGTCTCCCGACAAACCTTTGCTGACTAAGGAACAATTAAATGCAAAAAAGTATATTTTTAAAAAAATTAATGAAAAAAAATTTTCAACTGTTGTAATAGACGGTGTTGCAGGATCGGGAAAAACAGAAGTATATTTTGAAGCGATAAATAAGTGTTTAAAGGAAAGAAAACAAGTTTTAGTTCTTTTACCTGAAATTTCAATGACAACTCAATGGTTTGATAGATTTAAAAAAAGATTTAAAACTAATCCATTATTATGGCATTCAGACGTTAAATTAAGTGAAAAAATTAAAATATGGAATTCTATAAATAATGGAAAAGTTAATATTATTGTTGGTGCTAGATCTGCACTTTTTTTACCTTTCAAAAGTTTAGGATTAATAATTATTGATGAAGAGCACGATCAAAGTTTTAAGCAGGAAGAAGGAACAATATATAATGCAAGAGATATGGCAGTAGTTCGTGCAAAAATTTCTAATATTCCAATCATCTTATGTTCTGCAACATTATCTATTGAAACAAAACTAAATATTTTAGAAAAAAAATATGAAGTAGTTAAACTTAAGAAAAGATTTGGAAAAGCAGGACTACCAGAAGTTAAAATTGTAGATTTAGCTGAAACACCTCCAGAAAAAGGAATGTGGCTATCAAACGAAGTACATAAAGAGTTAAAAAAAACAATCATATCTGGGAACCAGGCATTATTTTTTTTAAATAGAAGAGGATTTGCTCCTTCTGTTTTTTGTAATTCTTGTAATAAGAAAATATTATGTCCCAATTGTGATGTTGGTTTGGTTTATCATAAAAAAATTGATAATTTAGTATGCCATCATTGTGGATATAGAAGTTTACTAAAAAGTAATAAAAAGATTTGTAAGGAAGTTGAGAAGAAATGTGATTTTTATCTTTATGGCCCCGGAGTTGAAAGAATTTATGAAGAAATAAAAAGTCTAAATAAAAATTTAAATGTTGAAATACTTACCAGCGATGTAATGCAAAAAAAAGAAAGAGGTGAAACTATACTAAGAAAATTTGAGAAAGAAGAGATTAATGTGATAATTGGAACTCAGATACTTGCAAAAGGTCATCATTTTCCAAAATTAACCTTAGTAGTGGTAGTAGATGCAGATTTTGGCTTTATGGGAGGAGATTTAAGAGCAGCAGAAAAAACTTTTCAATTATTAACACAGGTTTCAGGACGTTCTGGCAGATCAAAATTAACAGGTAAGGTTTTGATTCAGTCTACAATGGCAGACAATCTAATTTTAAAAAATATAAAAAAATTTGATTTAAGTAGTTTTTTTTTAGAAGAATTAAATACAAGAAAAGAATCTGGACTGCCGCCATTTAAAAAATTGTGCTCAATAATGCTAATATCAAGAAATGAAAAGAAACTAAATAATTTTTGTAAAAAAATGAAAGCAAGTATAGAACTTTCAAATGAATTTGAAGTTTTAGGCCCCGCACCTCCTTTTATTTCGTATTTACGTGGAAAGTACCGAAAAAGGTTTATAGTGCGATGCTCAAGGGGTAAAAATATTCAAAAATTTGTAAAAAATTGGTTAAAAAAATTCCAGTTTCCATTCGATTTAAAATTATCTATAGATATTGATCCATATAAT
>JAKUPP010000071.1 GCA_022450705.1 Alphaproteobacteria bacterium | reverse complement strand
TTTAATTTATTACAAACTATAAATTTACTATCAGAATCTATATCTAGTTTTACAAAGAAGTGTTTAAGTGGAATTAAACCAAATAAAGAAGTTATAAATAAAAATTTAGAAAATTCTTTGATGTTAGTAACAGCTTTAAACCCTTACATAGGCTATGACCAATCAGCAAAAGTAGCAAAACTTGCATACAAAAAAAATATTTCTTTAAAAGAAGCTGACAGAGAACTAAAATTAGATAAAAAATTAAATTTAGATAAGATTTTGGATCCAAAAAATATGATTAAAAAAAAATAATCCAAAATTAATTTAATGACTATAAAAATTATCCAAAAAAAATCTCCTAATTTCGATAAAAGACCAAAGGGTACAAAAATTAATTCAATTATTATACATTACACTGGCATGAAAACTTTTCATGAAGCATACGAAAGACTGTGTGATAAAAATTCTAAAGTTTCTTCTCACTATTTAATTGGAAGAGATGGAAGAATTATAAATTTAGTAGATGAAAAATATAGAGCTTGGCATGCAGGAGTTTCTGAATGGAAAGGGATTGATAATTTAAATAATAATTCAATAGGAATTGAGCTTGAAAATCCAGGACATGAATTTGGTTATATTCCTTTCTCAAAAAAACAAATGGAAGCTCTTGTGTTTTTATGTAAAGAATTAAAAAGTAGATATTATATTAAAGCAGACTGGGTTTTAGGCCATTCTGATATATCTCCTGGAAGAAAATTAGATCCAGGTGAAAAATTTGATTGGGAGTCTATAAGAAAAATTTTTAAGTAAATCCTAATTTAACTTGAAGAAATCTAAAAAAAGTATTAATTATATATTTGCCAGATAGTTTGGTGACTGCTCGCATTTTGAGAGGAAAGTCCGGGCTCCTTGGAAACGTGATGACGGATAACATCCGCCAGAGGTAACTCTAGGGAAAGTGCAACAGAAAAAAAACCGCCATTTTTTTTATGGTAAGGGTGAAAAGGTATGGTAAGAGCATACCGCTTTTTTGGTAACAAAAAAGGCACGGCAAACCCCATCAGGAGCAAGACTAAAAAGAGGTGTGCGTTAAAGTGAGTTTCCACATTTACACCAGGGTAAGTTGCTTGAGATAATTGGTAACAATTATCCTAGATTAATAGTCATCGCTTGATAAATAAAAGATTCGAAGTTTTATTTGTTAGGTACAGAACCCGGCTTATAACTATCTGGCTTTTCTTTTTTAATTATTATTTATTATTTTTTCAATTAATTTATCAAAAGAAATTCCTTTGTATTTTGCCATCATTGGAACTAAAGATAAAGGAGTCATGCCTGGTTGAGTATTTATTTCTAAAACATATAATTCTTTACCAAAAGTTTTTTTTTCATCGAATCTAAAATCTGTTCTAGTAATGCCTTTGCATTTAAGAAATTTATGAATTTTTTCAGTATATTTTTTACATTTACGCTCTATATTCTTTGGAATTTTTGCAGGAATAATATATTTTGTCATACCTTTCGTATATTTTGATTTGTAATCATAAAATTTCTTTTTTGTTTTAAGTTCTATAACATCCAATGCTTTATTTTTAAGAATACCAACAGTTAGTTCCCTACCTGGTATATATTCTTCAATTAAATAATTTATATTCTTTTTTAATTTATATCTTTTCAACTCATTTATATTCTTACAAATTTTAACGCCTAGACTTGACCCCTCGCTTACTGGTTTAATAACTAATGGAAACTGAAATGGAAGTTGTTTTATTTTTTTCCTAAAATTAACTTTGTTTACTTGTATATCATTAGGATATGGAACTCCAATTTTTTTAAAAACATTCTTTGTCTTTTTTTTATCCATTGCTATTTCAGAAGTTTTTGCGCTTGAATGAGAATAATTTATTTTTAACTTATCAAGTAATTTTTGAATCTGTCCATCCTCTCCAAATGTTCCGTGTAATGCATTAAAAACAAAATCTGATTTAAATTTTTTTAAATTTTTAATTAAATTTTTTTTATTTGCTGTTACATTAATTTCTTTTACTTGATAGCCTTGTTTTTTTAATGATTTAGAAACATATTTTCCAGTTTTTAAAGAAACATTTCTTTCTGCCGAGATCCCTCCTAATAAAACTGCTATTTTTTTTTTCAAAATTACCTTATTCCAATCCTTTTTATTTCCCAATCTAACTTTTCACCAGTTTTCTTAAAAACTTTGGATCTTATTTTATTTCCTAAAGTTTCCAAATCTTTTGAATTAGCATATCCAGTATTTACTAAAAAATTGCAATGTTTATCTGAAATCTTAGCTCCACCTACAACCATATTCTCACAACCTGAATCTTTTATCAATTTCCATGCTTTTTTTCTTTTTGGATTAATAAATGTGCTTCCGCCAGTTAAAACTTTGTTAGGTTGAGTTTTTTTTCTTAAATTTAGAAATCTCTTTATACTTTTTCTTATATTTTTTACGTTTCCTTTACTTATTCTTAGTTTGGTTGCAACAATAAAATAATTTTTATTTATACCTGAAGATCTATATTTAAAATCAATTAAATTTTTACTTAATTCAATTAAATTTCCTTTTTTATTTAAAACTATCACAGACTTAACTAGGTTTTTTATCTCTTTTCCAAAACACCCTGCATTCATAAAAATACTTCCTCCTATTGTTCCAGGTATTGTTGATAAAAATTCGTAACCTTTTATTTTTCTTTTAGCCATTTTATTTGATAAATTTATATTTTTTACTGATGCCCCACACAAAATATATTCTTTTTTAAAATTAACAAAATCAAAACCAGGGCCAAGTTTAATGACAATGCCTTTAATGCCGCCATCTCTAATTAATAAATTAGAACCTCCTCCAATTATATTAATTGATATGTTTTTTATGTTCTTTAAAAAGAATTGTAGATCTAACAAATCTTTTGGAAGAAATAATATTTCCGCTTTTCCTCCTGTTTGAAACCAGGTTAACTTTGATAAGGGAAAATTTCTTTTATAA
>JAKUPP010000070.1 GCA_022450705.1 Alphaproteobacteria bacterium | reverse complement strand
AAAGCATCTATTACCACCTCTTGACTAGCAGAACAAAAAGCAACTAATAGAGCTGCGACAGCTGTTAGCTTAGGGTCTACAGAAGGGTTGCTATAACCTAAAAATATCAAAGAAAAAATTAATAGAATTTGTGTTAATAAAATCCAACTTCTTCTTCTGCCTAAATAATTTGTAAAAAAAGGAATTTTTAAATTGTCCATGAAAGGGGCCCATAAATATTTAATGCTATATGGAAGCCCAACAAGAGCAAAAAAACCTATTGTTGTTTTGGTTACACCAACTTCAAATAACCAAACTGAAAGTGTTGATAACGTAAGTAAAAGAGGAAGTCCTGAAGCATATCCTAAAAGCATTATTACCAACAATTTTTTATTAGTATAAATAGAAAAATTTTTTAATTGTTTAGATAAGATCATTTTAATTCTTTACTTATCAAATTTTTAAGATCGGTTTCTGGTTTAGCTCCAAAATGACTAATTATTTCACCAGCAGAAATAGATGCAATATTTCCACTTTCTAAAATTGAAAACTTTTTAGATAATCCATATAAAAAACCTGCAGCAAATAAATCTCCAGCTCCCGTTGTGTCTACAACTTTATTAAAAATTTTAGGTTTTATATCAGTAACCTTTTTATCATTATAAATTTTTGCTCCATTTTCTCCTCTAGTTAGCGCAGCAATTTCTGTTATACTTGATATTTCCTTAGCACTTTCATCAAAATTATCTATTTCGTACAATTTTTTTATTTCCATTTCATTAGCAAATAAAATATCTATATGTTTTTTTATTAATTCTTTAAATTCACTTCTATGCCTTTCAACACAAAAAGGATCTGACAATGTTAAAGAAACTTTATTACCAAATTTGTGTGCAATTTCAGCAGCTTTAATCAAACTTTCTTTTGCTAATTGTTCTTCCCAACAATACCCTTCAAGATAAGTAATTTTTGAATTTTGAACTAACTTTTCATCAATGTCTTCAGGATTCAAAAGTGAGCAAGCGCCAATATAAGTATTCATAGTTCTTTGTGCATCAGGAGTGACAAAAATAAAACATCTGGCAGTTCCCGGGCCTTCTAAAATAGGTTGGGTATCATAAAATACATTGTTATCAGATAAGCTTTTAGAAAATGATTTTCCTAAATTATCATTTTTTATTTTTCCAATAAAAGCAGGTTTGCCAGATAGAAGTGCAAATCCAACTGTAGAATTTGCAACAGAGCCGCCTGCAACCTCCAATCCCTGTTTAAGAGAAGAATAAAATTTCTCCGCTGTGTTTTCATCTATAAGTGTCATAATACCTTTTTCTAATTTATTTATTTTTATAAATTCTTCGTCGACTTTATATAAAACATCGACTACTGAATTTCCAATTCCTAAAAGATCAAATTGCTGCATTTTTTTTTAAATTAAAATTTTTATTTTTAAACATACATAAGTCATTCACTACACATCTATAACATTCTGGATTTCGAGCTTTGCAAATATATCTTCCATGTAAAATTAATAAATGATGGGCATTATTCAAATATTTTTTTGGAACATTTTTTTCTAATTCCAATTCTACCTCAATTGGTTTTTTTCCATTTGCTATTTTAGTTCTGTTAGAAACTCTAAATATATGAGTATCTACAGCAATAGTTGGTTTTTTAAAAGCTACACTTAATATAACATTTGCTGTTTTTCTACCTACACCCGGAAGAGTTTGGAGTTCCTCTCTTGTTTTCGGAACTGAACTATTAAAATTTTTTATCAAAATCGAACTTAACTTAAAAATATTTTTTGCTTTTGTATTAAAAAAATTAACACTTTTTATTAAATTTCTTATTTTTGACTCTCCTAATTTAAGAATTTTTTCAGGAGAATTAGCTAGCTTGAATAATTTCTTAGTTGCTTTATTAACTCCTGTATCAGTCATTTGTGCTGACAGAACAACTGCTAATAACAATGTAAAGTTATTTGTATAATTAAGTTCAGTTTCAGGATTTGGTATTTCTTTTGATAGTCTTTTAAAAAAAGTATAAATATTTTTTTTTAGCATTTATTTAATCTTAGAGTATATTAGGCTAAAAAAAATTTATATAAAAATGATTAATAAAAATAATAAATTATACGAAATCTCCTTGTACCCATATAGAAGTTTAAATAAAACTGGTTTTTTTATACTAATGTTTAGTTTAGGACTTATTAGCTTTGTTGCTGGAATAATATTTATGATAAAAGGTGCTTGGCCTGTTTTTGGATTTTTTGGACTTGATATTTTATTAGTATATGTTTTTTTTAAAATAAACTTTAGAAGCGGAAAGAAAAAAGAAATTCTAATTTTAACTAAAAATCAATTAATAGTAGAATTTTATAATTCAAAAAAAATTTCAAAAACATATTATCTAGATGCTAACTGGTTACAGATACATTTGATTAAATTAAAAAACGAGATGAGCAAATTAAAAATATCATCAAAAAACAAATCTGTAATTATTGGTTCTTTTTTAAGACATCAAGAAAAAATAGCTGTTGTTAAATCTTTAAAAAAAGCCTTAGAAAAATATCATTTTAACTATGCAAAAATAGATGTCCCAAATTAATAAAAATCGCCTAAGTTTTGGGTTGCTTTTTTTACTTGGGTTAATTTGGGGTAGTTCTTTTCTTTTTATTAAATTTACAGTTCTCTCATTAGAACCTTTAACTGCCGTTTTTTTAAGAATGTTAGTTGCTGCCTTATGTTTATTTATTTATTTAAGAATAAAAAAAATAATTCTACCTATTAAAAAAAAAGATTTTATTAATTATTTTATAATAGCTGTTCTTGGAAATGCTTTTCCCTTTTTTTTAGTAAGCTGGGCAGAAATATCTATTAATACAAATGTCACAGGAATAATTATGGGGCTTATGCCAATAACCACCGTTTTTTTAGCATATTTTTTTGTTAAAGAAGAAAAAATAAATTTTTATACCTTTCTAGGAATTTTAATAGGTTTTCTTGGTTTATTTTTTCTTTTAGATATTATTTCAAACAAAAATAATAATTTATTTCCACATTATGCAGTAATTTTAGCAACTATAAGTTTTGCTGTAGCAACAATTTATGCAAGAAAGATTCCTAATTTTAATCCTTTATATATATTAACTGGGTCTACATATTTTGCTTGTATAATACTATTACCTCTTGTTTTAATTTTTGAGGAGCCAATGAACGCTTCACCAACCAACCAAAGTATAATTTTTGGAGTTGTATTAGGAATACTTAATACTGCAATTGGAGGAGTAATTTTCTTTAAATTAATAAAGCTAACGGGCGCTGCGGTTACTTCTACAGTTAATTTTATTACTCCTTTTATTGCTGTAATTTGGGGCTACATT
>JAKUPP010000007.1 GCA_022450705.1 Alphaproteobacteria bacterium | reverse complement strand
AAAAATGTAAAAAATTTTATTTATAAAATTGTTGATGAACTTCTAAAAAGAATATCGAATGCTGAAAAACTACCTCCACTCCCAAAAAAAGTAAAAAATATTGATAAACTCAATCTTAACGATTTGCCTATTACCGAGACTCAAATTTTAAAACAGATTAGATTTATAATTGATAATTCAATGAATGCTTCAAATCCATATTATTTAGGTCATATGGATTCTTTACCAACAACCATGTCTATTGTAGGAGACATAATATGCTCAATGATTAATAATAATATGCTTAGTAAAGAAACTGCTCCAATTCTTACAGAAATTGAAAAAAAAGTAATCTCAAATCTAGCAAAAAAATTTAATCTTGGTGAAGATTCAGGAGGCGTTATGCTTGCAGGGGGATCGTTATCAAATATTCAAGCAATTGCATTAGCTAGAAATCGTATATTAGGTTCATTTGAAAAAGGTTTGATGGGTCTTAAAAGAAAACCTTATATTTTTGCATCAAAAGAGTCTCATACTTCTATACAAAAAGCTGCAATGGTGCTTGGTTTAGGCAGAAACTCAGTGGTATCTATAGAAACAGATAAAAATGGAAAAATGAAGATTTCTAATTTAGACAAATTAATTAAAGAAAAGATTAAAGATTCTGGCTTTCCATTCTGTATAGTTGCTACAGCTGGGACTACTATTACTGGAAGTATTGATAATTTAAATGAAATATCTAAGATTGCTGATAAATATAAAATGTGGTTGCATACAGATGCAGTTTACGGAGGCGCATTAATTTTTTCAGATAAATTTAGAAATAAATTAGATGGTATAGAAAAATCGGACTCTATTTCATTTAATCCACAAAAATGGCTTCATATAACAAAAACATGTTCAGTATTATTGTTAAAAAATAAAAAATATCTTTACTCTGATTTTTATATTCCTTTACCTTATGTTATGAAAGATAAAGATGAGTATCATCCAGGTGAAATAACTTTACAAGGAACAAGATATCCTGACATTTTAAAATTATGGTTATCACTTCAACATTTAGGAAATTTTAGTTATTCAGAAATTATAAATAATTCATATAAATTTACTAATTTGTTTAAGAAAAAATTACTAGAAATAAATAATGTCAAGATTGCATGTGAGCCTGAAATGAATATTATTTGTTTTAGATATGAATTAAGAAATAAAAGTTTAATTGAAAATAACTTGATAAATTTAAATCTTCAAAAATTTTTATTTAAAAAATATAATATTTTTTTCTCAGTTATAGAATATAATGATTGTAAATGGTTAAGAGCTGTTTTACTAAATCCTTTCTTTAATACAAAACATATAAAAAAGATTTGTTTAGCAATATCTAAATTTTCTTCTAAAGAAAATAAAATTTTAAAATCAATGAAAATTAATGATTAAAACTATTTTAATTTTACTTATATCTTTTTTTTTAATTTTTTTATTAATTAAATTTTTTAAGAGTCCAAACCTTAAAATTAAATATTTATTTATCCTATTTATCATAGGAACAGTTATTTATTTTATTTATACTGGCAAAATTGGACACTTAATTTCATTTTTAAGAAGTATTCTTCCAAATTTATTAAAGCTTTTAGGTATTTAATAATTTAAAAACTTTTAATGGATAGTCATACTTTCAATAACACAATATTAAGAGAATACGATATAAGAGGGATCGTCAATAAAGATCTTAATTTAATCGATGCTTTTTTTTTAGGAAAATCTTTTGCAACTTTTTTAAAAAGAAAAAAATATAAAAATGTAGTAATCGGTTACGATGGAAGACATAGTTCACCTAAAATTCACAAAGAACTTATTAAAGGCTTACTATCACAAGGAATAGATGTCTATAAAATTGGTCTTGTCCCAACCCCTTTACTTTATTTTTCTATGTATATGAAAAAGTTAGATAGTGGAATTATGATAACTGGGTCACACAATCCTCCTAATTATAATGGTTTTAAAATGTTATTAAAAAATAAAAGTATCGTAGGTGAGGATATTTTAGATATTGCAAAAATTTCATCTAAAGGTGAGTTCTCAAAAAATAAAAAAGGAAAACAAAGAAAAATATCTATATCTAATAATTATTTATTTTTTTTAATTAATTCTGCAAACATAAAAAAAAATATTAAAGTTGCTTGGGATCCTGGCAATGGAGCTAGCGGAAAAATTATTTCAGAATTAACAAAAAAACTTAGTGGAAAACATTATCTTATTAATGAAAAAATTGATGGAAATTTCCCTGCTCATCATCCAGATCCTACTGTACCAAAAAATTTAAAACAATTAATAAAACTAGTAAAAAAAAAGAAATGTGATTTTGGTTTTGCTTTTGATGGAGATGGCGATAGGTTAGGAGTTGTTGATGATAGAGGTAAAATAATATTTGCTGACAAAATTGTTGCTTTTCTAGCTAAAGGAGTTCTCTTAGAAAAACCAAATTCTAAAATTATTTTAGATATAAAATCAAGCCAAATTGTTTTTAATGAAATCAAGAAATTAAAAGGAAGACCAATTTTTTGGAAAACAGGACATTCATTAATAAAAAAAAAAATGAAAGAAACAAAAGCATTTTTTGCTGGCGAAATGAGTGGACATATTTTTTTTGCTGATAAATACTATGGATTTGATGACGCAATTTATGCATCAATTAGATTTTTAAACCTTTATTCTGATTCTAACAAATCTTTGTCTAATATTTTTAATGATATGGAACAATCTTTTAGCACTCCTGAGTTAAGATTTAATAGCACAGATAATGAAAAATTTATTATTGTAGAGAAATTAAAAAAAGTTTTAAAAAAAGATAAAAAGAAATTTATCGGAATAGATGGTGTAAGATATTCAACTAAAGAAGGTTGGTGGTTAGTTAGAGCATCTAACACGCAAAATATTATTGTTGCAAGGTGCGAAGCATATTCTAAAGAAAATTTAAAAAAAATAAAATCTAATTTAAAAAAAAATTTGAAAAAATGTTCTTTTGAAGTTCCTAATTTTTGACTATTATTTTCCTGTATTTATAATTTATTATATAAATAAATATTTTAATTTATGGCAGAATTTATAAAAAATACAGATAATAGAAACGAAGCTTTAATTGAGAAAAAAACTAAAAAGAAGTTAAAAAAACCTTCTTTATATAAAGTTGTAATGCTTAATGATGATTACACACCAATGGATTTTGTAATTTATTTGTTAAAAACTTTTTTCCATATGAACGCTAACAAAGCATCTAAAATAATGTTAGAAGTTCATAATAAAGGGGCAGGGACATGTGGTATTTTTACTTTAGAAATTGCAGAAACTAAAATATTAAAAGTTATTGACACATCTAGGAAGAATGGTTTTCCTTTACTGTGCACTTTGGAGAAAGTTTGACAATGTTGTCTGATAATTTAGAAAAAACTATAAAGAGGTCTGTTTCTTATGCTAATGATAGGCAGCATGAATATGTCACTTTAGAACATTTGTTATTAGCTTTGATAGATGATAAAAATGCTCGTGATGTTTTAAATGCATGTAATGTAGATGTAGAAAATCTTAAAATTAGTTTGATCAAATATCTTGATGAAGAATTAAAAAGCATAACCTCTGCTACTAGTCAAGAAGCCGAGCCATCAGCAAGCTTTCAAAGAGTTTTGCAAAGAACAGCATCTCATGTTTATTCATCTAGTAATAAAAAAATTAATGGCGCGAATGTTTTAGTTTCAATTTTCTCAGAAAGGGAATCACACGCAGTTTATTTCTTACAGAAACAGGACATGTCAAGACTGGATGCATTAAATTTTATTTCTCATGGTATAGAAAAAAATGAAAACGAGATAGAGGGCGAGGTAGAAGAAGAAAAACAAAATGAATTTATTTATCCGAACACTTATCAACCTAATGTTGTAAAAAAAAGTGAAGATTTTACAATTAATTTAATTGATAAAGCTAGAAATAAAAAAATTGATAAATTAGTAGGCAGGAATATAGAAATTGAAAGAACTATACAAATCTTATCAAGACGTTTAAAAAATAACCCTTTATATGTTGGAGAGCCTGGCGTGGGTAAAACAGCAATTGTTGAAGGATTAGCTCTTAAAATTTTTAATAATGAAGTTCCCGAGTTTTTACAGGAGGCAGTAATTCATCAGTTAGACTTAGGAGGATTAATAGCAGGAACAAAATATAGAGGAGATTTTGAGGAAAGACTAAAGAAAGTTATAGAAAATATAAGTTCGTCGAAAAATAATATTTTATTTATTGATGAAATACATACTATAGTTGGAGCTGGCGCTACTACAGGCGGTTCAATGGATGCTTCAAATATTTTAAAACCAGTTTTATCTAGTGGGCAAATTAGATGTATAGGATCAACTACATATAAAGAATATAGAAATTATTTTGATAAGGATAAAGCTTTTTCAAGAAGATTTCAGAAAGTTGATATTTCCGAACCAACCACTGACGAATGTTTTGAAATATTAAAAGGTATTAGAAAATATTACGAAAAATTTCATAATTTGAAATATACAGATGATTCTTTAAAGATAGCAATCGATTTATCAAATAGGTATATTGCTGAAAAAAAATTACCAGATAAAGCAATTGATATTATAGATGAAGCAGGTGCTTATAAAAAGACTTTCGAGAATAAAAAAAAATTAATAGATAGTCCCGACATATATAATACTATTTCAAGAATTGTAAAAATTCCTTTAAAAAGTATCGATAACCAAAGAAATCTTTTAGCAAAAAATTTAGATAAAAAAATAAAAAAATTAATATATGGACAAGATAAAGCTGTTAACAATTTAGCGCGCTCAATTAAGATTTCTCAAGCTGGATTATCTGAACCAGATAAACCAGTCGGTTGTTTTTTATTTACCGGTCCTACCGGAGTTGGAAAAACTGAATTAGCAAAACAGTTATCAAATGTCATAGGATCAAAGTTTATTAGACTTGATATGTCTGAATATTCTGAGAAACATAGTATTGCAAGATTAATTGGTTCACCGCCAGGCTATGTAGGTTTTGACCAAGGTGGTCTCCTTACTGAATCTGTAGATCAAAATCCACATTCAGTTGTATTATTTGATGAAATTGAGAAAGCTCATCAAGATCTTTTCAATATATTACTTCAGGTTATGGATTATGGAAAATTAACCGATAATAATGGCAAATCAATTAATTTTAAAAACACAATTTTAATATTAACTACAAATATTGGTGGTGAGAATTTAACAAAGAAAAAAGTAGGTTTTGGAACAAATAAAGAAAAGTTAGACAACGAAGAAGAGATCAAATTTTTTTTTAAACCTGAATTTAGAAATAGATTAGATTCAATTATACCATTTAATTCACTAACTCCAGAAACAGTTCAGAAAATTGTTAATAAATTTATAAATCAACTAGAAGATAATTTAAAAGAAAAAAATATTTCAATTACACTAGATTCAAAAGTAAAGGATTTTTTAGTAAAAAATGGATATAGTGAAATTTTTGGAGCCCGTCCTCTTTCTAGACTAATACAGTTAAAAATTAAAGAACCAATTGCTGACTATTTACTATCAAATTCCAAATGTAAGTCAAAAATTTTGATAAAAGTTAATATGTTAGAAAATAACAAATTGAAATTTAATTTTATAACCAAAAAAAAGAAAGAAAAATTACTTAGTTAGAAAAATTGCATTAATTTCAACAACTGAATTCTTCATGTATTTTAACTACAGCCTGTTGTGCCGCCACAAGTATCACATTTTAAACAAGTTCCGTTTCTTACTAAAGTAAAATTTCCACATTCTGTGCACGCATCTCCCTCATAACCTTTTAATTTTGCTTTTTTTATAAGATCATCTACATTTTTTTTAGAATTTTCTATTTTTTTTTCAATATTTTCACGAATTTCTCGATTATTTTCTTTAGGCAAATCCTCCATGCCGCCTGAGAGAACATAAAAATTACTTCTTACATACCCGGTGCTTGCATATCTAGATATTGGTTCATTCATAGCAGCAGCTTTTAATTCATCTATTTTACTTTTATTATCTTGATTAATTGAAACTCTTTTTTCAGGATCAATATGAGCCAAATCTTTTTTGTTTAAGTATGATATAGCCAGTTCTTTAAAAATATAATCTAAAATAGAACTTGCCATTTTTATTGAATCATTACCTTGGACTATTCCTGATGGTTCAAATTTAGTATTTACATAAGCTTCAACGAATTCTTCAAGAGGAACGCCATATTGCAAACCTATTGATATTGCAATTGCAAAATTATTCATCAAACTTCTAAACGCAGCTCCTTCTTTATGCATATCCAAGAATATTTCTCCGATAGAACCATCATCATACTCTCCAGTTCTTAAATAAACTTTGTGTCCAGCAACAATTGCTTTTTGGGTATATCCTTTTCTTCTATCAGGCATTTTATTTCTTTTTGTTCTAACAATTTCCTTTACATAATCTTCAGCAATTTTTTGTGCCGCATGCATGGTTTTTTCTTTTGTAGAATTATCTTCAACAATAATATCTTCTTCTTCAATAATAGCCGAACTCAAAGGTTGGGATAGTTTTGAGCCATCTCTATAAAGTGCATTAGCTTTTAATCCTAATTTCCAAGATTGAATATAAGAGTCTTTACATTCTTCAATAGTAGCTTTGTTTGGCATATTAATTGTTTTTGAAATTGCACCAGAAATAAAAGGTTGAGCCACAGCCATCATTTTTATATGACTTTTAGTTGATAAAAAGCGTTTTCCAACTTTTCCACACGGATTAGCACAATCAAATATTGACAAATGTTCGTCTTTAATATGAGGTGCTTTTTCTAATGTCATTGAACCGCAACAAAAAGTATTTGCAATTTCAATTTCATTTTGAGAAAAACCAAGATGTTCAAGCATATTAAAGGATGGATCATCTAAATTTTCAGACTTTAATTTTAAATTATTTAAACAAAAATGTTCACCGATAACGAATTTATTAAAAGCAAATTTTATATCAAATGCATTTTTTAAATTTTCTTCTATTTTTTTTATTATTTCATCAGTAAAACCTTTTCCTTTTAAAGTATTGTGGTTAATTGTTTTACAGTTTTCTAGAGTACCATGGCCAACAACATATTTAGTCATTTCTTCTATTTGAAACGGACTATAACCAAGATTTTTTAAAGATATAGGTATCAATCTATTAATAATTTTAAAGTATCCTCCTCCAGCTAATTTTTTATATTTAACAGTTGAGAAATCTGGCTCAATTCCAGTTGTATCGCAATCCATAACAAGGCCAATTGTGCCAGTAGGAGCAATTACGGTTGTTTGAGCATTTCTATATCCATATTTTTTTCCATTTTCTAAAGCATCATCCCAAGACTTTTCAGCAGCTTTAACTAATTCTTTATCAGGGCAATGTTTTTTTTCTATTGGCACAGGAAGAATTGATAAATTATCATATTTTTCTTTTTCACCACAAGCAGCACTTTTATGATTACTGATTACTCTTATCATATCTTCTTCATTTTCTTTAAATTTTTTAAAAGGACCTAATTCTGACGCAATTTTTGATGAAATATTATAAGATTCTCCGGTCATCAAGGCAGTTATAGTTGCGCAAATCGCTCTTCCTTCATCACTATCGTAGCTATATCCTTGTTGCATCAATAAACCTCCTATATTTGCATAGCCTAGACCTAGGGTTCTGAATTCATAGGAAAGTTCAGCAATTTCTTTTGAAGGAAATTGAGCCATCATGACTGAAATTTCAAGAACAAGCGTGAAAAGTTTGATTGTATGTTTAAAATTATCAATTTCAAATTTTCCATTTTTATTTAAAAACTCTATTAAGTTTATTGAAGCTAGATTACACGCTGTGTTATCAAGAAACATATATTCAGAGCATGGATTTGAAGCATTTATTCTTCCGCTTTTAGGACATGTATGCCATTCATTAATTGTAGTATCATATTGTATTCCTGGATCCGCACAAGACCATGCAGAATAACCAATTTTTTCCCAAAGATCTCTTGCATTTATTGTTTTATGGATTTTGTTATCAGTTCTTCTTATAAGTTCCCATTCTTTATTATCTATAACGGAATTTAGAAAATCATTAGTTACTCTTATAGAGTTATTTGAATTTTGCCCTGATACTGTTAGATAGGCTTCTGAATCCCAGTCCGTATTATATGTTTTAAATTCAATAGATCTAAATCCTTGTTTTGCAAATTCTAAAATTCTTTGGATATAATTTTCTGGAACCATAGATTTTTTTGCATCAATTATTTTTCCTTTTAAGATAGAATTATTTTTTGGATCAAACTTTTTTTTATTATCCAATTCATTATTCCAACACGCATCCATTATTTCTTTTAAATGTTTTTGACAAATTTTTGATCCTACAACTAAAGACGCAACTTTTTGTTCTTCTTTTACTTTCCAATCAATAAAATTTTCTATATCTGGATGATCAACATCAACAACAACCATTTTTGCTGCTCTTCGAGTTGTACCGCCTGACTTTATTGCACCGGCAGACCTATCACCAATTCTTAAGAAACTCATCAAGCCTGAAGATTTTCCACCACCAGATAATGTTTCACCATCTCCTCTTACTGATGAAAAATTACTCCCAGTTCCTGATCCATATTTAAACAATCTTGCTTCTTTTACCCAAAGATCCATTATTCCACCTTCATTAACAAGATCATCGCTGACACTTTGAATAAAACATGCGTGCGGTTGAGGATGTTCATATGCTGTTTCTGATAAACTTAATTTGCCTGTCTTATGATTAACATAGTAATGACCTTGTGCAGGACCATCAATGCCATAAGCCCAATTTAATCCAGTATTAAACCATTGAGGAGAATTAGGCGCTGCCATTTGTTGACACAAAACATATCTTAATTCATCATAAAAAGATCTAGCATCTTGTTCTGTATCAAAATAATTACCTTTCCAACCCCAATATGTCCAAGTTCCAGCAATTCTGTCAAAAACTTGCTTTGACGAAGTTTCACCAGAGAATCTTTCTTTTTCAGGAATCTTATTTAATTTATTTTTATCTAATTCACTTTTCAAAAGCCAAGTAGGTACATTTTTTTCAGATACTTTCCTAAGATATTTCGGAATACCTTTTTTTCTAAAATATTTTTGTGCAATTATATCTGTTGCTACCTGAGACCATTTGATTGGCACTTCAACATCATTTAATTTAAAAATTATAGATCCGTCAGGATTTCTAATCTCTGATCTAACTTTTTTAAAGGCTATTCCTTTATAAGGAGATTCATCCCTTTTTGTGAACTTTCTTTCAATTTTCATAAATTTTTAGTAAATAACAGATAACTACTATATATAGTATAGTAGTATATCGTTATACATCTATATCTTGATACTTATAACATAATTTTCAAGAAAAAAAATATTTTTTTTATTTTTTTTGCTATTTTTATTACTAATGATATGAAAAATATTTCTTTACTTTTATATACAATCTTTCGAGGTAATTTTGTTGGAAAAGATCAAGACGGTAATAAATATTACAAATCCAATATTAGTCATGGTGTAAAGAAAGAGAAGAGGTGGGTTATATATAAAAAAGATAACGACCCAACAAATATAGATCCAGGTTGGCATTCATGGTTACACCATCTTAGAGAAAACACTCCTAATTCAAAGAAAAAGAAAGGTCATTTTTGGCAAAAAAAAATTTCTCCAAACTATACAGGGACAAATAAAGCTTATTTTCCTACAGGACATATTTTAAATAAAGAAAGAAAAATTAAGAAAATTAAAAGATATGAATCATGGTCACCAAATAATAAGAAATAAAAAAAAATTATTATTTTTTTTTATTTTGATTATTTTAATTTTTTATTCAAATATAGCTGATTCTACAACTGTACTTGGAGCTTTAAATAAAGTAAGTGGTAAAATATCTAAAATAAAAGTTGAAGATAATAACGAAATACCTTTTGGAACTTTGAAAATTATTGTTAGAGCTTGTAAAAAATCTTTACCTGAAGACCCACCTGAGAATTCAGCATATATTGAGATTTGGGATAAAAAGATTGATAAAGAAGAAAAAAAAATATTTAGTGGATGGATGTTTTCTTCAAGCCCCTCTATTTCAGCTGTAGATCACGCTGTTTATGACGTTTGGGTCATTGATTGTATGATATCATATATCGAAGACTGAGACACTTTTTTATTAAAGTTTGCATTTTTTTTTAACGAGTTTCCTAACATTTTTAAATATTTCTTTCTTGATATTTCTATCGCACCTAATTTTTTTAAATGAGGATTGATAAATTGAGTATCTAATAATCTAAAACCTTTAATTTTAAGATTAGCTAATAGATATACTAGGCAGACTTTACTTGAATTAGAGACAATACTAAACATACTTTCCCCGAAAAAAGCTGAACCTAAAGAAACTCCATAAAGACCTCCTACCAATCTATTTTTTTGCCAAGCTTCTATAGAATGCGCGTGACCTATTTTATGTAGATTTGAATATAATTTTATGATTTCCTTGTTGATCCAAGTTGAAGGCCTATTTTTTGTTTTTTTTGCGCAATTTTTGATAACTGCATTAAAATTTTTATTAATAGTTATTAAGAATTTCTTTTTTTTAATTTCTTTTTTTAAATTTTTTGAAATTTTAAAATCATTTATTGGAATAACTCCTCTTTTTTTTGGATTAATCCAATATATGTTTGGATCGTCAAAACTTTCTGACATAGGAAATACGCCCAAAGAATAACTCTTAAGAATTGTTTCTTCGTTAATATTCATTTAATAATTAATAGATAAAAACTTGTCTAACCAATTTATATGATATTTACCTTTAATGTAATCTTTGCTATTTAAAATTTTTAGATGTAAAGGAATGTTTGTCTTTACACCATTTATTACATATTCAATCAAACATCTTTTAAGTCGCAAAATAGCTTCATTTCTATTTCTTGAATAAATTATTATTTTTGAAATTAAATTATCATATTGATGAGGAACAATACATCCTGCATACAAAGCAGAATCAACTCTAACACCAGGTCCGCCAGGAGAATGATATTCTTCTATTCTTCCAGGAGATGGCATAAAACTAAGGGGATCTTCAGCATTTATCCTACACTGTATCGAATGGCCGGAAAATTGTACGTCTTTTTGATTAAAACTTATTTTTTGACCAGCTGCAATTTTAATTTGTTGTTTTATTAAATCTACACCCGTTATCCTTTCAGTTATAGTGTGTTCAATTTGAACCCTAGTATTCATTTCCATGAAATAAAATTTTTTATTTTTATACAATAGTTCAACAGTTCCTAAACTTTCATAACCAATTTTTTTAATTGTTTTAACTACTAAATCACAAATTTTTTTTCTTTCAGAATCTGACAAAGTAGGGGAAGGCGTTTCTTCAATAATTTTTTGTTTATTTCTTTGAATAGAACAATCTCTTTCTCCTAAGTGAACAACACTGCCTTTTTTATCTGCAAGTATTTGAACTTCTATGTGTCTTGGATTGTCAAAAAATTTTTCTAAATAAATATTTTCGTTTCCAAAGGAATTTTTAACTTCTTGTTTTACAATTGTATAATTTGATACCAATTCTTTTTGATTTTTTATTACTCTAATACCCTTACCACCACCACCTGAACCTGCTTTTAATATAACTGGATAACCAATTTTTTTTGCAATTTTTATTGCTTCATTGATCGATTTTAAATATTCGTCTGAGCCAGGTATTACAGGAAATTTATTTTTTTTCATTAACTTTTTTGCATTTATTTTGTCACCATAAATTCTAATTTGTTCAGTGGTTGGGCCAATAAAATTTATTTTATGTTTTCTTACCATTGATGCAAAGTCATAGTTTTCTGAAAAAAAACCTGCTCCCGGATGTATAGCATCGGAATTAGATATTTCTGCTGCTGACAAAATTGCAAATGAATTTAAATAACTATTTTTTATTGAAGATTTTCCTATACAAATTGCCTCATCCGCAAGCCTTACATGCATAGAATCTTTATCTATTAATGAATGAACTGCTACAGTTTTAATTCCAAGATCTCTACAAGTTCGTACAATTCGCAACGCAATTTCTCCTCTATTTGCTATTAAAATTTTTTTAAACATCTTGATTATTTAATTACAACTAAAGGTTGTCCAAACTCAACAGGTTCAGCGTCATTAACTAAAATTTTTTCAATCTTACCTGATTTTTCTGATTTTATAGGGTTAAATGTTTTCATCGCTTCAATGATTAACAACGTATCTCCTTTTTTAATTGCTTGTCCCTGTTTTATAAATGCTTTAGCTTTTGGTTCTGGGGATAGATAAACCGTCCCTACCATGGGCGATGTTATTGCATTATTATGTTTAATTTGTACTCTTTTACTACTAAATTTTTCTAAATTATTAGTATCTTGAAAATTTTTTGTAATATCAGTTTTTTTTAAGACTCTAGTAAGTTCTTTTACAGCTTTTAATAAATTTTTTAATAATTTTTTATCGTTTAAATCATCAGTCATTTTTTTTTAATAAATTTTTAATTGCCATAACCGCTAAAATATAGCTATATGAGCCAAAACCAAAAATAACACCGTCAGCAATTTCAGAAATATAGGATTTCTTTCTAAATTCCTCTCTTTTATGAATGTTTGATAAATGGATTTCAACTATAGGAATTTTAATTGCTTTTAAAGCATCAAATATAGCAATAGATGTATGGGTATAAGCTCCTGCGTTTATTAATAAACCACTATAATTATTTTTCATACATTCTTGTATCCAATCAATCATCTCAGATTCCTCATTGCTTTGTTTAAATTCAACATCTAAATTATTGTTTTTAGCATAGTCTTTTGTTTCAGATTCAATTTGTTGAAGGGAAGTTTTCCCATAAATTTCAACTTCTCTTTTACCAAGTAAATTTAAATTAGGACCGTTTATTACTAAAATTTTATTCATTTTAAGAAATAAATACTATAAATTAAAAATTTAATTTTACCATATAACTTCTTTTATTATCTTCTATTTTTATTATTCAAATTAATTTTTTCTTCTAAAATATCCAATTTTTTCCATGTTTCCGAAGTTCTTGACGTAATTTTTTTAGCTCTTTGGATAAAACTTAAAGCCATTTCATCATCCCCTTTTAAATATGCAGAATATGCTGAAGCATATCTTGATTCACTCATTTGTGAATTTTTTCCGTATGCTACAGATAATAAATACCATAATTTGTTATTTTCAGGTTCTTTTTTTTGTGCTTTTAAAAGTATTTTAATAGACTCATCTAAAGTATTATTTGAATCAAGATTTAATAGAGTATGCGCTAATTCAATTTGTATTAAAGGATCATTTGGCATTAATTTATTTACAATTAAATAGTTTTCTAAAGATTGTTTTAAAAAACCGTTTTCACGGAGCATTTGTGCTTTTAACTCATAAAAATAAGGATTAGTTGGATACTTTTTTATTAATTGATCCATTAATTCATTTCCTTTTTTTAAATTAAACATTTTATAATTAGCTATCGCGTAACCATATTTTTTTTGATCCTCATTAAATTTAGGATTATCTTTGATTGTATTTACAGCATTTTCAGGGTCAATAAAACCTATTAATTTTACTTGAATAAATTTATATTTTTCATCAATACTTAATTCAGACGGAGTTATATTTGTAAGTTTTTTTTTAAAGTTATTTTCACAGTTCTCATTCTTAGCTGCATTTCTCGCATCTTCTATTCTTTCTCGCGTTAGGGGGTGGGTTTGACTATAAGCATTTTGCCTATAATAAGGATCCATGCTTTCTAAAAGTTCTAAAAAACTGATAACACCACATAAAGATTTTCCACTTTTTTTTAAAAAAGAAAACCCAGCTTGATCGGCAGCGCCTTCTTGTACTCTAGTAAAGTTCAACAACGAACTTCTTGTTGTTGACATCGCACCACCGGCTATAGCAGCTGCTGCATTTGGATCACCCGTTAAAGCTTGGACTGCAATTCCTCCTATAAGACCAGCAAGAAGAACTGATCTACTTTTTCCAATTTGATCATAAATTTTAATGTGATGCCTTCCTGTTATATGGCCAAGTTCGTGAGCAATTACACCCTCTAGTGCATTTACATTTTTTGAGTTTACAATCAAACCAGAAAAAATAAATATTTTTTGGCCCGGTGTAACAAAGGCATTTAATTGCTTATCATTTATGATAAAGATTTTTAATTTTTCTTTATCTTGTTCAGCAGCTTCTGCAATTGGAGCAACAATTTCTTTTATTGTATTTTCGATTTCTGAATCTCTAATAAAAGCCGATGAATTAAATGAAATAGATAATAAAAAAAATAATAATAATAAAAACTTTTTCATATAGATTAATAGTATATTTTTTTTTTATTTTTTATGTTTAAATTTTTATCAAAAAGAGGGCAAGTATCAAAATTTATAGTAATGGATTTATTTGAGGAAGCTCAAAATCTAAGTAAAAAAGGAAAAAAAATTATACATTTTGAAGCTGGGCAACCAACAGCAAAACTACCGAATTCTGCATTTAAAGAAGCATTAAATAAAATTAAAACAACAAATGTAAGTTACACCAGTCCGGTAGGTTTGGACTTATTAAAAAAAAAAATAAGTAATTATTATTTAAAAAAACATAAAACCAAAATAGACCATAAAAAAATTATCATTACATTTGGTTCTTCAGGCGCTTTTATACTATCTTTTTTAAGTGCTTTTGATAAAGGAGATACTATTGGGGTCACAGTTCCAAATTATCCTGCATATAAAAATATGATTAAAGCTTTTGATTTAAGAATGAAACCAATATTTTGTAACTCAGAAAGAAATTTTGAATATAATTTTAAAAATATTTGTAGATATAAAAATCTAAATGGATTATTAATTTCTAATCCACTTAATCCAACAGGAGCAGTTATAAAAAAAGAAGAAATAAAAAAAATTTCTTCTTTTTGTAAAAAAAATAAAATAAGAATTATCGCTGATGAAATTTACCATGGAATAGATTTTTCAGAAAACACTGAAACTTTTTTTAAATACAACAATGAATCTATTATTATTAATAGCTTTTCAAAATATTTTCTTTTAACTGGCTGGAGGGTTGGATGGCTTATTTGTCCAGATAATTTATATACATCTATTAAAAATCTTGCACCTAATTTATTTGTTGCACCACCTACCATATCTCAATATGTAGCATTATCAGCTTTGGATTATGATAAATATTTAAAAAAAATAGTTAATACATATCGAGAAAACATGGAGTTGCTATATAAAAATTTACCTAAAATAGGCTTTCAACCTGTTATAAAACCTGAAGGCAGTTTTTATTTATATGCAGATATAACAAAAATATCTAAAGACAGTGAAAAGTTGTGTAAAAATTTATTGAAGAAATATGGTTTAGTTTTAACACCAGGTATTGATTTTGACTCAATTGAAGGAAAAAAATATGTTCGTTTTTGCTATTCATATCCAAAAAAAGATATAATAAAAGGTATTAAAAAATTGAATTCAATCTTTCTTTGAAAAAATGCTCAAATTTTTACTGCTTTGATTCTTTTGCCTATAAACCTGTAAATTAGATAAAACAATTTTTACATATAGCCTTGTTTCTTTTATTGGAATCTTTTCAATCCAACTAACAGCATCTATGTTTTTTTTTCTTGGATCGCCAAACTTTTTTACCCATCTTTTTATTCTTCTTGGACCAGCGTTATACCCAACAAGTGCCAATATATATGAGTCGTATTCTTCCGCTAAAGAATATAAATAATAAGATCCAAGCTTAATATTATATTCTGGGTCGCTAGTTAATCTTTCTTTTGAATAATTTAGTTTTATTTTTTTTGAAATCTTACTTGCTGTAGCAGGCATAACTTGCATCATACCTCTTGCACCAACTCTACTTATAGCTTTAGGATCAAAAGCACTTTCTTGTTTTATTACCCCATATACTAATTCTTTTTCAACATCTTTATAAATATTTTTATAATTAGTTAGCTGAGGATATGCATAGTGATATAAATATATATTCTTTTTTTGAGCATATTTGGCTGCTTTAATTGCTAAATCCAACCTATCAAAGTCTTTTGATAATTTTGCTATTATTTGTAATTGCCCAGGACTTTTACTATTATAAATTAAACTGGAAATAAATACTTTTGCATTTTTTCTTGTCCCATTTGCTAAAATTAATTCAGAAGCTTTATAAATATCACTTTTAACGAAGTTAAGATCTTCTTTAATAAAAAGATTTTTCCCATAAAGTTCTTCATTAGTTATTAAAGGTTTGTTATTTTTAATTTTTTCAAAACTTAATTGTCCATAAAATTCCGTTACAAATTTTGATGAATTTGTATACCATAAAACGCTTAGTTCTTTATCATTTATTTTTTCATATGATCTACCTGCCCAATATGCCGATTTTGCTTTTTCACCTTTGTGCGTAGTATTTTCATAAGAATTTAAAAAATGATTAATATAAATTTGAGGATCTAAATTTAAAAATTCATACGCAATCCATCCCGCATACCATTCTGATTCTGAAATTAAATCACTAGATTTTGAACTAAAATCTTTGATTAAATTATAAGCTTTTTGATATTCTTTATTTTCAATTAATTTTCTTACTATAATCGAAATTTCAAGCCACCATTTTTTTTCGTATTTCAAATTATTAGGTAATGGATCTATTAGTTCAAAAGCTGTTTTATATAATTTACTTTTTCTTCGCCATCTTAATCTTTCGTATATTATTCCTGGATCACTTAATAGTTCTTTGTTTATTAAAGAAACAGCATGATCGGCGTTTCCAGCTCTTCTTCTTAGAATAATTTTTGCATTATATAAGTTTCTTTTATTCTTGCTGACTAAAGGCAACATTCTTCTTGCTTCATAACTTCTTCCAATCCATGTTAATTTTTCAATTCTTTCAATATGGTCTTGTACCCTTAAAATATTTTTATATTTTTTATAGAAGTCCTTGCTTTGTCTTTTGGTAAATTTTCTTTCAATCCAAGTTTTTCTTGCAATATCTTTAACACTATCCATTCCATTTTCTTTTCTTAAAGCATCTATATAATTTACCGCTCCTTTTGTGCTTAAAGGAGGATTTTCTTCAAAGAATCGAATAATCTCTTTATTAGATAAATTGTTATCAATGAACAATTCTATTTTTTTTCTAAAAAGTTTTTTTTGAGGCCAATCAGGATTTTCTTTAATAAAATTATTTGTTTTTGAGAAGAATTTTGAACTGTTATTTTGTTTTAAAAAGTGCCAATCTACTATTTTTATAAGAACCTCATTATTTTTTGCTAATTTATTTGCTTCATTCCATCTCTTTTTTTTAATTGCATTAAAAACAACTTTAGATTTTTTGTACTTTTCAATATTAAATTTAGATTTTTTAATTCTAGATTTTGTTACAATTGAACTAACAATATTAACTTTTTGTTTTATTTCTAAAACTTGATTTTTTGTTAAACTTTTAAGTTCAGATGTTGAAAAAAAAAATAATGATATGGAAAAAAATATTAAAACGTTTTTGAACATTTTTTAATTTGTTTTTATACTAAATGAAACTAAATAAAACTCTATATCTTATAATATTTTATATTTTTTTAAATGTTTAAAGGATCAATAACTGCATTAATAACACCATTAAAAAATGGTGAAATAGATGAAAAAGCTTTTCAAGACTTTGTTGAATGGCAAATAAAACAAGGGTCACATGGCCTTGTTCCTTGTGGAACAACGGGCGAATCCCCTACATTGACGCATCAAGAACATGAAAGAGTAATAGACTTATGTGTTGAAGCAGCCAATAAAAGGGTTCCTGTAATTGCTGGAACTGGTTCAAATTCAACAGATGAGGCTATAAGCCTAACTAAGTTTTCAAAAGAATCTGGCGCAGATGCAGCTTTAGTTGTAACTCCTTACTACAACAAACCTACTCAAGAAGGTCTGTATCAACATTTTAAATCTATTAATGATAGTTGCGATTTACCTATAATTATTTACAACATTCCAGGAAGAAGTGTTGTCGATATTAATATTGAAACAATGACAAAATTAGCAAAATTAAAAAATATAATAGGAGTAAAAGATTCTTCTAACGATCTTACAAGGCCTTTATTAACCGCTAAAAATATTACTAAGAATTTTTGTCAGATTTCTGGTGAAGATGGAACTATTGTGCCATTTTTATCTCAAGGAGGTCAAGGATGCATTTCAGTTACAGCAAATATTGCCCCAAAAATGTGTTCAGATCTTCATAAAGCATGGCAAAAAGGTGAATTAAAAAAAGTTCAATCTATAAATTCATTACTTTTTCCTTTACATAACGCACTTTTTTTAGAAACAAGTCCTGGCCCTGTAAAATATGCCGCTTCGCTTTTAAAAATATGTTTAAACGAACTTAGATTGCCTTTAGTAAGTATTTCTTCTAATACTAAAAAGGAAATTAAAGCTGTTTTAACTAATTTAAAAATTAAACCAATGAAAAAATAAATGTTAAAGAAAAAAAATAATTCTATAGCAACAAATCGACGCGCAGGTTACGATTATAAAATTGGCGATAAGTTTGAGGCAGGGATTGTTTTGAAAGGAAGCGAGGTTAAATCATTAAGAAATAATCGTGCTGACATTTCGCATGCGTTTATTAGCCAAGAAAACGGAGAAATTTATTTAAAAAACTCAAGTATTCCCCAATATTTATCTTCTGGTATTTTAAATCATGAAGTTAGCAGAACAAGAAAACTATTATTTAAAAAAAAAGAGATAAAGAAAATGTTAGGAAGTATAAATAAAAGAGGAACCACATTAGTTCCTTTAAGAATTTATTTTACTTCAAAAGGTTTTGCTAAATTGTTAATAGCGATAGGTGAGGGAAAAAAGAAATACGATAAAAGGCAAATAAAAAAAGAAAAAGAATGGAAAATACAAAAAAAGTTAATTTAATTTTTTAAAGTTGCACATTGATATATATAGGTATTGGATCCAATTTAAATGGGAAGAATAACGAAACCCCATTGCAAAACTGTAAGAAGGCTCTTGAAGTAATAAAGAAGGAATTAAACATTTCTAAACTTTCCTCGTGGTATAAAAGCGAACCTGTTCCTGTATCAAATCAACCGTGGTTTGTAAATGCTGTTATTGAAATAAGCACTAATAAGTCTCCGTTGGATTTATTGAATTTTATCCTCAATATAGAACAAAATTTTGGAAGAATAAGGGAAAAAAAAAATGAAGCTAGAATAATAGATTTAGATATTATTGACTATAAAAAGAAAATAATTTATAAAAAAAATGAATTAATTACCCCTCATCCTAGGATGCACAAAAGATCATTCGTATTACTTCCATTGAATGAATTAAACCCAAAATGGGTACATCCAATTAAAAAGAAGGGAATACAAGAATTAATAAATAATATAAAAGATGGGCAAAAAATATTAAAAATATCTGAGAAATAAGTTGATTAGATGAAAATTTTTATTAAATTAAAGCTTTAACCATGGCAAGAGTCACAATAGAAGATTGTATTAAAAAAATATCAAATCCTTTTGATTTAGTTCTATATGCATCTCAAAGGTCAAAAGAATTAAATCAAGGTGAATCTACAGATTTAGATAAGGAAAATGATAAAAATACAGTTATCGCGCTAAGAGAAATTGCTCAGGAAAAAATACCTTTAAATTATTTAAAGTTAGAACTAGTTAAATCTTTTCAAAAAAATACAGCTTTACTAGAAGAATTAGAAGCAGATAAAGACAAGTAAGTTAAATTTAATCTTAAATAAAATTCTTAAAATTTGTAATGAAAGTAAATTTTATTATTTATATTATAATAAAGTAAAAAAAAATGGGTGAACAAACAAAATTAGTTGAGAAAGTAAAGAATTATTTTCCAAAATTAAATGTTAAAAATATAAACAAGGCATATGATTTTGGAAAAAAAGCTCATGGTGCTCAAACGAGAGCATCTGGCGATCCATTTTTTTCTCATCCATTTGAAGTTGCTAACATATTGGCTCAAATGAAATTAGATGAAAACTCAATTATAACTGGTTTACTACATGATGTTATTGAAGATACTTTAGCAACTAAAGAAGAACTAAAGAGAAATTTTGGTTTAGAAGTAGCTAATTTAGTTGATGGAGTAACAAAATTATCAAAAATTACTCTTCAGCAATCTAATAAAAATAAACAAGTAGAAAATTTAAGAAAATTTATTTTAGCAATTTCTGGGGATATTAGAGTTCTTTTTGTAAAATTAGCTGACAGATTGCATAATATGAGAACTATAAAATACTTAAAAGATGATATTAAAAAGAAAAAGATTTCTAATGAAACACTTGAAATTTTCGCACCTTTAGCTGACAGAATAGGTATTCGTCAAATAAAGGACGAATTAGAAGACCTAGCTTTTGAAGAATTAAATCCTGATGTTAAATCTACAATTATAAAAAGGATAAATTTTCTTAAATCTCAAGGGAAAAATAATATTAAATTAATTATTCAACAATTACAAAATGTATTAAAAAAATCTGATATTGAAGCAGAAATTCTTGGAAGAGAAAAAAATCCGTTTTCTATATGGAAAAAAATGAAAAAGAAAAATATTAGTTTTGAACAATTATCTGACGTAATGGCTTTTAGAATAATTGTAAATGATATAGACCAGTGTTATTTATGCCTTAAAGCAATTCATACAAGCTATCCTATAGTACCAGGTAGATTCAAAGATTATATAAGTTTACCAAAACAAAACGGATACAAGTCTATTCACACATCAATATTTGGTCCAGCTCGTCAGAAAATTGAAATTCAAATTAGAACTAAAGAAATGGAAAAAGTAGCTGAATTAGGAGTAGCAGCTCACTGGCAATACAAAAATAATTTAAATTTACAAGAAGGAAAAAAATATAAATGGTTGAGAGAATTAGTTGATATAGTCGAAACCTCATCTGAGCCTGACGATTTTCTTGAGAATACAAAGATGGAAATGTATAAAGATCAAGTTTTTTGTTTTACACCAAAAGGGGATCTTATTGCTTTACCTGAAAAATCTACACCTATAGATTTTGCTTATGCTGTACATACAAAACTTGGAGATATTTGTGCTGGTGCAAAAGTTAATGGTAAAATTACACCTTTAAAGAATTATTTGAAAAATGGTGATCAAGTAGAAATAATAAAATCAAAATCACACAATCCATCACCAAATTGGTCTCATTTTGTTCAAACTCCTAAAGCAAAGAGTAGAATAAAAAAGTTTATAAAAACAAAGGAATATAAAGAATATTCAATTTTAGGTTTAAAAATTCTTAAACATTTTTTTACTAAAAATAATAAAAATTTTGATGAAACTAATTTAAAACAAACATTAAGCTATTTTAAATTATCTTCAATTGAAGATTTATACTTTAGAATTGGAAAAGGTAATTTTGATCCACTTAAGGTCGTCCATGCAATTTATCCAACTTTAAAAAAAGTTACCAAGAAATCTGATATAAAAAATACTAAAAATAGAAAAAAAGATTCTATTCCAATAAAAGGATTGCTTTCAGGTGTAGCTATTAATTATTCTAAATGCTGTTGTCCGATGCCAGGTGATAGAATTATTGGAACAATGATTAAAGGTAAAGGAGTTTCTGTTCATACAATTGATTGCAACGAAATTGCTAAATATAAGAAAAACAATATTATCTCTCTTTCATGGGATAGTAAAAAAGTTAGTTTAGAGGATTATGTAGGCAGAATAATGATAATAGTAATTAATGAGCCAGGAAGTTTAGGTGAAATTGCATCTGCTATAGGTCATAATAAAGGCAATATTATTAATTTGAAATTAACATCAAGAAAAAAAACTTTTTTTGAGATGTTAGTAGATGTTAAAGTAAAAAATTTAAACCATTTTACTAATATAATAGCTTCTATCAGATCACTAGACTCTGTTTCATCTGTAAATAGAATTAAAGGCGATTAGATGAGTTCTAGATTAAAACTAGGAATAAACATAGACCATGTAGCAACAATTAGAAATGCTAGAGGAGGTTTACATCCAGACCCATTAAAAGCTGCTATAATTGCTCAAAATGCCGGTGCCGATAATATTACTGCTCATTTAAGAGAGGATAGAAGACATATATCTGACATAGATATTAAAAATTTAATAAAAAAGCTAAAAATACCTTTAAATTTAGAAATGGCTCCAACACATGAAATGTTAAAAATTGCAATTAATTCAAAAGTAAAAAGAGTTTGCCTGGTCCCTGAAAAAAGAAAAGAAATAACCACTGAAGGAGGATTAAATGTATTAAAAAATAAAAAAAAAATTTCTAATATTATAAATAAATTACAAAATCATAATATTAAAGTAAGTGTTTTTGTTGATCCATGTATAAAACAAATTGCAGTTTGTAAAGAATTAAGAACTTTTTCAATTGAATTACATACTGGGGAGTTTTGTGATAATAAAAAAAATAAAAAAGAAGAATTTAGACAAATAAAAAAATCTGCTGAGTTTGCAAAAAAAAATAATTTAGAGTGTCACGCTGGCCATGGTTTAAAATATGAAGATGTAAAACAAATTGCTAAGATTAACGAAATATCTGAGTTAAATATTGGACATTTTATAATAGGAGAAGCTGTTTTTGTTGGTTTAAAAAAATCAATTTTAAAAATGAGAAAAATAATAGATAATTCAAGAAAAAAAAATTTTTATCTTAAATCAGCTTAGTAAATATGATTTTAGGGACTGGAATAGACTTATTAAAAATATCAAGAGTAAAGAAAGTATTAGATAAATACGGAGATTCATTTGTAAAAAGAATTTTTTCTGATGACGAAATAAAAAATAATAAAGAAATGGTTTTAAAAGCAAATAAATTAGCTAAATCTTTTGCAACTAAAGAAGCTTTTGTAAAAGCATTGGGTACAGGATTCACCAAACATATTTTTTTTAAAGATATTTCATTAAAAAATGAGAAAAGTGGTAAACCTTTCATTGATTTAAGCAATCGTGCTCAAGAATATTTAAGAAAAAAAACACCAAATGGATATAAAACTACAATTAATGTTTCTATTTCAGATGAAAAAGACTATGTAGTTTCTAATGTTATTATAAGTCTTCAAAAAAAGTAATTTTATATGCAAATTTCAATAATTTTATTAATAATTTTAGTTTTATATATTGTTTTCACAAGCGAGAGTAAGTGGGAAGCTTTTAAAATAATTATATCCGCTGGTTTTATAGCCTTATTTATTAGAACATTTTTTTTTCAACCTTTTACAATACCTTCAGGATCAATGATACCGACATTATTAATAGGCGATTTCATATTTGTTTCGCAATATAAATATGGTTATAGCAAGCACTCACTACCTTTTTCATTGCCATTGATTAAAGGAAGAATTTTAGAAAAAAAACCTGAAAGAGGGGATGTGGTAGTTTTTAAAACACCTAACGATAATAGGACTGATTATGTAAAAACTTTAATAGGACTTCCTGGGGACAAAATACAAGTTAAAGAAGGAATTCTTTATATAAATGGTAAAATTATTCAAAGAGATAAAGTTCAAAATTCAACTATGGCAGTTCATAATAATTATTTAAATGAATTTGATTATATTGAAGTTTTACCAAATGGAAGAAAACATATTATTAGAGAACTAAAGGGAGATGATGGTTCAAGCGATAATACAATTATATATACTGTTCCTGAAAATAATTTTTTTTTAATGGGAGACAATAGAGATAATTCGATTGATAGTAGAGTTTTAAACTATGTGGGTTTTGTACCTTTTGAAAACATAATAGGTAAGGCAGAAATTATTTTCTTTTCAATAGATAGAAATAAATATGGTTTAAATGAATTTTGGAAATGGAGAGTTAGGTTTGATAGAATTGGAAAATTAATAAATAAAAAAGTAAATATTTTTTATGAAAGTTCATGAATTCGAGAAAAAGATTAATTATAAATTTAAAAATAAAAGTTTAATTGATTTAGCTTTTACACATTCAAGTTACAAAAATAAAACTAACACAGATTATGAAAGACTAGAATTTCTTGGAGATAGAGTTTTATCACTTGTTCTTTCTGAATATTTATTTTTAAAATATCCTAAAGAGAATGAAGGAGCATTATCAAAAAGATTATCTAATTTAGTATCTAAACAGACTCTATTAGAGGTTGCAAATGAGATTAGTATAAAAGAAATGTTAAAAATTAATTATTCTGAGAAGAAAAACTTAAAATTAAAAAAGAATGTGTCTATTTTAAGCGATGTTTGTGAAGCACTAATTGGTGCTATATATTTAGATACAAGCTTAGATAATGCAAAAGAGTTTATTTTTAAGCATTGGAAGAAAAAAGTTTCAAAAAATATTGTTCCACCACAGGATCCGAAATCATTCTTACAAGAAGTTGTTCAAAAAAAAGGATTAAATTTACCTAAATATATTTTAAAAAAAAAGATAGGTCCTGCACATAACCCAAGATTTGAAATAGAAGTTAGTTTAAAAGGTATAAAAAAATTTTCAGCAGTTGCAAAAACAATTAAAGATGCTGAAATCAAAGCTGCAAAAAACATGGTAGGTCATATATTAAAAAACAAATTACTTTAATAAAATGCAAATAAATGATGAAGGAATTATTTTAAAAAAAAAAAAATATAGAGAAAGCTCGTTGTTAGTTACTTTTTTTTCTTTAAATCACGGGATAAATTCCGGCCTAGTAAAAGGAGTATTAAAAAAAGATTTTGGGACATATGAAATAGGGAATAAAGTTTATATAAAGTCTACTTTTAGATTAGATGATCAATTGTGGAATTGTAGATTTGAATTAATTAAAAATAATAGTGTTAATTATTTTGATGATCGAAATAGATTAAATGCATTACTTGCTATTTGTTCTATAATTGATCTTAGTTTACCAAAAAACAATCCTCAAGCTACGATATATAATAAAACTGTAGATTTAATAGAAAATTTATTCTCTGATGAATGGACCGTAAAATATATTTTTTGGGAATTATTTTTATTATCAGAGTTAGGATATGGACTCGATTTAGAAAAGTGTGTAGTTACTGGAAAAAAAGAAAATCTTATATATATTTCTCCTAAGTCTGGTAAAGCAGTATCAGAAGAAGAAGGTGAAAAATATAAAGATAAATTATTTAAATTGCCAAAATTTTTAATAAAAAGAAATCTAAAACCTACCGAAGACTCTTTAAAAGAAGCTTTGCTATTATCAAAATTTTTTATAAACAAATTTTTAAAAAAAAATGATAAAAAATTACCTTTTTCTAGAAAAAATATTTTAACCTAAAAAAAATAATGGATAATTTAAAAAAAATAATTTTTTTTATAGAGAATATCACATTAAAAATTGGAAGAAAAATTTCATGGTTAATATTAGCTATGACCTTAATAGCTTTTTCTGTCGCGCTTCTTAGATATTTTTTTAATATTGGCTTTGTTTGGATGCAAGAATTATACATTTGGATGCACGGCTTAGTTTTTTTATTAGCCGCTGCATATACATTACAAGAGGATAAGCATGTAAGAGTTGATATTTTTTACAGAAAATTTAGTGAAAAAAAAAAAGCATATATAAATATTTTTTTTTCTATTCTTTTTATTATTCCTTTTATTTTAATAGTTAGTAAATATTCTATGCCATACATTTTGAAGTCTTGGATTAGTTTAGAAAAATCAAGAGAAGCTGGAGGACTAAACTTTTTGTATATTTATAAAACTTCTATAATTTTATTTTGTTTCTTTTTATTTATTCAAACAATAGCCTTAATTTTAAGGTGTGTTTTAGTAGTAAATAATAAAGAAGTAAAAATCTTTTTTAAATCTTAATAGAAATATGACTATTCAAATATTAAGCATTTGCATGTTTGCAACCACATTCTTTTTTTTATTATTCGGTTTCCCAGTAGCATTCACTTTGGCAGGAACAGCAATTTTATTTTCTATGATTGCAACGAATTTTGGTTTTTTGAGCGCAGATTTTTTAGCTTTAATACCATCAAAAATTTTTGGAACTATGACTAATGAATTATTAGTTGCTGTTCCGTTATTTATATTCATGGGTTTAATTTTAGAAAAATCTAAAATTGCAGAAGAATTATTAGAAACTGTAGCAAATTTATTTGGAAATTTAAGAGGAGGATTGGGGTTTACAGTTATTATTGTTGGGGCTTTATTAGCAGCTTCAACCGGCATTGTCGGAGCTACAGTTGTAACAATGGGGCTATTAACATTGCCAACAATGCTTAAATGGGGATATGATAAAAAATTAGCTTCAGGATTAATATGTGCTTCTGGTACATTAGGACAAATTATTCCTCCTTCTATTGTATTAATATTATTAAGCGATGTACTTCAAGGTGCTTATAGCCAGTCACAATTGCTTCAAGGTAAAATTCCATCAAATCCAATTTCAACAATTGATTTATTTGCCGGGGCAATTTTACCTGGAATACTTCTTGTAACCTTATATTGTTTATGGCAGCTCATCATAATTTATTTCAAGCCAGAATATTGCCCACCAATAATTATTAAAAAAAGCAAAAATACTTTAACGAAAACATTAAGTATAATTTTTTTACCAATAATTCTTATTATTTTCGTTTTAGGATCAATACTATTAGGTATAGCAACTCCAACTGAAGCTGCATCTTTTGGCGCTGTCGGAGCTATGCTTTTAAGTATTATTAAAAATAGTTTTTCTTTAAAAGTTTTAAAACAAGCAGTTTTTGAGACTGCGAAGATTAGTTCAATGATATTTTTAATACTTATTAGCGCCACAATTTTTTCTTTAGTTTTTATAGGTCTTGAAGGAAGAGAAGTTTTAACTTCATTTATAAAACAATTACCAGGGGGCGCTGCAGGAGCAATGTTATTTCTAATGATTCTAATTTTTTTTCTTGGGTTCTTTTTGGATTTTATTCAGATAGTTTTTACTATAGTTCCAATTATCGGACCTATATTACTTCAAATGGATATTAATCCTCTTTGGTTTGGTATTATGATTGCAGTTAATCTTCAGACTAGTTTTTTAACTCCACCATTTGGCTTTGCTTTATTTTATTTTAGAGGGATTGCCCCTGTTTCTATAAAAACTTCTGATATATACATGGGCGTTTTCCCTTTTGTAATAATTCAAATAATTGCACTTTTATTAATTGCTAAATTCCCAGAACTAGCTTTATGGTTACCGGAAAAACTATATTAAGAATTTTTTTGAATAATATTTTGATAATCAAAAGATACTATTCCTGTATAGGTTAAAATAATGAATATAACGTTTAATATAACTATACTTCTTGAAAGATGACCCCATGTTTTATTTCGTACGTTATATGCGCAATTCCATATAGAAACTAAAATCCATATTTGATATATATTTGATAATAAAAAAATCGTTACTTTTATAGACCAAGTTAATCCAATCAGCACACCAAAATATAAAAGAACTAATAAGAAATATAAAAATAAAATTTGAAAAACAAAACCCATAAGCCAAAAAGCTTTCCAAAGCTTTTGTTCACCATTCCAATAACTTAATAAAAAATTTTCTATTTTATTTAAGAATTTATTATTTTTCATACTTTACGTACTTTGATCTCGTTTCTAAAAATTTTTTCTGATTTTCAGATCTTTTTATTGAAGCATTTCTAAATTTAATAATACTTTTATAAACTTTTTTACTCAAATCATCAGATGATGATAATTTATTTAGAACTTTCTCAGATAAGAGAGCTAGTTTTTTTAACACTTCATCTGGAAAAGATATTACATTTACTTTATGTTTTTTTACAAGTGTTTGCAAAGCTAAGTTGTTACCAGCTATCATTTCATTCGTCATTTGCTGAGTTGCTGCTTTTGCTGACAGTGCAATAATTTTTTTTAAATTGTCTGGCAACGAATTCCATTTTTCTAAATTTATAAAACAATCTAAAATAGCAGCTGGTTCATGCCAACCTGGATAATAATAATATTTTGCCGCTTTATAAATACCAAATGCTAAATCATTATATGGTCCAACCCATTCTAATGCGTCAATAGCTCCAGATTGTATTGATGTGAGCAATTCTCCACCATGTATGTTTACAACCGTTCCTCCAGCAGCTTTTATTACTTCACCGCCTAATCCAGGCGCTCTCATTTTTAAACCCTGGTAATCTTCAATTTTTTTTATTTCTTTGTTGTACCACCCACCCATTTGGGGTCCTGTATTTCCACAAACAAAGAATTTGCATCCCATTTTTTTATATATTTCATCTGCTATTTCTTGTCCACCACCTTTTTCAAACCAAGAATTTTGCTCTTCAGGCGTTAAACCAAATGGTATTGCTGATAAGTATTGTGCAGCAGTAACTTTTCCTTTCCAATAATATGGCCCACCATGACCCATTTCAATCGCACCACTTGAAACGGCATCCATAGCTTCAAAAGCTGGAACAATTTCACCTGCACCAAAAACTGTAATATTCATTTTACCTCCAGAACTTTCATTAACCATTTTCGCGAAAGTTTCTGCTCCTGTTCCCAGACCAGGAAAATTTTTTGGCCAGGTTGTAACCATTTTCCAGTTATAATTTTTTGTAGCAGATAATTTCCGAGGAATAAACACAGATAACGCTGCTGCTGTAGATAATGCTGCAGTTTTTTTTAGAAACTTTCTTCTACTATTTTTTTTTTTCAAAAGTTTTCCCACTTTTGATCTTTTAGAATTTCTATTGGCTTAAAGTTTATTTTATAAGACATTTTTTTGCACTCTTTAATATAATATCCTAAATATAAATATTTTTTTTTTTCTTTAATTGCTTCTTCAATAAGTTTTAAAATTAAAAAAGTACCTAAACTTCTATTTTTATATTTTGGGTTAAAAAAAGAGTAATTTGCTGAATAAGAATTTTCATAAATATCATATAACATAGCCCCAAAAAAAATATTTTTTTTGTAAACATGAAAAATTTTTGTGTCAACCGGAGATATTTCCAACATTGTTCTAAAGTCCAAGTAAGTCATGTCAGCCATGTCTCCTTTTGAATGTCTTAGTTTTAAATAATTTTTAAATAATTTATAATGACTTAAAGTTGTTTTTGGTTTTACAATTTTGAATTTTAAATCTTGATTTTTTCTTAGTATTCGCTGAAAATTTTTTGAGATTACAAAATCATTTAAAACAATTCTCGATGATATACAGGCATTACAATCTGGACATTTGGGCTTATAAAATATATTTTCACTTCTTCTAAATCCCTGTGAAACTAAATTTTCAAGTATTTTTTTACTTACAAATTTAGTGAGATCAGTAAAGACCAAACGTTCTTTTCTACCTTCAATATATGGACATGGTCGCGGAGACGCGTTGTGAAAATTAAGATTGCTGCAAATTTTTCTTGGTTTATTCATTTTTTAGATTCTTAGCAATATCAATCGCTCCATAGCAAAATATTGCCGATGCCCCTGATCTTTTTATAGCAATTAAACTTTCATACAAACATTTTTCATAATCTATTATTTTTTTTTCTCCACTAAATTTTAACATTGAAAATTCGCCGCTTACTTGATATGCAAAAATTGGAATATTAAATTTTTCTTTAATTTTGGTTATAACATCAAGGTAAGGTAATGCTGGTTTGATCATTACTATATCTGCCCCCTCATTTATATCCATTGAAACTTCTCTAATTGCCTCATCAGAATTTTTATAATCCATTTGATAAGTTTTTTTGTCGGTTTTACCTAATGTTTTCGAGGATCCGACTGCGTCTCTAAATGGACCGTAAAAATTTGAAGCAAATTTTGCTGCATATGACAATATAATTGTATTATTAAAACCCTCATTATCTAGCCTGTCTCTTATAACACCAATCCTTCCATCCATCATATCTGAAGGCGCTATAATATCTGCGCCCGCTTCAGCTTGAATAATTGCTTGTTCTGATAAAACTTCAATAGTTTCATCATTTGCAATATAATTTTTTTTTAAAATTCCATCATGACCATGGTTGGTATATGGATCAAGTGCCACATCACAAATTAAACCAATATCAGGAAAATTCTTTTTAATTTCTTTAATTGCTCTGCAAATTAGATTATTTTTATTAAGCGCTTCTTTACCATCAAATGTTTTTAATCTTTTTTCGATGTGTGGAAAAATAGCAATTGCTGGAATCTTAAGGTCTTTTACTTCTTCAATCTTTGTTAAAATTGTATCTATACTGTATCTTTTAATAGAGGGTAGTGAACTTATGTTTTCAATAGTTTTTTTACCTTCAGTAACAAATAATGGCAATATAAGATCATTAACACTAAGATTACTCTCAGATATTAAATTTCTAGACCAAGGAAATTGTCTATTTCTTCTCAATCTAGTTCGAGGAAATTTACCTATAGTAAATCTTTTATTCATAATCCCAAATTTGATCCCAAAAAAATTCTTTTATACTTTAAAATAAAGTATAAAAAAAATTACACAGTTTTAATAGAATATATATTGTAAAAAATCATAGAAATTAAATGAAAAAAATTAATTTTGATCAACTTTTTTTTAATTCCATATTTGAGTTAAAAAAGAAAAACCTTGAAAGAGGACTAAAATTGCTGACAAAGATTGATCCAGTTAAGGTAAAATATAAACAAAAAGTTTTGTTAAATTTTTCATCAAACGATTATCTTGGATTATCGCAAAATAAAACAATTAAAAACTATACAATAAATATTATAAAAAAATATGGAATGGGAAGCGGTTCTTCTAGATTAGTATCAGGTAATTTCGACTTTCATGAAAAAACAGAAAAAGAACTAGCAAAAAAGAAGAAATCAGAGGCAGCTATAATTTTTAGCACAGGTTATTTAGCAAATTACTCTATTTTATCTTCTATTTTTAATTCAAATATTTTTAAAAAAAAACCAATAGTATTTTCAGATAAACTAAACCATCAATGTATATACGAAGGTTGTAAAAATAAAGATATTAAATTTTTACGCTTTCATCACAATGACATGAATCATTTAGAATATTTATTAAAAAAAAATAAATTTAAAACAAATCCCAAGTTTATTTTGTCAGAAACTGTTTTTAGCATGGACGGAGATTTTGCTGATATTGAAAGTCTAGTTAAATTAAAAAAGAAATATAACTCATTTTTATTCTTAGATGAAGCACATGCAACAGGAGTTTATGGTGATAACGGTTTTGGTTTATCATTGAAATTTAGCAATGACATAGATTGTGTCACTGGAACATTTAGTAAAGCATTTGGAAGTTTTGGAGCTTATGTTAGTTGTAGTAAAAATTTAAAATCATTTTTAATAAATAAATGCCCAAGTTTTATATATTCTACATCTCTTCCTTTTAGTTTATTAGCCTCGATTTATTCAAGTATCAAAATTATACCTAAGTTAAAAAATGAAAGAAAAAAATTAATTAAAAATTCATTTTATTTAAGAGAAGCTTTAAAAAAGGAAAACTTTAATATTGGTAATTCTCAAACTAATTTAATTCCTATAATTATTGGCGATCCAAAAAAAACAATTTCGATATCAAAAGAATTAGAAAGAAAAGGGCTTTATGTAGTTCCTATAAGACCACCATCAGTTCCACCAAATAGTTCTAGATTAAGGATATCTATTTCAAGCTGTCATAGTGAAAACAATATAAAAAAATTATTTAATTCATTAAAAATGTTTAAAAATAGAATTTAATATTATGAGTAAAAAAGGTTTTTTTATTACTGGTACTGATACAGGTGTTGGAAAAACATTTTTTTCCTCCATATTGATGAAAAAGTTTGATTTTGATTACTGGAAACCAATACAAACTGGAAAATTTACTGAGAACGATACTTTATATATTAAAGAAAATATAGGGATTGAAGAAAATAGATTTCATAAATCAATTTACTCATTTAAGAAACCTTTGTCTCCTCATTTAGCTTCCAGTTACGAGAAAACATCAATTAATATGAAAAAAATAAAAAAACCTAGGTCTCATAGACCGTTGATTATTGAAGGCGTAGGAGGCATACTTGTTCCATTGAATAAGAAAGACCTACTTATTAATTTGATTAAAAAATTTAAACTTCCTGTAATTGTTGTTTCAAAATCTATCTTAGGAACAATCAATCATACATTAATGACTTTGGAAATATTAAAAAAAAGTAAAATAAATATATTTGGAGTTATTTTAAATAAAGTAAAAAATAAAAAAGAAGGTGATGAGAATGCAAAATCAATTGAGAAGTTTGGAAATATAAAAGTCTTAGGACAAATTTCATCAATTAACCGTGTAACTAGGAAAAAAATCGAAGCATTATCTAAAAAAAAATTTATTAGTGGATTCAAATTATGAAAAACTCAAAATCCATAAAACAAGATAAAAAATATATCTGGCACCCATTTACACAACATAAAATTTCTAGCGAACCAATAAAAATAATTTCTGGGAGAATGACAAAATTAAAAGATGACAAAGGTAAATCTTATCTTGATTTAATATCTTCTTGGTGGGTAAATACTCATGGACATTCTCATCCTTATATAGCTAAAGCTATTTACAAACAGTCAAAAAAATTAGAACAAGTATTGTTTGGCGGGTTTACACACGATCCTGCAATAGAATTAGCTACAAGGATAACCAATATTCTTCCAGGAAATTTAAAAAAAGTTTTTTTTTCAGATAACGGATCAACTGCTGTAGAAGTAGCTTTAAAAATAGCTTATCAATATTGGTTTAATAAAAATAAAAAAAGAAGAACTTTTATAGCATTCAAAAATGCATATCACGGTGACACGGTTGGCGCCATGAGTCTTGGAAGCGGTTCAGAATTATTTTCTGTTTTTAAAGAATTATTCTTTAAAATAAAATTATTTGATTACCCTTCTACATGGCACGATGACAAAAATGTACAACAAAAAGAAAATAAAATTTTAAGAAGAATTGAGGATGAATTTAAAAAAAATCACGATATAGCAGGTTTGATAATAGAACCTTTAGTTCAAGGTTCTGGCGGAATGAATGTTTGTAGAAGTATTTTTATGCAAAAATTATCTAAATTAGTAAAAAAATATAACAATCTTTTGATTTATGACGAAGTAATGACTGGTTTTGGAAGAACAGGAGAGATTTTTGCATGTAAAAAAACTAAGACTCAACCTGATATTATATGTCTTTCAAAAGGCTTAACTGGAGGTTTTCTACCATTATCTCTTACAATAACTACAAATAAAATTTATAATAATTTTCTAGGCGATAATTTTGATAAAGCTTTAGCTCACGGCCATTCTTTTACAGCAAATCCTCTTGGTTGCGCAGCCTCTATTGCTTCATTAAATTTATTTAAATCAAAGAAAATTTTTAAAAAAATAAAAAATATTGAGAAACAGCATCATATTTTTTTAAAAAAGTTATTAGAATTAAAGTCAATAGAAAAAATTAGAGTCTGTGGTACTATCCTTGCTTTTAACATTAAAGGGATTGGAAATGGATATAAAGCAATAGTCCCAGAAAAAATAAAGAAATTTTTTTTAAACAAAGGATTATTATTAAGACCATTGGGAAATGTTTTTTATATTATGCCTCCTTATTGTATTTTAAAAAATGAATTAAAATATGCTTATAAAATAATTTATGAAGGATTAAAAAAAATTTAAATGAGATTAGATCATGTAATAAATGAAAAGTTTGAACCAGTATCAGAATTTATTTCTAATATTATTTTTTATAGTGTCCAATATGGTGAAGCTCAATTAAAGTTAATAGTTTTATGGCTTTTTCTAGCAGCATTATTTTTTAGTTTTTATTTAAAGTTTGTAAATATTTGGGGATTTAAGCATTCGATAGATCTTATTTCTGGAAAATTTAAAAATAGATTTAAGAAAGCAAAAGGTGAAGTAACTCATTTTCAGGCATTAACCGCAGCACTTTCCGGGACAGTAGGCCTAGGTAATATTGCAGGGGTTGCAGTTGCAGTATCTTTAGGTGGACCAGGAGCAACACTTTGGATGATTTTTGCGGGCTTTTTAGCTATGGCTGCTAAATTTGTTGAATGTTCTTTGGGATTAAAATATAGAATTTTTAATAGTAACGGAACAGTTTCAGGCGGTCCCATGTATTACTTAAGCAGAGGTCTTAGCGAAGTCGGATATGCTGGATTAGGAAAAGTTCTAGCCGTTTTTTTTGCTATATTTGCTGTATTTGGTTCTTTTGGTGGCGGAAATATGTTTCAAGCCAATCAGTCATTTAAACAGTTAGTTACTGCAACCGGTGGAGAAGCAAGTATTTTTTATGGTTATGGATGGTTATTTGGTTTTTTTCTAGCATTTGTCGTGGGTATTGTAATTATTGGTGGGATAAAAGGTATTGCAAGAGTTACAGAAAAAGTTGTTCCATTCATGGGAGGTATTTATTCTTTAGCAGCATTAGTGATAATTTTTATAAATTATGAAATGCTACCTGGCGCAATAAATAGTATTTTCACCAAAGCTTTTACTCCAGAAGCGGGAATGGGAGGGATTTTAGGAGTTCTTATAGTTGGTTTTCAAAGAGCAACTTTCTCTAATGAAGCTGGTATTGGCTCTGCTCCAATTGCCTATTCTGCCGTTAAAAGTAATGATCATATGTCAGTTGGATTTGTTTCACTTTTTGAACCTTTTTTTGACACAATAATAATATGCACAATGACAGCTTTAGTTATTATTATTTCCGGAGCTTACGATCCTTCTTCTAGCATCTCGGGTGTTGAGTTAACTTCTGAAGCATTTAAGAAAGATATAAGTTGGTTTCCTTACGTATTATCTCTAGCTGTAATATTGTTTGCTTTTTCAACTATAATTACTTGGTCATATTACGGAATGAAAGCATGGACTTATTTAGCAGGTAATAGTATTTATGCTGAAAATTTTTATAAAATCATTTTTTGTATATTTATTATAATTGGAGCAGCATCAGAATTAGACAGTGTAATTCATTTCTCAGATGCGATGATTTTTGCAATGGCTTTTCCTAACGTGATAGGAATGTATTTTTTGGCATCAGAGCTTAAAAAAGATTTGTTTAATTATAAAAAAAGTTTTTTAAATAATGATTAAAGAGATAAAATTTATTTATGAGTAAAAACATTACAATTGCATGCGACCATGCTGGATATGATTTAAAGAATGCTTTAAAAAAAGAAATTTTAGGTATGGATTTTGAAGTTCTTGATTGTGGAACAAATTCAAGTGAATCTGTAGATTATCCAGATTTTGCAAAGTTAGCAGTTGAAAATATTTTAAATAATAAAAGCGATATTGCAGTATTAATTTGCGGATCAGGAATTGGCATGTCTATGACTGCAAATAGATTTAAAGGTATTAGGGCAGCATTGTGTAAGAATACAGATGATGCTAAACTTGCAAGACAACATAATAATGCGAATATTTTAGTCTTACCAGGAAGACAAATAGATGTAGACGAAGCTAAAAATTGTTTTAAAATATTTATTAACACTTCGTTTGATGGAGGAAGACATCAAAAACGTGTGGAAAAAATAGATTAATATTTTATTATTTTTGTAAATAAAATGAGTATACAAACAGATGTTCAAAATAAATTTTTTCAAGACAATCTTGAATCAATAGATCCTGAAATAACAAAAGCTTTGCAAAAAGAATATGATAGACAAAGCAATCAAATCGAACTAATTGCTTCTGAAAACATTGTATCACTTGCAGTTATGCAGGCACAAGGATCATTAATGACTAATAAATATGCTGAAGGATATCCTGGTAAAAGATATTACGGTGGGTGCGAGTATTATGATGTAGTTGAAAATTTAGCGATTGATAGAGCAAAAAAAATTTTTAATTGTAAATATGCAAATGTTCAACCTAATTCTGGATCGCAAGCAAATCAAGCAGTTATGTTAGCATTGGTTGAACCTCATGACACCGTTGTTGGTATGTCTTTAGACGCAGGTGGTCATTTAACACATGGAGCAGCTCCTAATGTTTCTGGTAAATGGTTTAATGCTGTTCAATACGGGGTAAAAAAAGAAGATGCATTATTAGATTATAATCAAATCGAAAAACTTGCTGTAGAAAATAAAGCAAAAATTATTATTGCTGGCGGTTCTGCTTATCCAAGAATAATAGATTTTAAAAAAATTAGAGAAATTGCAGACAAAGTTGGAGCTTATTTTTTAGTGGATATGGCTCATTTTGCAGGATGTGTTGCTGGAGGACTATATCCTTCTCCGCTTCCACATGCTCATGTTGTAACAACCACAACCCACAAAACTTTACGTGGCCCTAGAGGAGGAATGATATTATCAAATGATGAAGAATTAGGAAAAAAATTTAATTCTGCGGTTTTTCCAGGCATGCAGGGTGGGCCGTTAATGCATGTTATTGCTGCAAAAGCGGTTGCTTACGGAGAAGCATTGCAACCGGAATTTAAAACTTATATTAGTGATGTAGTTAAGAATGCAAAAATATTAGCATCAACCTTAATTAAAAGAGGAGTAGATATTGTTTCTGGAGGAACAGATTCACATTTAGTTTTAGTTGATCTAAGACCAAAAAAATTAACAGGCAAAGATGCTGAAGCTAGCTTAGAAAGAGCAGGGTTAACCTGTAATAAAAACGGCGTACCTTTTGATCCAGAAAAACCATGGATTACATCAGGAGTTAGACTAGGATCCCCAGCTGGAACATCTCGAGGCTTTAAAGAAAAAGAGTTTGAATTAATTGGAAACCTAATTGGCGATGTTTTAGATGGTCTAGAAAAGAATTTACATGATAATTCTGAAACAGAAGAAAAAGTTAAAGGGCAAGTCTTAGATTTATGTAAAAAATTTCCTATTTATTCTAAATTAATTTAAAAATCTAATATATGGAGCGAATAAGTTCTGCTAGAGATAGATATTTTATGAGGAACGCTCTTAATATTTCTTTAAGAGGAATTGGCAATACTTACCCTAATCCATCTGTAGGAGCAGTCGTAGTAAAAAATAATCAAATAATTAGCAGAGGTTGGACACAACCAGGAGGCGTCCCACATGCTGAAGTACTTGCTTTAAAAAAAAAAAATCTTTCCGGAGCAACATTATATACAACTTTAGAACCATGTTCACATTATGGAAAATCACCACCTTGCGTTGACCAGATTATAAAATCAAAAATAAAAAGAGTAGTAATAGGATTAAAAGATCCAAATCCTAAAGTTAATGGAAAAGGTATTAGTAAATTAAGAAAAAAAAAAATCAAAATTTCCGTCGGTATACTAGAAAATGAAATTAAAAAAATACATTTAAGTTTTTTTTATAAAATAAAAAAGAAAATACCTTTTGTTTCTTCAAAAATTGCAGTTAGTAGAAATGGAAAAATGATAAATAAAAATAAAAAATGGATTACATCAAAAGATTCTAGGATGTATGGTAATTTTTTAAGAGCAAAGTTTGATGCAGTTATCACGGGCATTAATACAGTCATGGAAGATAATCCCTTATTAAATTGCAGACATAGTAATATGGAGAATTTATCACCTGTTAGGTTTATTTTAGATAGTAAGTTAAGAATAAAAGAAAATTTTAAAATTGTTAAAACTGCAAAAAATATTAAAACTTATGTTTTTACAAATACAAATGATAAGAAAAAAATTTTAAAACTAAAACAATATGGAGTCACAATAAAATGCTTAGATCAAAATCAAGAGAGAATTAATTTAAAAAAAATATTATTCAAAATTGGGGAGATGGGGTTTGTTAATGTTTTATTAGAAGCCGGACCAAATTTAAATATTGCTTTTTTAAAATATAATTTAATAAATAAAATTTATTATTTTAAATCTAATGAAATTATCAAATCAAAGACTATTCTTTCTGAAAAAATGTTAAATATCAAAAATATTGAAAGTTTAGGTTTTAAACTTTCATCATCTAGAATTATTGGTAATGATACTCTAAGAATATATGAAAAATAATGTTTACTGGAATTATAGAAGATATAGGAAAAGTTTTTAAAATCAAAAAAAGTGGTGATAAATTATTTTATATTTCGACACGAATTAATTCTAAGAAATTAAAGATAGGTTCTTCAATTAGTTGTAACGGCGTATGTTTAACTATTATTAAAAAGGGGAAAAAGAAAAAGAACAATTGGTTTGCTATCACAGCTTCTAAAGAAACATTATCTAAATCCAATTTATCTTTAATGAAGAGAGAGTCATTAATTAATCTTGAAACCTCTTTAAGAGTCGGTGATGAAATATCAGGACATTTGGTTTTTGGCCATATTGATATAAAAACAAAATTAATTTCAAAGAAATATGAAGGCTCAAGTATGATATTAAAAATTAAACTTCCTTTTGAACTAAAGAGCTTTATTGCACCTAAAGGTTCAATTGCAATTAATGGTGTTTCATTGACAGTAAACGATGTATCTAGTAATAGTTTTGAAGTAAATATTATTCCACACACCTTAAAAAATACTACATTTAATCAAATTGGTAATAATGAATTATTAAATTTAGAAATTGATATGTTAGCAAGATATGTTTCTAATTATGTAAATATAAATAAATTATGACTTTATTCTCAAAAATAGAAGATATCATTAAAGATGCAAAAAAAGGTAAGATGTTTATTTTAGTTGATGATGAAAAAAGAGAAAATGAAGGAGACCTAGTTGTTCCAGCCCAAAATATTAACTCAGAAAAAATAAACTTTATGGCAAAATATGGAAGAGGATTGATCTGTCTTGCTCTTACGGGAAAAAGAATTGAAGAATTAAATTTGCCATTAATGCCTCAACATAATGCAGCAAGGAGAAAAACTGCATTTACTATATCTATTGAAGCAAAAAAAGGAATATCCACTGGCATATCTGCAAAAGATAGAGCTAAAACAATTCAGGTGGCTATAAATATAAAAACAAATTCTAAAGATATTTCTACTCCCGGACATATTTTTCCTTTGAGAGCTCAAGACGGTGGGGTTTTAGTAAGAGCAGGTCACACAGAAGCCGCTGTTGACATTTCAACTTTATCTAATTTAAATCCTTCCGGAGTTATATGTGAAATTATGAACGATGATGGAACAATGGCTAGAAGAGATGATTTATTTAAATTTTCTAAAGAACATAAATTAAAAATTGCGACCATTTCTGATTTAATTTCTTATAGAAGAAAAAAAGAAAAAATTATTGAAAGAACTTTAAAAACAAAAATTAAAAGCCAATATGGAGGACTGTTTGATTTAATAGTTTATAAAAATAAGATAGTTCCTGCTGAACATATTGCTTTAGTAAAAGGAAAAATTAATCCAAAAAAACCAGTCTTAGTCAGAGTACACGCCTTAAATTTTTTAACTGATATTTTAGGAACATCATTATTTATTGATAATCAAATAAAAAAATCTATGCAAATGATATCTAAAAAAAAGAATGGTGTTATTGTAATTATAAGAGAACCAAGATCATGGACTTTATCTCAAAGAATTAAATCCAATGTTGATGATAAAAAAAATTTACAATTAAGAGATTATGGAGTTGGGGCGCAGATTTTAATTGATTTAGGAATTAAAAATATGATTTTAATATCTAATAGCAAAAAAACTATTGTAGGACTTGAAGGGTATGGATTAAAAGTAGTTAACACAATTCCAATAAAATGAACAAGAAAATTAAGATAGTTTATTCAAATTATTATTTAGATGAAATAACATCTAAGATGTTAGAAATATCTAAAAAAAAATTAAGAGACTTTAAGCTTGTTGAATTTGACTTGTCCGGAGTTCCCGGTTCATTCGATATACCATTTGAAATAGCAAGAAGCATTGAAGAAGACATAATAGATATACAAAATCAAGCCGGATCTTTTGAAGGAAAGGATAAAAAAGAAATTAGGGATAATATTTTACAAATGTCTAAATTAAGTCAATTGAATCTAAATAACCAACCTAGATATTCAGGGTATTTAGCATTAGGATGTATAATTAAAGGTAAAACTATTAATCACCAAGCTATTTCCACAGCTATTTTCACTAACTTACAAAGAATTAGTATCGAAAAAACTACGCCTGTTAGTAATGGAATATTTAATGCAAATAATATATCAGAAGCAAAGAAAAAACTAACTAAATGTACAGAGCATGCTGTACAAACATTGCTTATGCTTTTAACTAAAAACAAATGAAAAAAAAAATTAAAGGATCAAGGTCTTGGTCAAGAGTGCTTGCAACTCAAGCATTATATCAATTATCTCTTAATAAAAACATCGATATTTCACTAGTAAAAAAAAATTTATTAAAGGATAAAGAAACAAAAAATATTCCTGATAGACTTTTTTTTTTTAAATTAGTTAATGAAACTCTTAAGAATAAAAAAACTTTAGATAAAAAATTAGAAGATGCAGTAAAAAAAAAAAATTTTTCTAAAATGGAAACAATAATTAAAGTAATTTTAGAACTTGGATTATGTGAGATTGTTTATTTTAAAGATTTATCTCATAAAATATCAATTGCAGAATATAATAAAGTTAGTAGTTCTTTTTTGAATAAAAATGAGGTTGGTCTTATAAACGGCATCTTAGATAAAATAGCAAATAATATAATTAATGAATGAATACGAAGTTATAAAAAAATTTTTTTTACCATTATCATTAAAAAAAGATTTTTCTTTAAATTTAGACGATGATGCTGCTTTATTGCCAAAAAAAAAGCAATTAATTGTTGGTACAGACTCTATTGTTGAAGGAGATCACTTTGAGAAAAATGAGAAAAATCCTTTATTAATAGCGAAAAAGTTATTAAGAGTAAATTTATCTGATTTAGCATCTATGAGCGCTGATCCATTTGGATATACACTAAATTTATCTTTACCTAATTACAAAAATAAAAAAAAATTAATAAATTGGATTAAATTATTTGCTAAGGGCTTAAAACAAGATCAATCAAAATACCAAATTAAACTTCTAGGCGGAGACACTGTATTAACAAAAGGCCCTTTAATACTATCTTTAACTTTATTTGGTTATAAAAATAAAAAAATTATTAAAAGATCTGATGCAAAGTTAGATGACGATATTTATGTAACTGGAAATATTGGAGATAGTGGAATTGGTTATAAAATTTTATTAAAAAAATTAAAATTAAATAATTATTTAAATAATTTTTATATAAATCGTCATAAATTGCCAAATCCACCAGTTAAATTTGGGAAAAAATTATTTTTATTCGCTAATTCAGCAACAGATATTTCAGATGGCTTACTTGCTGATTTAAACAATATTATAACTGCATCTAAATGCGGAGCTATAATTATGAGTGAAAACATTCCATTTTCAAAAGAAACTAAAAGTTTAATTATTAAAAAAAAGATTAATATTGATTATTTATTTACTTGTGGGGAAGATTATCAGTTAATTTTTACTGCAAATAAAAACAATTCAACAAAAATAAATTCTTTAGCAAAAAAAAATTCTATAAAAATAACAAAAATAGGAAATATTATAAAAAAAAGAAAACTTGTAATTTTAAATAAGAATAATCAGGAATTATCATTTAAAAGTTTAGGCTTTAAGCATTTTTAATTTGATTTTTTATAAAAAACTATTTAAAACTGATAGATTATGAATCCAATTCTTTTTTCAATTATTTGCGGACTAAGTTCAATTATCTATGGTTTTTTAGCTTCGAAAAGCATTTTGAATTCTGATTCAGGTAATGATAAAATGCGAGAAATTTCACAAGCCATACAAGAAGGTGCAAATGCTTATTTAAATAGACAATATTTAACAATATCTTATGTCGGCTTTACAATTTTTATATTAATTTTCTATTTTTTTAATTTTTATGTAGCGTTTGGTTTTTTATTAGGAGCAATATTGTCTGGTTTAGCTGGGTATGTTGGTATGCATATATCAGTAAGATCGAATGTAAGAACTGCTGCTGCTGCTTCTAAAGGATTAAAGGAAGGTTTAAGCATTGCTTTTAGAGCTGGTTCAGTAACTGGCATGCTTGTTGTTGGATTAGCATTGTTATCAGTTAGTGGATATTATGCCTTTTTATTAAACAAAGGAATTGATGGAAGAGGATTAATAGAGCCTCTTGTTGGTTTAAGTTTTGGAGCATCGCTAATTTCTATATTTGCTAGACTAGGTGGTGGAATTTTTACTAAAGGCGCTGATGTTGGAGCCGATTTAGTTGGTAAGGTTGAAGCTGGAATACCAGAAGATGATCCTAGAAATCCAGCAGTTATAGCAGATAACGTAGGTGATAACGTCGGAGATTGTGCTGGTATGGCAGCAGATTTGTTTGAAACTTATGTTGTTACAGTTGTTGCAACAATGGTATTAGCATCAATTTTTTTTAGTGGAAGTGATCTTATATTTAAAATGATGTCTTACCCAATAGCAATTGGCGGAGTCTGTATTATAACAAGCATAATAGGTACTTTTTTTGTCAGACTTGGAAAATCAAATAATGTTATGGGAGCTTTATATAAAGGTTTTTTTGCAACAGCTATTTTATCTGCAATAAGTTTATGGTTTTTAACAGATTTGTTTATAGGTTTAGATCAAACATTTTTAATAAATGAGAAAAATTTTGATGGCGAGGATTTATTTTATTGCGGAATTACCGGACTTGTAATTACAAGTTTACTAATTTGGGTCACTGAATATTATACAGGTACAAATTTTAAACCTGTGCAAAGTATTGCAAAATCATCTGAGACTGGGCATGCTACAAATATTATCCGAGGATTAGCGGTAAGTTTAGAAGCAACAGCTATACCTGCACTTATCATATGTTTTGGTATAATTATATCTTTTAAATTAGCAGGATTGTTTGGTATAGCAATTTCAGTTACTTCTATGCTTGCTCTAGCAGGAATGGTAGTTGCTTTAGATGCGTATGGTCCTGTTACTGATAATGCAGGAGGTATTGCAGAAATGTCTAAATTAGATAAAAATGTTAGAAAAGTTACAGATTCTCTTGATGCTGTCGGTAACACAACCAAAGCCATTACCAAGGGTTACGCCATTGGTTCTGCCGGGTTAGGAGCATTAGTTTTGTTTGCAACTTATACTGAGGATTTAAATTATTTTATTGAAAGCAATCTTATTAATGTATCAAATATTGATTTTAGTTTATCAAACCCATATGTTGTTGTCGGTTTAATTTTTGGTGGTCTATTACCATATCTTTTTGCTTCAATGGGCATGACAGCAGTTGGAAGAGCTGGATCTTCAGTTGTTATTGAAGTTAGAAGACAATTTTCTCAAATAAAAGGAATTATGTCTGGTAAAACAAAACCAGAGTATGGAAAATGCGTTGATTTGCTAACAAGGACAGCGATAAAAGAAATGATAATACCATCATTACTTCCTGTTTTATCACCAATTATTTTATATTTTTTTATTTTAGTAATCTCTGACCAAGGATCTGCCTTAGCAGCAGTAGGGGCAATGCTATTAGGAATAATTGTGACAGGATTATTTGTTGCTATTTCAATGACAGCAGGTGGCGGCGCATGGGATAATGCAAAAAAATATATAGAAGATGGCAACTTGGGAGGCAAAGGATCCGAAGCTCACAAAGCTGCAGTTACAGGAGATACTGTTGGAGATCCTTATAAAGACACAGCTGGTCCTGCAATTAATCCAATGATAAAGATAACAAACATTGTTGCTTTATTATTATTAAGTTTTATAGCCTACTAAATAAGATTTTAATTTTTTTTACTATTTTATTTTTTTCCGTATGGATCAGGATTTAGATTAGTGAAAAATTCTTTAATCCAGTTTATTTTTTTTCCTCTACTATCTGTTATTGTTTCTTCGTATTCAATATTATTAATATCATTTTTCAATAAAACTTCTTTATTATTTAGAGTTTTATCATTGAAAGAAAGTATTAATATTTTTTGATCAGTGTTTTTTCCATCCAAAAAAACATATTTTTTAAACTCGGAACTTATATAAATCCAACTTTGTTCTTTATCAAAATTACTTGTAGTTGACGGACTTCCGAGCATTTCAACTACTTCATTCTTTGTTGTTTTTCCAATTTGTAGTTCATTGAAGTCTATATTTTTTTCATATATTTGACCATGGTTCTCAACGACTTTTAAACCACATGAATTTAATTGAAAAAAAAGTATAGTAAAAATTACTTTAAAAATTATCTTTAATTTATTCATTGTATATTATGATTATAAATAATATAA
>JAKUPP010000069.1 GCA_022450705.1 Alphaproteobacteria bacterium | reverse complement strand
GATTTAGTGATGAAGATATTAAAAAAGAGGATGCTGGTATTGTATTCGATTATAAAAATAAGTTTAGACGTTCACAAATAGAAAATGAAGGTACTGACCCAGCTAAAACTGGTGATGCACAAGGAACACCCAGTGATTTAGCTATGGGTCGAACAGGACACGAGTTAGATGATGAGGGCGGTTCACCTCCCGGTGGATTTGAAGGTGCAGGAAGACCTAAAGAGGGCGGTAAGTATGGAAAAGATAGTGGTGCAAGAGGTAGAGACCCACTTGGAGCTCACGATAAGAAAAAAGGTGGTAGTGGTTCACTTAAATATGGTAAACCATTAGCACTTGCACACTATGATAAGTTAAAAAAATCAATGAAATTTGGCAAAAAAGATGTAGAGTTAATAAATGAAACAACAGAAGTTGAAAAAGAGTACAAAGATGATGTATCTTCTTTAATGAATGGGGTTTCAAATGACTAATTATTATTTAACTTTATATTTATTTATGACAAATTGTAAGGAAATTTGGAGTATTTTGTAATGGCTCGAAAATTAAAGCATTCAAAAATAAAGAATACAAGTATTCTTTTTGAATTATTAACAAGACAGATAACAGCTGACGTTTTGGCAGGAAAAAGTACTAAATCAGTAAAAATAGTTAAAAAATATTTTAACGAAGATACTGAATTAGGAAAAGAACTTCAATTATATCGCATTCTTTCAGAAAAACATTGTACTACTGAAAGTAGAGCAGATAATTTAATGGAAATTGTATTAGAATCAAGACAAAAGTTGAATAATTCTAAACTTCGCAATGAAAAATACAATTTAATTAAAGAAATTAAAGAAAATTATAATTCAAATGATTTTTTCAATGGCCGTATTCCAAATTATAGATTACTTGCGTCAATTTATAATGTATTTCAATCTCAAGCTTCACCTACAGTATTTAATCCAGAAGAAGTTGTTAATTCTAAATTTACTGTTTTGGAGCATATTATAAACAAAAGAGTTAACGATAAAGAAATAAAAGAAAAAGTTTTATCTGAGTACAATAAAAAAGATAAAGATTTAAGATTACTTGCTTATCAAATTCTTGTTGATAAATTTAATCAAAAGTATAAGACTTTGAATGAATCTCAAAAGAATTTATTAAAAAATTATATAAATAATATTAGTAACACAAATTCATTAAAAGAATTTATTGATGGGGAAGTTGTTAATATTGAAAAAGAATTAAATAAACATTTACCTAATGTTGATGATAAAATTACAAAAATTAAATTAACGGAAGCTGTGAAACAATTGGATAATTTAACAAAAGGTAAAATTGTAAAAGATAAACAGGTTTTAACTCTAATGCGTTATTATGAATTAGTAAAGGAGTTAAGGGATGTCCACGAAAATTAAGATTGAAACTTTAAAAAAATATATTAAAGAGCTAATTAAACAAGAATTAGCTGAAGTTTCTGTAACTGGTGCTATTGATGGTGGTGAAGGTCCTCCAAAAACACCATATGCTTTTAAGAAGAAAAAGAAAAAGAAAGACGAATCTATAAATGAAGCTAAGTTTGCAGTAAAGTTTAATATAGGTACTATGGGTGAAACCGCAATGATTGTAATTGATGCTGCTTCAGAAGGAGCCGCAAAAATGTTGGTAGCTAAACAACTAAGGCAGGGTCAAAAAGGTATAGTAAGTGTTAAACGAGTTGAAGCTGGTAAAGCAAAACAAGTTAGTCAAAGACTTGAGAATGTAAATGAAGGCAGATACCACGATTACAGAAATGATGAATCTCTATCACCAAAACAAAAAATTGGTTACTCAATGAGAGAGGTTCGAGATAAATTGAATGAGTTAGATAAACTTGTTAAAATGAATGTGAGATTGAAGAACGAAATAGGAGTAGATTCTACATCCTATTGGAAACGAACTCACACGGCTATGAAAAAAATAAGTGAAAGGTTAGTAAAACTAGCAAACAAAGTCGGTCAACTTTACTAATCTTATCATGAAACCGTCTTGGGATAAAGATGGACTTAATTTTTTAGGCAGATTGTTAAGTCTATCTAACTTAAAAAAGCGTTGGCTTATAGAAGAAACTAAAGTCAAAGGTGAAGAGCCTAATAAAATGGAAACAATTAGTTTCATAAATAAGTGGATAAAAAAATTGGAAGATATGAAAAACGAAATTATTAAGACACGGAGTTAAATGTGAGACAACTTATAGTAGATTATTTACCATTTGAGGTAAAACCAGAACAAATTAATGAATCATTAAAAGAGAATGATGGTAAATTAATTGTACGCGGTGTTTTGCAACGTGCTGAAGCAAAAAATCAAAATGGAAGAGTATATCCAAAAGACATATTACATCGTGAAGCTAAAAAATATGCAAAAGAATTTATAAAAGAACGTAGAGCTATGGGTGAACTTGACCATCCAGAGAGTTCAGTAGTTAATTTACAAAACGTATCTCATAATATAAGAGAAATGCATTGGGAAGGTGATAATTTATTAGGTGAAGTTGAAGTTTTAGGTACACCAAGTGGAAATATACTAAAAGAATTATTTAAATCAGGTATTAAGTTAGGTATCTCTTCAAGAGGTATGGGTTCAGTAGAAACTGTAAATGAAGAAGGAGATCAAGTTACTCAAGTACAGCCTGATTTTGAATTAATTGCATTTGATTTTGTTTCTAATCCATCTACACATGGAGCTTTTATGTACCCAATGAATGAGGGTGTTACAAATGATATTGAAATACCAGCAGGTAGAGCGTGTGGTGTTTATTGTAAAGTAGAATCTGTAATAAATGATATTATGAGAGGGTAGATGAAAATTTTAGAATCATATAAAAATATAGCTAAAAGTCTTCTTATAGAAGAAGAAGATGTTATGGGCCACATCATAAAGTATAAAGATGAAGACGGTGATGAAAAAGAAATTACTGTCAAAAGTGCATTACAATCGGGAGACTCACATCCAGCATATCAACAAGCAAGAGACATCGCTGATAAAGGACAAGCTGGTTTAGCAAAGAAAGATAAAGAAAAACCAAAAGGTAAAGCTTTAGGCAAAGGAGATTTCGAAAGAGATTTAGATGATGAAAAACCTGATGATGAGCCTGATGATCCAACTAGAGGAGATCCTGATGACGCTTGGGATGATGAAGAAGGAAGAGCAAAACCATTTGGTGGAGATACAGGAACAGACGCAGATTTTGGTGATAATATCGAAGATCATGAAATTGAAGCACTTATTTCACCTCTTGAAGTAGATGATTTTATTGAGAAATATGATGATAAACTTTCTGATGAACAAAAAGATGAACTTTATGATTTGGGATCAGATTTAGAGGCTGCGGAAGGTGAAATGGCAACAGGACAAA
>JAKUPP010000068.1 GCA_022450705.1 Alphaproteobacteria bacterium | reverse complement strand
GGGTTTTTCTTACGACTGGGAGAGAGAACTTTCAACTTCCGATAAAGATTATTATTACCATGAACAAAAAATATTCTTAGAGTTTTATAAAAAAGGGTTAGTTTATAAAAAATCATCATATGTCAATTGGGACCCCGTTGAAAAGTGTGTTTTAGCTAATGAACAAGTTATAGAAGGAAAAGGATGGAGATCAGGAGCAAAGGTTGAAAAAAAACTTATGGCGCAATGGTTTTTAAAAATAACAAAATATGCAAAAGATCTAGAAGAATCATTAAAAAATTTAAAATCTTGGCCTGACCAGGTTAAAACAATGCAAAAGAACTGGATTGGAAAATCTAAAGGACTAAGAATTAATTTTAGTTTAGATAATAAAGAAAATAACATAGAAGTTTTTACAACAAGACCAGATACTTTGTTTGGAGCATCATTCATTGCTCTTGCATCTGAACATCCAATTTCAAAAGAATATGCAAAAAAAAATAAAAAAATAAAAGATTTTGTAAAAAAATGTAATGAAAATTTAAATTTACAGGAGGAAGAATTTGAAAAATTAGAAAAAATAGGCATCCAATTGCCTTTTAATGTTATTCATCCAATTTCAAAAGAAAAAATACCAACTTATATAGCAAATTTCGTTATTATGGAATACGGAAGCGGAGCAGTTTTTGGATGTCCTGCACATGATCAAAGAGATTTTGAATTTGCAAAAAAATATAATCTTAATATAAAACAAGTAATTAAATCTTCTGAAAAAAATACATTAGAAAAAGCATATACAGGAGACGGAAGTCTTATAAATTCTGATTTCTTGAATGGATTAAATGTCAAAGATGCAAAAGAAAAAATATCTAAATTTCTTATAAAAAAAAAACAGGCTAAAAGTGAAACAATTTATAGATTAAAAGATTGGAGTATATCTAGGCAAAGATATTGGGGCTGCCCTATTCCTATAATGTATTTAAAGGATGGAACAACTGTCCTACCAACAGATAAAGATTTACCAATTATCCTTCCAGATGATATTGATTTGTCAAAAAACCAGAACCCACTGCAAGATCACCCAAAGTGGAAATATGTAAAATATTCTAAAACTGGGGAAGACGCAATAAGAGAAACAGAAACTTTTGATACTTTTTTTGAGTCCTCCTGGTATTTTGCTAGGTTTTGTTCACCTAATTCTACGGACATAATTGAAAAAAAAGAAGCTCAATATTGGCTTCCGGTTGATCAATATATTGGAGGAATTGAACATGCAATTCTTCATCTTTTGTATTCAAGATTTTTTACTAGAGCACTCTATGACTGTGGTTTATTAAATATTAAAGAACCATTTGAAAATTTGTTAACTCAAGGCATGGTTTGTCATAAGACATTTAAAGATAAGAAGGGGAATTGGGTGACTCCTAATAATTTTGATCAAGAAAAAAATAAAAAAGAATTTTTAATTGGAAAAAGTGAAAAAATGAGTAAATCAAAAAAAAATGTAGTCGACCCTGATTTAATATTAAGTAAATTTGGTGCAGATACAGCAAGATTTTTTATGTTATCTGACAGTCCGCCAGAAAAAGATTTAGAATGGACGGATACAGGAATTAAAGGAGCTTATAAATATTTAAATAGATTATGGGATTTGGTCGGAAGAAATTTAAATATTTTATTAAAAGAGAAAAAAAATATAAAAAATTTTAATGAAAGTAGTGAATTAGTAGAAGAAATTAATAGAACGATTTATTACGTAAGTCTTGACTATGAAAATTTTAGATTTAATCGGGCAATTGCAAGAATAAGAGAATTTACAAATATATTATTCGAAAATGAAGAAAAATTAATGAAGGATACTAAATTATTTAAATTTTTATTAGAAAATATAATAAAAATTATTAGTCCTATGGTTCCTCATATTTCAGAAGAAATGTGGCGCCTTCTAGGGAATAAAAATTTTCTAATTAACAGCGGATGGCCCATAGCAAATAAAAAGTTTTTAAAAATTAAGAACTTTACTTTAGTTGTTCAAATAAACGGTAAATTAAGAGGAACAATTGATTTGCCTATAGATACTGATATATCGGAGATCGAAAAAAAAGCTTTATCTTTACCTAAAGTAATGAAAATTATAGGTGATAACAAGCCAAAGAAAGTTATTGTAGTTAAAAATAGAGTTGCAAATATAGTTATATAAATGACAAAAATAAAATTATTTTTATATATAATATTTTTTTTTATAACAGCTAGTTGTGGCTACCAACCTATATATTCAAAAAAAATAAATACAAATAATAATGAATTATTATCTATTTCGGTTTTAAATATAAAAGATAGGCCAGGTCAAATTTTAAGAAATTTGCTTACAAACCAACTCAATCCAGAAAATAAAAGAGTAATTACAAAATATAGACTCTCAGTTGAAATATTTGAAAGCAAGTCTGACTTGGGATTTAGAAGAGATATGTCCGCTACAAGATCAGATTTAGAAAATATAGCAAAATATAATTTGCTCGATATTAAAAAGGGAAAAGTTCTTATAGAGGATGAAGTAAATTCAATATCTAGTTTTGACATTGTTGATTCCGTCTATGCTACTAATATTGCTGAAAAAGATGCTAGGAAAAAAAATTTACAAGTTATAAGCGATGATATTTTTACAAATTTAATAATTTATTTTAAAGATCATTAATTTATTTATATTTTACTTAAAAAATTTTAATTTTTTTTGGGCAAAGCTCTAATAATTTTATCATATTTTTCTTTTCAAGAGCCACACAACCTTCGGTAGCAATTGTATTCTTATTAGATAAATGTAAAAAAATAGCACTACCTTTACCTTTTATTATAGGATTGTCGTTATATCCAACGACTATTAAAATGTCGTATAAAACATCTTTTCTCCATAATTTTTCACCTATATCTAGATTTTTTGTCTCAAGTATTTTGTTATAAAAAGAACTTTTTGGGTCATCACAGCAAACATGATTTTTTTTTATTACATAAATTGGTAAGTTGGTTTTTGGTTTTTTAACTCTATCCGGTCTATACATAACATATTTTAATGGGAAAATTCCTTCAGGAGTTTTAAGATCTCCCTCTTTTTTATTACAAGTAGTACCCTTTTTACCTAAAAAACATTTAAAAGTATATTTTGATGATTTTATTATTCCTGTTTTTTTAATAAATATTTTCATTATATTTATAAATACTATGAATTTATTAGTAGTTGAAAATAACTTTTTATTAAAAGAAAACTTTTTTTTTCAATCGGATTTAAAAAATAACTTTAATTTAGTTTATTTATCTTCAATTAAAAATGTAAAAAAAATTTTAAGTAAAAAAAAATTTGATCTTATTATTATTAGTTCTTTAGCCAAAAATTTAAATTCTTTTGAAGTTATTACAAATCTTTTTAAAACAAAGCCAAAAAACAAAATAATTCAAATACTAGAAAAAAATAATGACTTTAAACATAATTTTTCTTCTTATTATTTAAAAAAACCACTTGCAGTTAA
>JAKUPP010000067.1 GCA_022450705.1 Alphaproteobacteria bacterium | reverse complement strand
AGTTGTAAAGATTAAAAAGTTTAAACTCCCCTTCTCACTATAAAAAAAAAGCCGTTTTCCCAGGGCTTTTTTCTTATATATCTTTTAATTATTTATTATTATTGAGAAGCTATTTTTAATTGGTTATCTACCATCGTAAATTTTTCAGAATATGAATACACGTTACCATCTATATCCTTAGCTGTAATCTTTAAATCGCCCCCATCGCCTACTAGAAAATTAAATCTAAAAGTAGGGTCTTGGCTTATTGAAATATCAGATTCTAAGGACATAACTATTTTATCATTATAAGTAACCTCAACATTATATATAAAATAAGCCTCGATCATTTCTGTAGTTACTGGATTCGCTTGTAAACCATTAAATTGTGGGTGTGATATCATTATTTTTGCTTCAGCTATACCATCTTTTTCTTCAACATTTTTTACTTTTATTTTAATTTTACCTGCATTTGCAATCATATTTTCTAAATTACCTAATGGTGGAGCGGCGCAGCCACCTGAACCCTTAACAAAGTTTGCAGCCATAAAATAATCTCCTTCTTTGGTCTCTGCTATAACTCTTACTTTTGTATATGCATCCAATCTAATCCTTGTTGCCAATTCAATTTGATCTAAGTTGGTAGCAAATTTAAAAGTTCCAGAATAAGGCGATGGATTCATATCAATAACTAAATGTACTTTGGTAATGAAATCATCTTGATTTTTAAGTTTATGTGTTTTAAAACTCATTGGAACAAATGCAGCATCAGGTGCACGCTTTGGAGTAGATAACTCAATTATGCCTTCTCCACTTTTAATATCTATATCTTTAAACATTGTTTCTTTTAAATCTGTCCATCTTGCTTCTCTACATTCTTCAGATATAGCGCAATATGCTTCTTCTGCTTTTACAGAAAATGTAAGTGAAAAGAATAAGGCGAAAGTAATATATAATAACGTGCGATACATAATTTTAATTATATGCTCTGTAAATTATAAATTTCAATATAACGATTATATATCCTAAAAATATTTATTGAAAATTATTTTTTTAAGCCTGTAGTTTTATCTAGGCCAATAACATTAGAAAAATTGTTCGCACCAAGTTCGGCATTGCTGAAATTAGCATTGGTTAAATTGGCTCCATCAAAATTGACTCCTGTTAACTTTGCAAATTCTAAATTAGCATTAGAAAGATTAGCATTTTTAAATGATGCATATTCTAAATCAGTTCTTGATAAATCGGCGCCACTAAGATCTGCATTGTCAAAAAATGCTTTCTTAGCTTTAAGAGCCATTATACCCATAGATTGATTTTTTGTGTCCGCTCCCATTTTTGCATTTTTAAAATTAGCTCCTCTTAAATTTGCTCTATATAAATCTGCTGCAATGGTTGCTCCTTCAAGACTAGCCATGGATAAATCTGCTCCTAGCATTTGTGTAGAAAACATACTTGCTTTATCAAGTTTTGCTCCTTTTAAGTTAGCCTTATACATAAATGCAATATCAAGGTTTGATCCTGACAAATCTGCTCCTGATAAATTAGCATTGTTCATCCAGCTTGCAGATAAATTCGCTCCTTTAAAATTGACATTAGAAAAATCTAAATTGTTTAGGTTCTTTCTCCATAAATATGCGGGTTTTTTATTGCTAGAATTTTTTAAAATTTTCAATACTTCTTGTTTTGATAAAGTAGCATCTTTAACTTTTTGAGGAGTGTCTGGTACTGAAATTTTCTTGGTGTAAGCTTTTTGATCCACTGAGGGCATATCCATAGGCATATCGTGCATATCACCATATACTTTGAAATTTAAAATTTGCATAAATAGAAATAAAAACAATATGCTTAATGATGTTTTTTTCATGGCAAAATTATAACATTGTGATCTTTTATTTTGAAGGCAAAATTAGAATGGATGTATCTATTACAGATATCGATTCATCATCTCCAAATTATATTTGTTAATATTCCCATTCATACCTCATAAAGGTTCTAACTACATTCCCAGGATTTACTCTATCAAATAAAACCCATTTATCTTTTTCTGATTGCGCGGCTGTTTCTATAACTTTTTCAGCAGGTATGTCTTTTTTTAAACCATCAATAACATCGTCATATAAAACCTGCAAATATGTTTTTGTTTTTTCTAATGCAGTATTATCTTTTTGTATTTTTCCGTGCCCTGGAACCATAATTTTAAAGTCAATTTTTTCTATTTCATTTAATACTTTAATCCAATTTTTTACTAAACCATCCATAGTTGGTGTTCTTTCATCTTGAACTAAATCTCCCACGAAAAAAGTTTTAGTTTTTAAATCTAAAACTGTTGCGTCACTATATGTATGAGCAGTTGCATGCGAGGTTAATAATAATTTTCTATTTCCTAAATCAATTGTCATCTCATTAGACAATTTTTTTACTTGGTCTGGTGAGGTTTCTGCAATAACTTTATGAGGAAAAATAAGACTGGTTCCTTTTACTTTATCACCTGCTTGAGCAATCTGTCTTATATATTGTGATCCTCTTTCTTTTAGAAATTTTTTTAAACTATAATGACCGTAAATAGTTACTCCTTCTGATAGAAATGCTGAATTTCCAAAAATATGATCTTGGTGTCCATGTGTATTAATTACATATTTAATTGGCTTTTTTGAAACTTTTTTAATTGCAAGTTTTAGGGATTCTCCAACTTGATGGGAACCGCCTGTATCTATTACTGCTATTGAATCATCTCCAATGATAAAACCTAAATTTGCAATATCGCCAATATTATTTTCTTTTTCATAAAAATTTTCATGTTTTCCATAATGAACATAAACTCCTTCTGCTATTTCTATTACATCCAAAGATTTAATTTCGTTTCCAAAAAATATTGTTGGATTAGAAAAAAAATAGACAATAAATAAAAAAAAAATTCTTAACATTTATTTTCTTAAACTCATTTCCTCCGGCTTTACTATTGCCAATTTCTTACCTGCATCTTCCCAAACATCTGTACCGGGATACAAAAATATATTAGTGTATCCCATTTTTTCTAATCTCTCAGCTGCAATTTTTGAATAATAACCTCTTCTACAGAAAAAAACTATCTTTGTATCTTTGTTTCCTTTGGTTAATCGTTTTACAGTTTCTTCAAAATAGTTTCTTAATTCTGGAGTTAAAGTTTCTAAACCAACATTTGGAATCCATTTAGCTCCTGGCAAAGAATATCGCTGGGCTGGAATCCATTTTTTAGGGTCTAATTTCTCAGGTCTAATATCTTTTTTCCAAACATCTAATAAAAGAGCGCTCCTTTTTTTCACAATAACTTGCATGTCGTCTGTATCTAAAATTATTATATTTTCTGAATGTTCTTCCCATTCTTTTAATTTTACATCGCTTTTCTTTGGATTCTCCCCTTTTGCATAATTAAAAAAAATAAACGAGAAAATTATCAGCGCTAGAAATGTTTTAAAATGTTGAATAATAGACATAATTTATATCAATATATTTCAATTAAAATACATAGTCAATTTAAGCAAATTTGTGAAAAAAGCTGTGGATAATTTGTTA
>JAKUPP010000066.1 GCA_022450705.1 Alphaproteobacteria bacterium | reverse complement strand
GTATCTGGTTATACTAGTTTTGCTGGAGGTGCAATAAATGTTAATACTGTAGCTATACCTAAACCTACTTCACCTAGATTACTTATAGGATCTTCTAGAGTCTTAGCAGGAGCTACTGTATCACATGATATAGCTTTAACTAGAGTGTTTAATAGAGCTTTAAGTGATGCTGAAGTATTTCAAAACTTTATTGGTACAATACCTTCAAATGCTGTTATAGAAAACATTAAGATTGTTTGATTTAAATTTTGAATGCCGGTGCTACCTAGTATACCTTCATTTTCAGAGATTTTAAACTATGGGTTTAAATTATTTTCAAATAAATAAAAAAAACATCATCGCTGCTTTCAAAAAATACACAGATAAGCACTCTGATAGAGCTGATGATTATAATCCTTCACATGCCAAACCTACTGATAATACTAGTAGTTACTTCATTCTAGATAGAATAAGAGGGTTGTATCATTGGATCATAGAACAAAGTAAACTTAATTTAAGAAGAAAATATATTCATGATGATAAAGAATATAAGAAGATACTAGGTAAACTAGAAAACTATGCTAGAAATAAGATAAAGTCAGAAAAAGATGGTACAATGTATCTGCGTGTGAACAATCAGATAACCTTCAGAGGTGATAAGAAAGAATATAGAGATCATCTGGTTCAAAGTAGAAACAAGCAGGTGAGCATCGTTAAGAAGATTGTAGATGAACTCAATGGAGTATTAGCAGGAAAAGAAATAGAAGATGAAAATAAACCTATTTTAAATGACACATCTCCTAGAATGGTGCATAAAGAGCACACATCAGAGGAGGTAGCTGACATTATACTCAAAGAGGTTCCAGAAGACTATTTATTGGAGATTGTTGATGAAAATTTCAATAACTTTAACAATAAACTTTATGTCATTCTGGATAAGTACAAGGTTACAGCGGCTGATACAAAAGAAATATTAAATAAAATACAAGAATCATTTACAAAACAAGAAGAGAATGAAAATGGGAATGAATCTGAACCTGAGACAGATAATACGGAATCAGAAAACGAAGAACTTTGATCTTATAAGTTTAATTTCTGAAAAAGATGAAGAACAAGTAAGATATAAAGATAAAGATGGTAATCCATCGACAATGGATGTATCAGTTGCTTTAAAACAACAAAAAGATCATCCTGCTAGGCTTGCTGCAGAAAAATTAAAAGGTGCAGAAGAAAAACCAATTAAAAAAGACCCAGAAGAAGAACCTTCTCAAAAAGAGCCTGATCAAGTTAAGCAAGACCCTGAAAATAAAGACATAGAAGATTTTGAAACTGATTGGGATTCGGATGTTAATATTGACGACAACTTAAGAGATCAAATAAATTCAGAACTTGAAAATATTGGATTAAAACCTTCAGAAGATGATGAAAATGTTTTCGTAGATGAAGATGGTAAGAAATTAATGATGATAGACCCAGATGGTGAAATTATTCCGGGCGAAGATATAGAAGATCTTAAAAAATCTGAACAGCAAGATTATTTCAACTATCTTGATGATATTAATGATCAACTAAAGGGTGAAGAAGAGGAAGGTGACGTAACTGATAAAAGTGGTGATGAAGAAGAACGGGATTATCGAGATATTTATAAAACTGACATTGCGGGCAAAGACAAGACTTTATCAGATGTTGATTCTCTTCAAACAGAAATATTTACTGAACCAATAACCCCAGACGATACTGATTTTGATTCAAAAAATAAAAAGAATAAATTCCCTGAACCGCCTCCGTCTTATGAAATGCCGAAGGTGGACGGTGATTATCCACAAAAATACAATAATTTAATTGAAAGATTTGTAAATACTAAATTGGATGATGAAACAAGTAAAATATCTTATTTTATGGAGTCATCTGCAGGTGCTGGTAAAATCTCATCTCAAGCTGGAGAAATTTTAACGATGGCTTTTACGGCGTTAAATGATGATCAAGCTAAAGTATTGGAGTCTAGCTTATTAGAACATCTCAAATCTCAAAAAGAAGCTGATCCTAAGACAAAGAAGATTGTAGATCCAAGTTGGGTAAGAGCAGCAATGGAGAATAGGGAGGCAATTAGGAGTAGAATCACCAAAGAATATCCCGAAGGATCAAAAATAGTAGCGTCAGCTTGGGATGTTAAAGAAGAAGTTAATGCTTTGGGTATGGATGATTATGAAAACAATAAAGGGTTTTCTACAGATGTATATTTTAAAGTACAGACACCAGATGGTAAGGATATATTAGATGAAGTTTCATTGAAAAAGGATGTTAATGTTAATTTTTTAAATTCAGGAACTAAGAAGTTTAACGATTGGGATGAAAATCTAAGCGAAGAATTAGACCAAAGTGTGTATACTGGTAATCAAAGAAAAAGATTGAAAAATTTTGTTGAGAAAAATAAGTTTTTAGTAGAAAGTGCATTAAAGAAGAATAAAGATTTACAAAAAGAATTTAATAGTAAAGGAATAAAAGATGTTGATGAGTTGTTAAGTAAAAAACCAAATCGCGCGGTATCAAAATTAATGTTAAAGGCCGCAGAAACTATAGCTAATACTGGTGACAGAACAGCTGATAATTTTGTAAAAGATCACAAACAACAAAGTAAAGAGTTTGCCTCCAGAGCTGTAGAAGCTCTAACTACTAATGAAAAATTAACAGAAGGTATGTTAAACGAGATAAAAGGTGAGTTCCCTCTTAAAGCTGTATCTGAGGGCGAAGAAACCATGGCTATTGGACCTTATTCTTTAGATCCTGCAGTAATGAAAAATATTTTTGGTACTAATGATTTTGAAAAAATTAAAGAGAAATTAGTAGCAGTAAAAGAAGATCCGCCTTACGTTGGATATCAAGCTGAAGTGGGTGGTGAAACGATACCTATTGCTTCTATAGATATCCGAGAAGATGGTGTAGGTTATGGCGCTGTATTTAGGTTTGATATGAAATTAGATAAAAGGTTTGCTAAGACTTTAAAAGAAGCAAATAATCAAGTATATAAAGAATCAATTGTGCGGTTAGGTAATATTTTATATGAAACCAAACAAAACACTTTAGGTTATCATTGGAAAAAAGCTGAAGACAACTATCCCGTACATTACTTTATAAGAGAATTAAATGAGGAAAGTTTAAACTAAATGAATACCTTATTAAAATATGATAACAAAAAGGTTATAGGTATGGAGAAAAAGTTATGATAAGTGATACGTTGCTATTAGCGACATTTTGTAAGGCAAGGAATGTAAAAGAAACAATTGATTTGATTGCCGATGAGTTTGAAGTGGTTGGTGGCAAAATCTTTGTGTTACAAGATGAATCGGATAGGTACAAAAAAATCCTAACCTATAATATTGTGAAAGAAGATGTTGTTTTCTCTGAAGTGATTAAGAACACTATTTCATTGCATCGGAAGAAAGAAACCAATACCCTTTATACTTTGAATGCGTTGAATGAGGTGGTGAGGGAACAGAATAGTGGGGTTATTGACCCTAAGTTTTCAGTTGATTGGGAACCGCATAGAAACACTTTGTTAGTCACTTATAAAGACGATGAAACAGGAGATCAACATCTTAGGAGAATAGAAACAAGATTGATTAGCATTGTTAATCTT
>JAKUPP010000065.1 GCA_022450705.1 Alphaproteobacteria bacterium | reverse complement strand
AGTTTCTTTTTAGCCTGCAGTAAAATATGTAATTAAATTTAGTTTACTGTAAGATGATTTTATAATTCTATCTACGCCAGAACTATTCCCGTCCCGCGAATCTAGGAATTCTTTTTTTTCTACTTCATTTTCTAATTGAGAGATTTGAGATTCTATTTCTGCAGATATTGAAATTATTATAGATCTTTCATCATTCAAATTACTTCTTATAAGATTTATATACTTATTATTATCTAATTTTTCTTTTTCATTAAGATTACAAATAAATATTTTTGGTTTTGTTGAAATTAAATTAAAAGTTTTTAAAATCTTTTCTTCATCTTCATTAAAATTCAAATTTTTAAGTGATTTTTCAGCTGTTAAATTTTTTATTATTTTCTCTAAAATTAAAATTTTTTCTTTATTTCCAATATCTTTATCAATTTCTTTTTTAAGTTTTTTTAGTTGTTCTTCTGCGCTTACTAAATCTGATAAAATTAATTCATCCTCAATTATTTGCATATCTCTTATTGGATCTAGAGAATTTTCAACATGATCTATGTCAGGATCTTCGAAACATCTTATAACGTGAAGAATTAAATCAACTTCTTTAATATGTGATAAAAATTTATTCCCAAGACCCTCACCTTTTGAAGCTCCCTTCACCAAACCTGCAATATCTATAAAGTTTAATTGTGTAGGGACGATATTTTTTGAATTTTCAATTTTACCAATCTTGTTAAGTCTATCATCAGGAACTTCAACAATTGCTTTATTAGGCTCAATAGTACAAAAAGCGTAATTTGATGCTTTAGCATTCTGTGAATTAGTTAATGCATTAAATAATGTTGATTTTCCAACGTTTGGTAGTCCTACTATTCCACAAGAAAATCCCATTTTATTTTTTTGAGAGTTTGTTCATTAATACAGATATATCATTTGCATCAGAACTTATTAAGTATTGTAGGAATGAAACTATCCTATTAATAGAAAATGTAATTTCTTTTTCTTCTTCTTTTTCAAAATTTTCAAGAACGAATTTATTTACACTTTTGTTATTTTTAGGTCTATCAATTCCAATTCTTATTCTTTTATAATTTTTACCTACTATTGTATCAATACTTTTAAGACCATTGTGGCCTGCATTTCCTCCTCCAATCTTAATTTTGATTTTTCCTAGAGGTAAATCTATATCATCATGAATTACTAACAAATTTTTCATGTTAATTTTATAAAAATCTAGAAATTTTTTTATTGATACCCCTGATAAATTCATAAAATCTTTTGGTTTTAAAGCAAAAGTTTTTATACTTGATATTTTTCCTTCAAATACCTCACCGAATTTATTTTTACTTTTTTTAATAAAATCATATTTTTTAGCAATTATATCAACTGTTAAATGGCCAACATTATGCCTATTTTTTTTATATTTTGATCCAGGATTACCCAATCCAACTAAGAGGTACATTATATTTTTTTTAAAAAAATTATTTTAATGATAATAAATTTATTTTTTAGGTTCTTCTTCTTTTTTAACTTCAGTTTCTTTTTTTTCTTCTTTACTATCTTCTGGCTTGCCTTCTTCACCCTCTTTAGCTTCCACAGATTCTTCTCCTTCTTGCCCTTCACCTTCTCCTTCTTCTCCTTCAGTTTCAGGTTTATCTTCTTCAACAGGCATAACCGTTGGCGCTGCAATTGTTGCTATAGTAAAATCTCTATCAGATATTTGAGGAATAACATCTTCTTGTAGTTTTATATCACTCATATGTATAACAGCTCCTACTTCTAAGTTTGATAGATCCGCCTCTAGTTTTTCTGGAATATTATTAATTTTGCAAATTAAATCAACTTCTCTTCTAACAGTATTTAAGACTCCACCACCTTTTAAACCAGGTGATTTATCTTCATTTATAAAAATAATTGGAACTGATATATTTATTTTTGATTCATCATTAACTCTTAAAAAATCGATATGTACTGGTTTATCATTTAAAGGATCTGTTTGTATTTCTCGAGGTAAAACTTTTATTGCTTTTTTATTTAATTTCAAACTAAAAACGGTTGAAAAAAAACTAGTTTTGGATAATTCTTTAACAATTTTTGGGTAATCAACCGCAATATAAGCCGGTTCTTTTTTGTCTCCATATATAACAGCAGGGACTTTTCCCATATTTCTTAACTGTTTACAATTACTTTTACCAGTTTTATCTCTACTAATAATCTCTAAATTAATTTCTTTCATTTTACAATATTAAGAAGGTAATTAGTTTATAGTTAAATGCATTAAAATTTCAACATTTTAATGTAATTTTATTTAATCAAATAAAACTGAAACAGATTTCTCATTACTTATTCTATTTATAGCATCGCTCAATAAAGGAGCTACTGACAAAATATTAATTTTTGTTGAGTTTTTTATATTTTGCATTGGTTCAATACTATCAGTTACAACAAGCCTTTTTATTGGAGATTTAGAAATTTTAATTATTGATTTACCTGAAAAAACGCCATGAGTTATATATGCAGCAATTTCTTTTGCACCTTTCTTTTTAATTGCTTTTGCCGCATTACACAAAGTACCTGCAGAATCTACAATATCATCAACAATTATGCATGTTTTATTTTTTACATTTCCTATTACATTCATAACTTCTGATTTCCCAGGACCTGGTCTTCTTTTATCAATAATTGCTATATCGCATTTTAATTGAGTGGCCATTTCCCTAGCTTTTGTAATGCCGCCAACATCTGGCGATACAAAAGTGATATTTTTTTTATAATTCTTTTTAATATCTCTAATAAAAATTGGAGAACTGTAAAGATTGTCAGTAGGAATATCAAAGAAACCTTGAATTTGTCCTGCATGTAAATCTAGAGTAAGAACTCTATCTGCCCCAGCATTAGTTATTAAATTTGAAACAAGCTTTGCTGTTATAGGGGTTCTAGGACCGGTTTTCCTATCTTGTCTAGCATATCCGAAATATGGAACAACAGCCGTTATTCTTTTTGCCGAACCTCTTTTTAAAGCATCAATTGTGATTAATAGTTCCATCAAATTATCATTCGCTGGATATGAAGTTGATTGTATTATAAAAACATCTTCTCCTCTTACATTCTCAAATATTTCAACAAAAATTTCCATATCAGCAAATCTTGTAATAGTAGATTTACACAATGGTTTTTTTAATTTTTTTGATATTGCTTCTGCTAAATTAGTATTGCTATTACAAGTTACTATTTTCATTTATTTTTTAACTCCATTTAATGATATAACTGAAAGACATCTTCCGTAATCTTTTTCTTGCGATATCAAAGATCTTCTATAACTAAAAAAATTATTTTTATCTTTAAATGTGTCAAATGATCTAAATAAAATCTTTTTAACACCAAAACTTTTTATTTTTTTTACAATGTAAGATTTTAAATCAAAATTCATTTCATTTTTTTTTATTATAAAAAATTCTTTATTTAATGAACTTTCTCTAATAAATTTCCTAAAAAAATCATTATTTACTTTATAGGATTCTTTACCAATACAAGGCCCTATACATGATATTATGTTGTTCAATTTTGATCCACATTCAAGCATTAATTTTATAGTATTTTTAATAACACCATTTTTTGCTCCTTTCCAACCTGCATGAACGGCAGAAATGATGTTTTTTTTAGAATCAAA
>JAKUPP010000064.1 GCA_022450705.1 Alphaproteobacteria bacterium | reverse complement strand
TCAAAAGAAGTTAAAAAATGCTCTGAAAACGGAATTACTGAAATAACTGAAGTTAAAGTAGGTTACGATGGTATCGTTATAGCAAATGCTAAGAGTTCTCCTCAAATGAAACTTGAAAGAAAACACATTTGGTTGGCTCTTGGAAAAAATGTAATGGTTAACGGGGCAATAGTTCCAAACCCTCATAAAACCTGGAAAGATGTAGATGCATCTCTTCCTGATCAAAAAATTGAGGTATTAGGACCTCCGCCAACTTCAGGAACTCGTGATGCTTTTGCTGAGCTTGCATTACAAGGTGGATGTAAACAATTCCCTGAAATTAAAGCTATGAAAAAAGCTGATAAAAAAGCTTTTAAAAAACTTTGTCATACAGTTCGTGAAGACGGAGTTTACATTGAAGCAGGAGAAAACGATAATTTAATCGTTGCAAAACTTGAAGGAAATCCTAAAGCTCTCGGGGTTTTTGGTTACAGTTTTCTTGAACAAAACAAAGATAAACTTCAAGGTGCAATTGTTGAAGGAAATCCTCCAACATTTGAAAATATATCATCTGGTAAATATCCTGTTTCTCGTTCACTATATTTCTACATTAAAAATGCACATGTAGGAAAAATTCCAGGCATTAAAGAATATATAGCTGAATTTACTAGTGAAAAAGCATTTGGAATTGGTGGTTATTTACAAGAAAAAGGTTTAATTCCAGCACTAGACGCTGAAAGAGCTGAAATAAGATCAAATGCTTTAAGCACTTCTACAGCATGGTTAGCTGATTTTAAAAAATAAAATATTTTTTAACTAATATATGGTTATATATACTTACACCCTTAATTGGTGCTTTTATAGCATCTAAAATTTATAAAAGAATAATTTGAAAGGATAAAATAATGATATCTATAAATAATATAAAATGGTTTTCTACTGCTTTAGTTTTATCAGGTATTTTACTGACTAATTTAAATATCTATCCAATAAATATATTTTTACATGGAGCTGGTGTTTTAGGATGGACTTATGCAGGTTTCGCAACAAAAGACAAACCGATATTAACAAATTTTGGTTTGCAAATTCCATTATTTATAATCGGATATTTTAAATTATTTTTTTAAAATAGTTTAATTTTTCTGATATATAAGATACTCATGTTTGCTCGCACATTAAAAATTATTTTTACATATTTTATTATAAGTTTTAGCTTTATAAATTATGTAATATCAGAAGACCTTACAAAACAAGAATCAATTGAAAAGGTTGTTTATTTTAAAGGCATATCTGGAAAATCACATTATTATGAACCGAGTGAATTAACTTTTTATACTGGCAAACTATACAGATTAATATTAAAAAATGTTAGTGATTCAAAACATTATTTTTCTTCAAACTCTTTTTCTAAATCCATTTTTACGAGAAAAATACAAATTAATTCTAATGGTAAAAAACTAGCGGAAGTAAAGGGTATAATTAATGAGGTTGAAGTGTGGCCTAATCATCAAATTGAATGGTGGTTTATACCAATTAAAACAGGTCGTTTTGAAGATTTGTTCTGTAAAGTAAAAGATATGAAAAGTGGTCTAAAACATAGTGAAATGGGCATGCAGGGAGTTATCATTATTAAGTAAAAGTAAATTAAAAGTCTAATCTCCAATTTAATTGAAATACATCAGCTTCATCAGAAGTATTTGTAGCATCAGAATAATCTGCTTCAACTGTATAGTATTCTACTTGAACGCTATGATGCGAATTAAAAAAATAATTAAGAGTAAATGTATGATCTACTATGTCACCTCTAGTTTTATTATTAGCAGCATCCGCGTAATCTTGGTACCCATAACGATATGCAATCATTGCAGCATTACTAGCTTTAATTCTTTCATACCTACCTTTGTTAGAATTATAGGCTCTCATTCTTTTACCTGTACCAATTGGTAAAAAATAAGAAGCAGTAACATAATGTGCCCATGCACTAAAATCATATTCAGCGGCAACAGAAGTGCAAGATCCACCTGTTAAAGCATCTCCACCACAACCATCAACTGACATCCACATTCTTTCATATTGAACATCTAATGGTCCTTGCCCGAAAGCAAGTTCAATGCCGTAACGTGTGGCATCTTTATGTTCGCCAGTTTTCAAAATATTTAATCTTGGGCCAGAACTTATAAAACGAGATGCATCAGTGCTACTAGAACCCCAATCATTATCACCTCCATCGACTTTATTGTATCCCCACATAAAACCTGTATGCAACCATTGTTTTTCTTTTTTATTAAATGCTAGTGGTGAATAAGTAGCACGGACACCATAAGTCCCATGTGTTAAATCAATATCAGAATTTTGACCTTCGCCAACAGAATAACTTAAATGTGTTGTCCAATTTTTTCCACTAGATAACAATCTATATCCTTTGCTACGCTCACCTTGACACCAAGAACTTAGTGTTCCATGACGCTCAATATGATTCGTAAAACGACTACTGTTTTGAACTTCCAAACCACAAGGTACTTGGTCGTTACCAACTATAAATTTATGTTTAATGTCATTCATTTTAAATTGATAGCCGATCCAGACATCTTTAAAATCAATATTGCCATCTAAAACAGTCTCCATATATGGTGCAAAATCAGGTTCAATTTTAAAAGAGACTGAACCAATTTGACCTGATGCACCAAGCCTAATTCTTCTATAATATAAATAATCACTATTAGTGGTTATTGTATTTGCGTTATCATCAGTATCGGCAAACCCTGATTGAATGTTAATTCGACCAAAAATTTGACCTTTAATATTTTTATTTTTAGACTCCCACTTGAGCTCTGTATCTGCACTAACAACTGATATTAAATTAATTGCAATTAATGCTGGAACTATTATTAATTTTTTTTTCATAATTATTCCTTATCAAAGTTATTAATAAACTCAAAATTAAAAATAATAAATTTGTACTACAATAAATTGTCAAAACTGTTACAAGTTTATTACATATGACATTTGAAAGTCAGTGCTGTAATTGTGTAATAAAAGATAAAATTAGCTTAAAATTGACTATTTTTCCTTTTCAAATAAATAAGAAAATAAATTCCAGGAATTGCTGCGATAGATGTAAAAATAAAAAAAGGTATCCAATTAAAAGTATCAACCAAATATCCGCCTGGAGATGATAAAAAAGTTCTTCCTAAAGAAGCAAACGCGGATAAAAGAGCATATTGCGTTGCTGTGTAACGTATATTACATAAACTAGATAAATAAGCGATAAATGCCGCGGTCCCCATACCGCTTGCTAAGTCCATAAAACCAATTGTTACAATTAAAAAACCAATGTTATAACCAATGTAAGCTTGTATCGCATAAAATAAATTAGATAACAATTGTAAAATTCCGCATATTAATAAGCTTTTAAAAATACCTGATTGATTTACCAATATTCCACCGATAAAAGCTCCAGCTAATGTTGCTGCTAATCCAAAAATTTTACTTACATTTGCAATTTCAATTTTACTAAAACCCATCTCTATATAAAAAGGATTGGCAACCACACTAACTAAAGCATCTCCAAATTTATACAAAACAACAAATAATAAAATTACAATCCAATTTCCTTTAGTCATAAAATCTTTAAAAGGATTTATTACTGAATTTTTAATCCATCCAAAAAAATTTTTTTTATTTGTTTGAATCAATGAACTTAACTCAGGTTCTTTAGAAAATAAAATTGCCAATGATCCAATTAAAATTTGAGTAGACATTAAGAGATAAACTTTTGACCAATCATAAAATGAAGCTAAATATAAAGCCCCTGCACCAGCTGATAGCATTCCTATTCTATATCCAAAAACTATCATTGCTGCGCCTGCTCCATA
>JAKUPP010000063.1 GCA_022450705.1 Alphaproteobacteria bacterium | reverse complement strand
TCTAGGACATGTTTTAGATAATATTGGGAAAATAATTAGCAAAAAAAATACGAATAAAGTAATTAGACCAAAATTAAACCAATTAAGAAATGTATATAAAAAAATTAATTTTTCATTTCAAAAAAAACCCTTAGGTACAGCCCACGCTGTCTTATCTAGTAAAAAGTTTTATTCAAAATCAAAAGAAGATATTTTAATACTTTATGCGGACAATCCTTTTATTGATGAAACAATTATTAAAGATTTAGTTAATTTAAAAAAAGAAAAAAATTCTGATATCATTTTACTCGCTGTTGACACTCATAAAAAGAATGAATATGGAAGAATTATATTAAATTATGAAGATAAAGTTGAGAAAATCGTTGAGTTTAAAGATGCAACAATTGATCAAAAAGAAATTTCATTATGTAACTCTGGAATTATGTTATTAAAAAACGAAGTTTTGAGAAAATTAATTACAAAAATTAAATCAAAAAATAAAAAAAAGGAATATTACTTAACGGACATTGTTGGTTTAGCAAATAAAAATAATTTTAAAGTAGATTATGTAAAATCAAGTTTTTTAAAAACTTTAGGAGTTAATACAAAACAGGAATTAGCAATCGCAGAGGAATATTATCAAAATATTTTAAGAGAAAAATTTATTTCTGCAGGTATAAAATTATTAGATCCGAAAAGTGTTTTTTTTAATCATGATACAAAAATAGGAAATGATGTAACTATTGAACCAAACGTTTTTTTTGGCCCAGATGTAATAGTTAAAAACAATGTTCATATAAAAGCTTTTTCACATATTGAGGGAGTAAGAATTTTAGATAATGCAGTTGTAGGACCTTTTGCAAGATTAAGGCCTGGAACTGTTATAGGGCGTAATAGTCATATTGGTAATTTTGTAGAAATAAAAAAAACAAATATAAAAAAGAATTCTAAAGTAAACCACTTATCATATTTAGGAGATAGCGATATTGGAGAGAATGTTAATATTGGCGCTGGAGTTATAACATGTAATTATGATGGTTCAAAAAAGCATAAAACTAAAATTGAAGATAATGCTTTCGTTGGATCTAATGCTTCTTTAGTTGCACCAGTAAAATTAAGTAAAAATAGTATAGTTGGAGCAGGTAGTGTTATTACTGAATCAGTAAAAGAAAATGCTTTAGGTGTAGAGAGAAGTGAGCAGCGAATATTTCCAAACTACAAAAAAAATAGGAGAAAATAATTTATGTGTGGGATAATCGGTGTAATTGGTCACAGTAAAGTTTCCTCTTTATTAATTGAAGGTTTAAAAAGATTAGAATATAGAGGTTATGATTCTGCTGGTATAGCTACTTTATTAAATGGAAGAATTGATAGGAGAAGATCTCTTGGAAAAATAGAAAATTTAAAAAAACTATTAAAAAAAAATCCAATTAAAGGAAATGTTGGAATTGGTCATACTAGATGGGCAACTCATGGCATTCCAAGCAGGACAAATGCCCATCCGCATTCTAGCGGAGATGTTGCAGTTGTTCATAACGGAATAATTGAAAATTACGATGTATTAAGAAAAGATTTGGAAAGAAAAAATATTATTTTTGAATCTGATACTGATACTGAGGTTATTGCGCATTTAATTAGTTTTTTTTTAAAAAAAAATTTATCTCCTTTAAAAGCAACCATTACAGCATTAAAAAAAGTCGAAGGAGCATTTGCTTTGGGAATAATATTCTCTGGAATTAATAATTATTTAATATGTGCAAAAAGAGGAAGCCCTCTTGCAATTGGTAAGGGAAAAAATTGCAATTATATTGGCTCAGATAGCATTGCATTGGCTCCGTTAACACAAAAGTTATGCTATTTGAACGAAGGGGATATTGCGGAAATTACTTCAAAAGACTTTAAAGTTTATGATCAAAACGGAAAAAGAGTTAAAAGAAAAATAACTATCACTTCTTTAGCAAATAATAAAATTAAAATGGGTGGTTATAATCATTTTATGCAAAAGGAGATTTTTGAACAACCAGCAGTTATTGGAGATGCATTAAAATATTTTATAGATACAAAAAAAAAGAAATTGTTAATTCCATCTTTTGCAAAAACAATTAAAAAAATAAAAGAAATTTATATTGCTGCGTGCGGCACTTCCTATCATGCTTCTCTTATTGGAAAATATTGGCTTGAGAAATATGCAAATATTAAAACTGAAGTTGACATAGCATCGGAATTTAGATATCGAAATATTATTAATATAAAAAATAGTTTAGGTATTTTTCTATCTCAATCAGGTGAAACCGCAGATACTCTAGCTGTATTAAGATACTTTAATCAACAAAAAGGCAAAACTTTAGGGATAATTAATAGTGCCGAGAGCAGTATTGCTAGGGAATCTAACCATGTGATGGAAACTCACGCGGGGCCAGAAATTGGTGTTGCATCAACAAAAGCATTTACTACGCAATTAGTAGCTTTGGGAACCCTGACATTATTTATGGCTAACTTTAATAAAGCTATAGGAAGAAATGAAATGAATAAATTATCTAATGCTTTATTAGAAGCACCTGGACAAATTAGTAAAATTCTAAAAATGGATAATATATTTCATAAAACAGCAACAAGCATAAAGAATGCAAAAAATGTTTTATATATTGGAAGAGGAACCAGCTATCCAGTAGCTCTTGAAGGTGCGTTAAAACTAAAAGAAATTTCATATATTCATGCAGAAGGTTATCCCGCAGGAGAAATAAAACATGGTCCTATTGCTTTAGTTGAAAAAGGAGTACCGGTTATTGTTATAGCACCATCAGATCAATTAATTGATAAAACAATAAGCAATGTGGAAGAATTGTTATCAAGAGGGGCAAAAATAATTTTTATAAGTGATAAAAAAGGAATTAAAAAAATAAATAATAAAAAAATAACAACTATATGTTTGCCAGAATCTCATGAAATTATTTCTCCAATTCTTTATTCTATACCAGTTCAATTAATTGCTTATCACACAGCGGTTCTTAAAGGAACAGATGTTGATCAACCTAGAAACCTTGCTAAATCAGTAACTGTGGAATAAAACTAACCGTTGAATTAAAAGTCAGTTTTTTTTGTAATTTTTTTTTCTTATAATGTAGAAGATAATGGTAGCAACAACTAAAGATAAAAAGAAATACAAAACCATACAAAAAAAAGTAGACAAAACTGTGGAGTCGCCATGTACCAATGTTTGTAAGTATGATACAAAAGAAGAATTTTGCATTGGATGTTACAGAACTAAACAGGAATTACAAGATTGGTGGATTATGACTCGAGAACAAAAGTTAGAAACATTAAAAAAACTTGAGGAACGAGAGATGTGGAATAAAACTAAAATGAGATGATAGAAAAAGCATTACAAATTTTATTATAAATGCCCCATTTACAATTTGATATAAATAAGAAACTAAACACTAAAGACAAAAATAAGTTCTGTAAATATATAAGAGATAACTTTGGTAAAATAATGAAGACTGGTACCGATCATGTCGCTATTAGTTTAAGAGAACTTGGAAAAGACTCATTAAGTTTAGGAAGAGCTAAAGATAATGAATATGTTTGTTTTATGAATTTAGATGTAAGGGTAGGAAGATCTGTAAAACAAAGAAGAGAATTAGTAAAATCATATATAAAAGGGGTAAATCAATTTTTTGGTATAAAGAAGGAAAATCAGTATATAACCTTTACTTTGCATAATGGCAGAGATTTTAATTTATATGAGAAATCCCTTGAAAATTGGCTAAAAGGTGATGATCCACTCAATAAAAAATAAAATAAATTGAATAATTTACTTATATTATTAATTATATCACTAATAAATTATAGAATTTTGATATGACTAATAAATGGAAACCAAATGATTGGAGAAAGAAGCCTATAGTTCAGGTACCTGAATATCCTGATAAAAAGGCTCTGGAAAATACTGAAAAAAATCTAAAGAATTTACCTCCTTTAGTATCTGCAGGTGAATCTATATAATTACAGCAATATCTTGCAGACGCATCTGAGGGAAAATGTTTTGTTTTACAAG
>JAKUPP010000062.1 GCA_022450705.1 Alphaproteobacteria bacterium | reverse complement strand
CAGATTCAGATGTAGTAATTGTTAGCGCAGCTAGGACTCCGGTAGGATCTTTTAATGGTTCTTTTTCAGATATGAGTGCGGCAGATTTGGGCACTATTGCTATTAAAGAAGCAATTAATAGAGCAAAAATTAAAACTTCTGATGTTTCCCAAGTTATTATGGGACAAGTTTTAACAGCATCCTGTGGGCAAAATCCAGCAAGACACGCTTCTATTAATGCACGAATACCAAATGAAGTTACTTCTTTGACAATCAACCAAGTTTGTGGATCAGGTATTAGATCTATAGCTTTAGGTTTAGAATCAATTATAAGTAATCAATCAGAGATTGTTGTTGCTGGAGGTCAAGAAAATATGTCTCAAGCTCCCCATTGTTTTCATTTAAGACAAACAGGAAACATGGGTGATGCTCAAATGATTGATAGTATGATTAAAGATGGAATATGGGATATTTTTAATGGTTACCATATGGGAGTAACGGCAGAAAACGTTGCTGAAAAATGGCAGATTACTAGAGATCAACAAGATGAATTTGCATTGAACTCTCAATTAAAAGCTGAAGAAGCACAAAAAAATGGAAAGTTTCAAAAGGAAATTGTTTCTGTTCCTGCACAACTCAAAACAGGAACGGTTGTAATTAGAGATGATGAGTATCCAAGGCATGGATGCACTTTAGAGAATCTAAAAAATTTAAGACCTGCATTTAAAAAAGACGGAACTGTGACTGCAGGAAATGCATCTGGAATAAATGATGGTGCAGCAGCAGTAGTAATAATGAAACAAGAAAAGGCAGAAAAATTAGGAATTAAACCATTGGCAAAAATCGCCTCATGGGCAACCGCGGGAGTAGATCCTGCAGTGATGGGGAGCGGTCCTATACCATCAAGCAAAAAGGCCCTTGAAAAAGCAAAATGGAAAGCCTCTGATTTAGATTTAATTGAAGCTAATGAAGCTTTTGCAGCTCAAGCATGTGCTGTTAATAAAGAAATGGGATGGGACCCAGAAAATGTAAATGTTAACGGCGGATCGATTGCAATCGGTCATCCAATCGGAGCATCTGGAACCAGAATTTTAACAACTCTTTTACATGAAATGGAAAAAAGAGATTCAAAAAAAGGTCTAGCTACTCTATGTATTGGAGGTGGTATGGGTATAGCAATGTGTTTGGAAAGAAAATAAATTTATGTCTAGAGTAGCATTAGTCACTGGTGGAACAAGAGGTATCGGAGAAGCAATTTCCTTAAGATTAAAAGAGGAAGGGTATAAAGTAGCAGCTAGTTATGTTTCAAGAGATGAGGATGCGCAAAAGTTCATGAAAAAAACAGGAGTTCATGTTTATAAATTTGATGTTGCCATTTTTGATCAATGTAGTGAAAAAATAAAAGAAATAGAAAAAGATTTAGGACCAGTTGAGATTTTAATAAACAATGCAGGAGTTACTAGAGACGGCATGTTGCACAAAATGGATGTAAGACAATGGGGTGACGTTATTAGAACAAATTTAGATTCATGTTTTAATATGTCAAAATGTGTTATTGATAGTATGAGAGAAAAAGGATTTGGAAGAATTATAAATATTAGTTCTGTTAACGGACAAGCTGGTCAAGCTGGTCAGACTAATTATTCTGCTACAAAAGCAGGTATGATAGGTTTTACTAAATCATTAGCATTGGAAACTGCAAATAAAGGAATCACAGTTAATTGCGTTGCTCCTGGATATATTGATACTGAAATGGTTCAAGCAGTTCCTAAAGAAATTTTAGATAAAATTGTTAAAAGCAAAATACCTTTAGGAAGATTAGGAAAGCCAGAGGAAATAGCTGAAGCTGTTTTATATTTAATAAAGGATGAGTCTGGATTTATTACAGGAACTACATTAAATGTTAACGGTGGTCAATATAATGTGCCTTAAAAAATATCTTTTTTTGTTCTAATTTCACCAAAAACTTCTACAGGAGAAGCATTTTCCATTTCAAGATTCTTTTTTATATTATCAACATCAGCTCTTAAAAAAGGATTACATTCAATTTCTTTTTCAAGAGTAGTTGGAACTGTAAAAGAATTTTCATTAATTAATTTATTTATTTCATCAGATCTTTCGATTAATTTATTATTATTTTTTTCTACAGAAAGAGCAAAATCAGCATTATTTTTTGAATATTCGTGACCGCAGTAAATTTGAGTTTTTTTTGGTAAATTTCTAATTTTTAAAAGCGAATTCCACATTATTTCTGGCGTACCCTCAAATAACTTACCGCAACCTAAAACGAAAAGAGTATCTCCTGTAAAAACAACTTTTTCTTTTTCAAACCAATAGATTATGTGACCTGCTGTATGGCCGGGTGTTTCAAAAATTTTTACACTATAATCATTAATTTTTAAAGTATCATTTTCTTTCAAAGCAACATCTATGCCTGGAATTTGATCTTTTTCTTTATCAGGACCATAAATTTTACATTTAAATTTATCTTTTAACTCTAAATTTCCAGCTGTGTGATCGCTATGATAGTGAGTATTTAAAATATTTTTTAAACCAATTTTTTCTTTTTCAAGGAAAGGTATTATTTCTTCAGGACTTGCAGGATCTACTGCGGAACAGAATTTATTTTCTTTATCAATAATTAAATAAGAGTAATTATCAGATAAGATTGGAATAATTTTTACTTTCATTAAATATGATTATTATTTTTTTAATACAAAAAGTCCAGATGTAGAGAAAAAATTACTAAAAAATTTATTTAAAGGATTTTTTATTTGTTTACCATTTTTATTAAGGTAATAACTTTGTTCAATTTTAATTGAATTTTTCTTACATAATTTTTTAAAATCTTTAATAGTACAGAGGTGGATATTTGGAGTTGTATACCATGTATGTGGAAGAGAATTAGATTGAGGCATAACTCCATTAGTTAAGAGTTTTAATCTTATTAACCATGAACCAAAATTTGGAAATGAAACTATTGCGCGTTTACTAATTCTAACTAATTGGTTTAAAACCTGTTCAGGCGAATGTGTTGCTTGAAGAGTTTGACTTAAAATTACAAAATCAAATGATTTTGATGGGTATGCAATTAAATCTTTATCCGCATCTCCTTGAATAACCGACAGACCATGCTTTACACAGATATTTACATTTTTTTGACTTATTTCTAAACCTCGGCCATCAATTTTTTTTCCTTTATCTAGAAATTTTAATAATTCACCATTCTCACAGCCAACATCAAGAATTCTAGAGTTATCTTCTATGACTTTTTTTATAATTTCAAAATCTAATCTATTCATTTTATTTTATACAAACTAAAACCCCAATTTAGTTGCGGTTGCCTTTAAAAAACCTCTTACAGTTTCATTAAACCCTTTTTCATCTAGTAGAAAAGCATCATGCCCTTTATCTGTTTGGATTTCTACAAAGCTTACATTAGCTCCCACGGCATTTAAAGAATCTACTATTTCTTTACTATATTTTGTTGGATATACCCAATCACTTGTAAAAGATATAACGCAAAATTTTACAGGAGTATTTTTGAAAATATTTTTTAACCCACCTTTCTTTTGACTAGGAAGATCAAAATAATCCATAGCTCTTGTTATGTACAAATAACTATTTGCATCAAATCTATCTACAAATGCCTGTCCCTGGTGTTTTAAATAACTTTCCACCTGAAAGTCAGTTTTAAAACCATAGGCTAAGGATAATTTATTTTGTAAATTTCTTCCAAATTTTCTTTGAAAAGCTTCTTCTGATAGATAAGTTATATGTGCTAGCATTCTAGCAACTGATAAACCTTTTTCCGGTCTTTTTTTTTTATTAATATAATTACCATTACACCAATCAGGATCGCTCATAATTGCTTGCCTACCAACTTCATGAAAAGCTATATTTTGAGCAGAATGTCTAAAAGATGTTGCGATTGGTATAGATGTAATAACTTTTTCGGGATATGACGCAGCCCACTGTAAAGCTTGAAAACCACCTGCTGATCCACCGATAACACTTAAAAGTTTTTTTATTCCCAATTCATCAATTAGCATTTTTTGGGCATTTACCAT
>JAKUPP010000061.1 GCA_022450705.1 Alphaproteobacteria bacterium | reverse complement strand
ATATAGAGATATGTTTTTAAAATTTGCAAAAAAAATATTTGGGAGTGCTAATGATAGATTTATTAGCAAGTTACAGAAACAGGTTGATGAGATTAATAAGCTTGAAAAAAAATTTGAAAAATTAACAAACCAACAGTTAAAGAACAAAACTAAAGATTTTAAACTTAGATTAAAACAGAAAGATACTTTAGATTCAATTCTTATTGAAGCATTTGCAACTGTACGAGAGGCTGCAAAAAGAACTCTAAAACAAAGACACTTTGATGTTCAGTTAATTGGTGGATTTGTTTTGCATAAGGGAATGATAGCAGAAATGAAAACAGGAGAGGGGAAAACGCTTGTTTCCACATTGCCTGCAGATTTAAATTCTTTAGAAGATAAAGGCGTTCATATCGTAACAGTTAATGACTATCTTGCAAAAAGAGATTCTGAATGGATGGGTGAAATTTATAAATTTTTAGGTCTAAGTGTTGGTTGTATTACTGCTGGAATAGAAGATAACGAAAGAAAAAACGCTTACAAATGCGATATTACATATGGCACAAATAACGAATTTGGTTTTGATTATTTAAGAGATAATATGAAATATTCTAAAGATACCCTGGTTCAAAAAAAACACAATTTTGCAATAGTCGATGAAGTGGATAATATATTAATAGATGAAGCACGAACGCCATTAATAATCTCAGGACCAACTGAAGATACATCTACTTTGTATTCGGAGATTAATCAATTTATACCTCAATTAAAGGATATTGATTTTGAAAAAGATGAAAAATCAAAAAGTGTTAACCTGACAGATAAAGGAGTAGAAACAATTGAAAAAATATTAAAAGGAAAGAAACTTTTAAAAAATAATAATTTATTTGACTCAGAAAATATTGTTCTTCTTCATCATATAAATCAAGCTTTAAGAGCACACAAATTATTTGAAAAAGATACTGATTACATTGTAAGAAATGATCAAGTAATTATAATTGACGAATTTACTGGAAGAATGATGGAAGGAAGAAGGTTTTCTGAAGGACTTCATCAAGCATTAGAAGCAAAAGAATCTGTAAATATACAAAATGAAAATCAAACTTTAGCTTCAACTTCTTTTCAAAATTATTTTAGATTATATCCAAAGCTCTCAGGTATGACAGGAACTGCTATGACTGAGGCATCTGAGTTACTAGATATTTATAATCTTCAAGTTATTGAAATACCAACCAATAAAGAATGTATTAGGGTTGATCAAGACGATGAAATATATAGAACTAAGGAAGAAAAATATAATGCAATAGTTTCGCAAATTACTAAATGTAAAAAAAAGAATCAGCCTGTTTTAGTTGGGACAGTGAGTATTGAAAAATCAGAAGAATTATCAAAAATTCTTAAAAAAAATAAAATTGAGCATAAAATTTTAAATGCAAAGTATCACGAACAAGAAGCATATATAATCGCACAAGCAGGTCAAAAAGGCGCTGTAACCATTGCTACTAATATGGCAGGTCGAGGAACTGATATACAATTAGGTGGTAATCTAGATATGCAAATAAAAAAAATAGAAGCAGAAGATGAAAAAAAAATAAGTGAAAAAAAAAACAATCAAATTAAAAAAGATATAGAAGATGCAAAAAAAATTGTAATAGAAGCTGGTGGACTTTTTGTTTTAGGAACAGAAAGACATGAAAGTCGTAGAATAGATAATCAATTAAGAGGAAGATGTGGAAGACAAGGAGATATAGGGGAATCTAAATTTTACATATCACTTGAAGATGATTTAATGAGAATCTTTGGCTCAGAAAAAATAGATAGTATGCTTAAAACACTTGGTCTCGAAAAAGGGGAAGCGATTGCTCATAAATGGATTAACAAAGCTTTAGAAAAAGCTCAGCAAAAAGTAGAGGCAAGAAATTATGATATTAGGAAGTCATTATTGAAATTTGATGATGTTATGAATGATCAAAGAAAAGTTATTTATAAACAAAGAACAAAAGTTATGGAGTCTGAAGATATAAAAAGTTTTATAAATAGTATGAAAAAAGATACTCTTGAAAATATTGTGTCAAAAAATATTCCGAAGGATACATACTTCGAAAAATGGGATTTAATAAATTTAGAAAAAGAAATTAAAGAAATATTTGGAGTAAAAAAAGATTTAAAAAAAATAGCAAAGAAAGAGGGGGTCGCAGATCAAGAAATAAAAAAACTAATACTAGATGAAATTGAAAAATCAGATAAAGAAAGAGAGAGAAAAATAGGAAGTAAAAATTTTAGAACTGTTGAAAAAAGTTTCTTGCTACAAATAATTGATCATTCATGGAAAGATCATTTACTTTTCTTAGATTATCTAAAGCAAGGAATTTCTTTAAGGGCATATGGTCAAAAAGATCCTCTTAATGAATATAAACGAGAAGCCTTTGAGCTTTTTGAAAATATGCTATCAAATATAAAAAGAAACATTACTAAAGTTTTAAGTAATATTCAATTTGAACAAGAAAATGAAGAAGTAGAAGATGTATACAAAGATCAAAAACTAGAAAAAGATTCGGAAGAAGGTTCTGGTTTGATCTCAAATGATTTTGTAGAACATTCTCATCAAAAGGCTCAACTTGCAGCTGGTCAATTTCCGAAAGAAGTAAAAAAACAAAAAGCAAAAACAAAAGATAAAAAATGTTTATTAAATCTTTATCCGGAACATAAAATTCCTAGAAACACAAGATGTGATTCAACAGGTTTAAAATACAAAAATTGTTGTGGAAAAATTCTTTAGTAGTTTATTAGGATTTATTCAAACTCATTAAATATTTATTTTTTCTTTGATTGAGAAGTTCAATTTTATCTAAATTATTTATTTGTTTTAAAGAAGTTTTAAGTGCGTTGCCAACATTTTTAATTGTTTCAGAAGAATTTCTATGGGCTCCTCCAAGAGGCTCGGCAATTATAGAATCTATAATCTCAAGTTCTTTTAAATCTTGTGCTGTAATTTTCATAGATGCAGCTGCTTCTTCGGCATATTTTGAATCTTTCCACAAAATTGATGCACAACCTTCTGGTGATATAACTGAATAAACAGAATGTTCTAACATTAAAACTTTATTTGTTGTAGCAATTGCTATTGCTCCACCTGAACCGCCTTCACCAATAATGACAGATATGGTTGGAACTTTTAAATTTAGTGATACTTCAATACATTTGGCTATAGCTTCAGACTGGCCTCTTTGTTCAGCGCCCACTCCTGGATATGCACCTGGGGTATCAACAAATGTTAGTATTGGTAAATTAAATTTCTCAGCTAGTTTCATTAATCTTATTGCTTTACGATATCCCTCAGGTTTTGCCATCCCAAAATTATGTTCTATTCTTCCTTCAGTGTTTCTACCTTTTTCATGACCCATTATCATCACTGATCTATCAGAAAAAGTTGCGAAACCACACAATAAAGCTGGATCTTCTTTAAACAATCTGTCTCCAGATAAAGGTTCAAAATCTTGAAATAATATTTTGATGTAATCTTTGAAATGAGGCCTTTCCGGATGTCTAGCTACTTGTAGTTTATGCCACGGAGTTAATTTTTTATAAATATCATTAAGTTTTTTATCTATTTTGACTTTTATTTCTTCTATTTGTTCATTAACTTCGACTAAGCTTGTTTTGTCTGACCCTGAATCCTTTAATTTACTTATTTTATCCTGGAGATCAGATATAGTTTTTTCAAAATCTAGTGTGTGTCTCAATTTATTATAATTTATTTTTTGTTAATAAGTTCCGCTTTTTGCACCATAACAGTAGCTTGTCTTACTGAAGCCAAATCAATTAAGCGACCGTCTAAAGACGCAGCTCCTTTTCCTTGTTTTTGCGCTTCTTCCATTGCTTCTAAAATTCTTTTAGCTTTTGTAACTTCTTCTTCTGGTGGAGTAAAAATTTTATTTGCCAATCCGATTTGCGACGGATGAATTGCCCATTTGCCTTCACTGCCTAAAACAGCCGCGCTATTAGCAGTTGACTCGTAAGCATCTGGATCTTTAATTTCACCAAAAGGTCGGTCTACAGGTCTTAAGCCTGCTGCTCT
>JAKUPP010000060.1 GCA_022450705.1 Alphaproteobacteria bacterium | reverse complement strand
TAGTGGACTTGTAATGCTTTTACCTCATGGTTATGAGGGACAAGGTCCAGAACATTCGTCTGGAAGATTAGAAAGATTTCTTCAATTATGTGCACAAGACAATCTACAGGTCATGAATTGTACTACCCCAGCAAATTATTTTCATGCTTTAAGCCGTCAGATACACAGAGATTTTAGAAAACCACTAGTTATTATGACACCTAAATCATTATTAAGAAATAAACTTTGTGTATCGAATTTAGAGGATTTTGGTAAAAAGAATTCTTTTCATAGAGTTCTTTGGGACCATGCTATTGATCCAAAAGAAAGTAGTTTTATAAAACTTAAGAAAGCTAAAGAAATTAGAAAAGTAATCTTATGTTCTGGCAAAATATATTTTGATCTTTTAGCAGCTAGAGAGAAATTAAAAAAAGATGATGTGGTGATGTTTAGAATAGAACAACTTTATCCATTTCCAGCCAAACCTTTAGTTAAGGAGATAAAAAAATATGCTCAAAATGCAAAATTTTATTGGTGCCAAGAAGAACCAAAGAATATGGGCGCTTGGCTTTTAGTGCGTGATTATATTCAATGGACATTAAATTATATTGGAGCTAAAAATAAAGAAATCATGTATATAGGAAGAAATCCAGCAGCATCACCAGCTACAGGATATTCAAAAAGACATTTAGCGCAGCAAAATGATATAATAGATAAAGTATTTAAATAAATATGAATGAAAAAATTTTAGTTCCAGTTCTAGGGGAAAGTATAACAGAAGCAACAGTTGCCAAATGGTTAAAAAATGTAGGCGATACAGTTGAAGCTGATGAGGCTGTTGTGGAATTAGAAACTGATAAAGTTAACTTAGAAGTTCCATCACCAATAAGTGGAACAGTTGGCGATATTAAGTTTAAAGATGGAGATGTAGTTAAAGTTGGAACAGTTTTAGGATCAATTCAAGGTAATGGAAAAAATACTCAAACAGAAATTAAAAAAATAGAACCAGATATAAAAATTAACGACTCTGTAAATTTAGAAAAAGAGAAAAAAGATGAGGAGCCATTAGTTCCAACTGCAGATGAGGAGCCATTAGTTTTATCTACAGATGATGAGCCTTTAGTTTTAACCGAGGAAATTGAAGATAAAAAAGATACAAAAAAACCAATAAAATCTTCAACTCTTTCACCATCTGTAAGAAAAATAGTTGCTGAAAAGAATATCGATGTGAAGTCAGTTGAAGGCACGGGTAAGGATGGAAGAATATCAAAAGGAGATTTATTAAATTTGATGTCTGCTACTCCAAAACCAAATGAGAGAAAAATTAAATTTGGCGAAGAGGAAAGAATTAAAATGAGCAGACTAAGGCAAACAATAGCAAAGAGATTAAAACAAGCTCAGCAAAATGCTGCAATACTAACAACTTTTAATGAAGTTGATATGACTAGTATTAATGAAATGAGAAAAGAAAATCAGGAAGATTTTAAAAAAAGATATGGAACCAAATTAGGTTTTATGTCCTTCTTTGTAAAAGCTTGTATTGTAGCTTTGAGATCTTTTCCAGCAGTAAATGCAGAAATAAGTGGTGATGAGATAGTATATAAAAATTATTATAATATTAGCTTTGCAGTTGGAACAGATAAAGGTTTAGTAGTTCCAGTATTGAAAAATGCAGATGAACTTTCGTTTGCTGATATTGAAAAAAATATAAAAACTATTTCTGAAAAAGCTAGAGATGGAAAATTAAATATTGAAGATCTACAAGGTGGAACTTTTACAATTAGTAATGGTGGGGTTTATGGATCAATGTTATCAACTCCAATATTAAATTTACCTCAATCTGGTGTGTTAGGGATGCACAATATTGTTGAAAGGCCTACTGTAGTAGATGGAGAAATTAAAATAAGACCTATAATGTATTTAGCATTATCTTATGATCATAGAATAATTGATGGTAAGGAATCAGTTTCTTTTTTAAAGACTGTTAAGGAAAACTTAGAAAATCCAGGAAAGTTATTTTTAGAAATTTAAATGTCTGAAAAATTTAATGTAGTTGTAATAGGAGGAGGTCCTGGAGGATATGTTTGTGCTATTAGACTTGCCCAATTAGGTTTTAAGACCGCATGTGTAGAGTCCAGAGGATCCTTGGGAGGAACTTGCTTGAATGTTGGCTGTATACCATCAAAAAATTTATTAAATCTTTCTGAAAATTTTCATAAAGCAAAAAATTTCTCAAATCTTGGAATAGAAACAGGACAACTAAAACTTAATATAGAAAAGATGATGAAAAATAAAGACAAAGCAGTTACTGTTTTGACTAAAGGTGTAGAATTTTTATTTAAAAAAAATAAAGTTACCTATTTTAAAGGTACAGGAAGTTTTAAGTCACCTAATCAAATATCAATAATTGATGATAAAAAAAAAGAAACTATTTTAGAGGCTCAAAAAATTATTATTAGCACAGGATCTGAGCCTGTTTCTTTACCAAATGTAAAATTTGATGAGAAAATTATTTTATCTTCAACGGGAGCTTTGTCACTTAATTCTGTTCCAAAAAAAATGATTGTTGTAGGTGGTGGTTATATTGGCTTAGAAATGGGCTCGGTATGGTCTAGACTAGGGTCTGAAGTCCATGTTATTGAATTTTTGGATCATATTACCCCAGGTATGGATAAAGAGGTATCTAAAGAATTTATGAAGATTTTAACAAAACAAGGAATTAGTTTTCATATGCAAACAAAAGTAGAATCAATTAAAAATAACAAAACATCAGCAAAGGTTTTTCTGATGGATAAAGATGGAAAGAAAAAAGAGTTAGAATGTGATGTTGTATTAATTTCAGTAGGAAGAAAGCCAAATACCAAGAATTTAAAGTTAGATTCTGTTGGAGTTTTATTAGATGAAAAAAAAAGAATTAAAGTAAATAAAAATTTTGAAACTAATATTAAAAATATTTATGCAATAGGTGATGTAATTGCAGGCCCAATGTTGGCACATAAGGCAGAGGAAGAAGGAATTGCAGTAGCCGAATTAATATCCGGTCAATCCGGTCATGTTAATTATGATGTTATTCCAGGAGTTATTTACACATCTCCAGAAGTTGCTACAGTTGGAAAAACAGAAGAACAACTAAAATCATTAGGTATTAAATATAAAGTAGGAAAATTCCCATTTATTGCAAATTCTAGAGCTAAGGCAATTAATGAACCTGAAGGATTTGTAAAAATTCTTGCTGATGAAAAAACAGACAAAATATTAGGTGTACACATGATAGGCCCACATGTTGGTGAAATTATAGGAGAAGTAGCTGTAGCTATGGAATTTGGTGCAAGTTCAGAAGATGTAGCAAGGACATGTCATGCACATCCTACTTTTTCTGAGGCAGTAAAAGAAGCCGCATTATCGATAGATAAAAGAGCAATACACTCTTAAATTATTTTCATAATATACAAATATGAGAGTACCGATTCTTTTACCAAATATTTTTAACCATCCATTTACTTATGACACCAATATAAAATTAAAGCTGGGAGATTATGTAGAAGTACCTTTTGGAAAATCAAAAGCTACAGGTGTTGTTTGGGATGAATTTGAAAAGAATATAAATAAGAATTTCGTAACCAAACAAGTAATTAAAAAATTTAACATTCCAAGTCTAAGTAAAAATTTAATAAAGTTTTTAAACTGGTTTTCAGAATACAACATGATTCCAAAAGGAATGGCATTAAAATTATTATTATTAAGTAGTAAAGTAATAGAGGAACTACCAAAAAAAAATTATGAGAACTTTAATTATAAAGTTAGCAATCAGGAATTTAAATTAACTTTGCAACAAAAAGAAAATTTAAAAAACATGAATTTTTCCAATCAAAAGTTTAAAGTTCACGTACTTCAAGGAGTCACTGGATCAGGAAAAACTATAGTTTATTTCGAAGCACTTAGAAAAATATTAAAAAATGGATTTCAAGGATTAATATTATTACCTGAAATTGGTTTAACGAGTCAGTTTGAAAAAAAATTTATTGATTTTTTTGGTTTTAAACCTGCTATTTGGCATTCTGGAATAACTAAAAAAAATAAAGAGAT
>JAKUPP010000006.1 GCA_022450705.1 Alphaproteobacteria bacterium | reverse complement strand
TAATATTATCTTTTGAATTCTGAGTCCAAGAAGCGTTAGGTTCGCACATTCCAGCTAAAGTTAGCTCACAAATTGATATATCCACAGGCATCAACAAAATTTTAGGATCATTTTTGTCGAATGTTCTCATTGTATACTTGGGTTCCGTATTAAAAGAAGAACAACTATACGTAAAAAAAATTAAAAAAAATACTAATAATCGAGACATTTTTTCTTAATAATGTAATTTATTTTATAATATCGTATGAAAACAATATTACTAATATTAACTGGTGGAACAATAGGAAGTGAAAAAAAAAAAAATATAATTAATGTTTCACAAAAAAATTATTTGCAATCATTTTTAAAAAAAACTAGCAAAGAAGTCCTTTTTAAAATTATACAACCTATTAATATCTTAAGCGAAAATGCTATTCCAGATGACTGGAATAGTATCGTTAAATCTATTGAAGAAAACTGGAATAATGATTATTCAGGAATAATAATTACACATGGAACTGATACTCTTTCTTTTACTTCTTCTGCTTTATCACAATACTTTTATAATTTTAATAAACCAGTTATTTTAGTTAGTAGTGACAAACCAATTAAAGAAAAAAATGCTACTGGAAAAAAAAACTTGGAAGCTGCAATAAATTTTATTTTAAAAATAAAACTCCAAGGTACTTATGTATCCTATAAAAATCCTAAAGAAAGCTCTGTATCTTTTTATCTAGGAAGTAGGGTAAAACAAATAAATGCTTATGATAATGTTTTAAATGCTAGATATAGTGGCATATTTTGTAATTTTAAAAACAATAAATTTCAATTTACGAAAAAAAAAAATCCATCTATTTTTTCTATAAAAAAGAATGGTAATACTAATAAATTAAATAATAAATTTAGATTCTCAAAAAAAATTCTAATTATAAATCCATATCCTGGATTAAATTATGATATTTATAATTTTAATAAAATAAAACCAAAAGCTGTTTTACATACGTTATACCATTCTGGTACAGCTAGCACCAGAGGCAGTACTAAAGAAAATTTTTCACTAGAAAAATTTATAAAAAAGAACAGACACAAAAAAATTCCTTTTTATATCTCTCCTATTTCAGAAAAAAATAAAAATATTTATGCAAGTTTAAAATCTTTATTAAATTTAAATGTAAAATATTTGGATAGAATAAGTTTTGAAACCACATATGCTAAGCTAGCATTAGCATATAAAAGTTTTAAAAATGAAAAAAAAAGAAATATTTTTTTAAAAAAAAATAATTTTTTTGAAAAAATTTCTTTTTAAAAAGAAGTGTTTAATATTTCATCAATAATAATAGATGAACTAAAGTTTTTTAATGTTTTTGCTCTCAAAATTTTTCCCCCGTATTTTTTGACTTCTTTGGCACCTACAATTTGACTTTCTCTATAATCACTTCCTTTAATTAGTAAATGTGGTTTAATTTTTTTAATAATGTTAAGAGGGGTTTTATCAGAAAAAACAATAATTAAGTCAATAAAGGGGATTGAATTCAAAATTTGAAGTCTTGTATTTAATTTTTGTTTTGGTCTTAAAGGGCCTTTATTTTTTACAACAGAATTATCAGAATTTATCGCAACTATTAATTTAGAACACTTTTTTTTTGCCTGTTTAAACAAAGAAATATGCCCAGGGTGAAGGTAATCAAAACAACCATTTGTAAAACCGATTTTATTTTTTTTATTTAGCCAAAAATTTATAATTTTTTTTGCTTCTGAAAAGTCCATAACTTTGGACAAATGATAATTGTTTTTATTAATAGAAAGCAAGACTTCAGATAAATGAGCTACTGATGTTCCTGTTTTATTTACTACAACACCAGCAGCTAAATTAGCAATTTCTACAACTTCTTCTATTTTTAATGAACTAGCCAATCCTGCAGCTATATAAGATACAACTGTATCGCCAGCACCAGAAACATCAAAAACTTCTTCTGATTCTGCCTTTAACTTTACTATTTTTTTTTGTTTTCTTGAAATTAAAATCATTCCAGATTTTCCCATAGTTACTAACAAATAATTAAAATTAAATTTTGAAATTAATTTTCTAGAAAAATCAATAATTTGTTTTTCATTAATTATTTTCTTTTTTAATACAGCCTCTAATTCTTTAATATTTGGAGTAATTATTGTAGCTCCTCTATACTTTGAGAAGTTTGAACTTTTTGGATCAACTATTATTGGTTTCTTATGAATTTTTGCAAAACTTATTATTTTTTTTAAAATATTTTCTGTTATTAAACCTTTATTATAATCAGATATAACAACTGCATTGGTTTTTAAAATTTGTTTTTTTGAAAATTCATATACCTTTTTTTCTATTTTTTTATTGATTGAGGTTATTTTTTCTTTATCAACTCTAAGTATTTGTTGGTTATTTGCTATAAAACGTGATTTGATAATTGTTGGTCTACTAGGATCCTTAATTAAATTATTATAAACATTTATATTATTTAATTTTTTTTCTACTTCTTTGCTAGCCAAATCATCTCCAACCAAACTAACTAAATAAGTTTCTGTTGCTAATGTACTTAAATTTCTAACAACATTACCAACCCCACCTAACATTCCGACTTCCTTTTTTATATCTAAAACAGGTATAGGCCCTTCAGGCGATATTCGATTTGTAGTTCCAACTATATATTTATCTAACATGAGATCGCCGAGACAAAAAACTTTACAATTTAATAATGATAAAATATTTTCAGATATCTTCTTTGACATATTTTTAACTAAAAAACTTCATCTATAACAGCACACATTAAATGTCCTACTAAAATGTGAAGTTCTTGTATTCTAGATGTTTCTTCAGCTGGGACACCAAGGATAAAATCAGAAAACTTTTCTATTTGTTTTCTATTTGGACATTTTTGTTTTGTTAAAATAATAGACTTTATTTTTTTTTTTTTTGCTAATTTTAATGCATTAATTACGTTTACACTTTTTCCTGAAGTAGTTATACCAATAGCAATGTCTCCTGGTTTTCCGATAGATTCAATTTGTCGTGCAAAAATTTGATTAAATGAAAAATCGTTTCCAATAGCAGTTAACGCAGAAGTATCAGTTGATAAAGAAATTGCAGGAATAGATCTTCTTTTTTTTTTATATTTTACAACTAATTCTGTAGCTATATGTTGCGCGTCAGATGCGCTACCGCCATTTCCAAATAAAATTATTTTATTACCTTTTTTTAGAGTTTTAATTACAAGATTTAAAAAATTATTAAACTCATCAAAGTGATTCTTTAAAAAAAAGTCAATACTTGAAATGTGTTCATTTATTTCATTTTCAAATATTTTTCTTACATTTAATTTTCTCATATCTTAGTTTTGAATTATTTAATAATATTAGTATTATTAGTTAGGTAGTTTAAAAAATAAAACTATATATTTCTTATGGCAGAAAAAAAAGAAAATAACAGTAATTTTGATATTAAAGATTTAAACCAATATTTTGATTTAATTAAAAAATACTGTTTAAAAATTTTAAAATTAGATCCTCAAACATATTTTTTTATTGTACCTGGGGTTCTGCTTTTAGTTGGACTTCTTCCAGTTCCGATTTTATATTTTGCAATACTGAGAATTTATCTATTCGTTAGCGCTCTAGTTTTAACTTATAAATTTTATTCTGATGAAAAAGATAATGTTTATGCTGGAATTTTCGCAGGTATAGCAATTATTTATAATCCAATTTTTTTTATTGAATTTGGTAATAACGAAATAAATACTGGTCCAATAATTTTTGTACTAACTGTTGCCCTTTTTGTTTTAGGATATAAAAGAATTAAAGAATAATTAAAAAATTTTTAATTTAATAATTTTAATATTCTTTTATCTCTACTATTTTCTGCAATCTCTTTAATCGTTCTTCCAGTGTAATCTGACTTAGATGTGTCTGCATTTTTATCTAACAACAATTTAAATACATAAAAATTATTTTTTTCTGCAGCTACCATTAATGGTGTTATTCCTTCTTTATTTTGAAAATTAATATCAGATCCATTATTAATTAAATATTCTGCTATTTCTACATGTCCTTTTTCAGATGCTTTCATTAAAGCAGTGTTTCCAAAAGCATCGGTAACATCAATTTTAACACCTACTTCACTAGAAAAAAATTTAACTAATTCAATTTTATTTATAGCGGATGCATGTACGAACGGATTTGTACCATCTTGAACAGTAGTAAAATTTAAATCTGTACCATTATCATGTATAAATTTTTTAATATTTTCTAGATTGCCCATTTCGATGGCTTTAATTAATCTCTGTCTAGTTATATGAATAGAGTCTCTTTCCTTTTGATCAAAGCCTAGTCTTTTTTCTCTCGCAAAATCTTCGAAGGACTCTACACCTCCTTTGTTATCTTCTTTTGCTTCATTTACTGAATAAGTAAATCTAGGTAAAAATAGACTTATAAACAATATGATAGCTATATATAAAAAATTTTTATTCATCTTAAAAATTAAATATCTAAATTAACAACTTTTTTAGCATTTGATTGAATATATTCTCTTCTTTTTTCAACTTTTTCTCCCATTAAATCTACGAAAGTATCTTCTATACCTGTTTCTTCCTCTTCTATACCAACTTTTAGAAGTGTTCTTTTTTCAGGATCTAAAGTCGTTTCCCATAGTTGCTCTGGGTTCATTTCTCCTAAACCTTTATATCTTTGTATATTTACTCCTTTTTTTCCAGCTTCTTTAACTGTTTCCAAAAATTCAAAAGTAGATTGAATTGGAAACTTTTTTTCATTTGATATTAAGAAATTTTTTCCAGTACTAAAAAAATTTAATAAAATATTAAAGTTTTCCTCTTCTGAGAGAAATTTTGCTTCTGGAGATTCTAAATGTTGTTCTTTTATAAAAAACTCTTCTTTAATACCCCTTGATTTTTTTATAAATGAAAAATATTTTTCTTTTTTATTTTTGTCATTAACAAATTCTCCTGACCAATCTGCTAATTCACCAGATAATTCTAACTTTTTAGAAACAAAATTTGCTGTTTCTTTAAGTTGTTTCTCAGTAAATTTAAAATTTAATAATTTTTTTTGAAAAAAACATCCAATTGCTGCTTGCTCCACAAGCTGAATGGATCCTACTTTGTTTCCAAGCTCTGATATTGCATCTCGTATTTTTATTGTTTTTTTAATTATGCTACTTAATTCTTTATCTCCATACCCTTTTTTATCTGTTGATAAAAGTTTTAAATTATTTACTGCATTATTTATTAAAAAATTATTCATTTCTTTTTCATTCTTCAAATATTTTTCTCCAACACCTGGTGCCTTAATTTTATATAGAGGTGGTTGTGCAATATATAAATGTCCATTTATAATTAATTCTTTAAATTGTCTGAAGAAAAAAGTTAATAATAATGTTCTAATGTGACTTCCATCAACATCAGCATCTGTCATTAGAACTATTTTGTGATATCTTAATTTTTCATAATTATATTCTTCTGAACCTATTCCTGTTCCTATAGCGCTTATTAAAGATCCTATCTCATCTGATTCTAGTATACGATCCTGTCTTCTTGCTTCTTTTTCTACATTTAAAATTTTACCCTTAAGTGGAAGAACTGCTTGATGTTTTCTATCTCTTCCTTGTTTTGCTGAGCCACCCGCAGAGTCACCCTCAACAATAAAAAGTTCGCATTTTTTAGGGTCTTTTTCTTGGCAATCAGCTAACTTTCCTGGAAGACTTCCAAAATCTAAAATGCCTTTTCTTCTTGTAAGTTCTTTTGCTTTTCTTGCAGCTTCTCTTGCTTGCGCTGATTCAAGTATTTTTGTTAAAATTAATTTAGTATCTTTAGGATTTTCCTCTAACCATTGTTCTAGACCAGAGTTAACAGCTGTTTCAACAACTGGCCTTATTTCTGATGATACTAATTTATGCTTAGTTTGACTTGCAAACTTTGGATCTGGCATTTTTACTGATAAAACACACGTCATGCCTTCTCTACAATCTTCACCAGTTAAATTAATTTTATTCTTTTCTAAAATTCCTGATTCATTTGCAAACTTATTAATAACTCTAGTTAAGGATGATCTGAAACCAGCTAAATGTGTTCCCCCATCAATTTGGGGAATATTATTTGTAAAACAAAGCATATTCTCGTAATATCCTGTGTTCCATATAATAGAAGCATCTACTACTAAGTCGCCTTTTTTTTCTGTAAATGTTATAGGCTTAGAAATAAAATTTTCTTTTGATTTGTCTAAAAATTTTACAAATGATTCAATGCCGCCTTTAAAATGAAGTTTTGATATTTTTTTTTCCGATGATCTTTCATCTAATATTTCAATTCCAATACCAGAATTAAGAAAAGCTAATTCTCTAAATCTATCTTCTAATTTCTTAAAATCAAAATTAATAGATTTAAAAGTATTCTTTGAAGGCCAAAATGTTATTTTGGTACCTGACTCACCATTATTTTTATCAACCTTTTTAAGTGGTTTTACAGAAGATCCATTCTTAAATTCCATAAAATATGAATTTCCATCTCTATTAATTTCAAGCTTTAATTTCTCAGAAAGAGCGTTAACAACTGAAACACCTACACCATGGAGCCCCCCTGAAACTTTATAAGAATTATGATCAAATTTTCCTCCAGCATGCAATTGTGTCATAATTACCTCAGCAGCTGAAATTTTCTCCTCCGGGTGTATATCTACAGGTATACCTCTACCATCATCTGTAACTGTTACAGAACCATCAGAATTTAAATTTATAGAAATTTTTTTACAATGCCCTGCTAAAGCTTCATCGATTGAATTATCAACGACTTCGTAAACCATATGATGAAGACCTGAACCATCTTCAGTATCTCCAATATACATTCCTGGTCTTTTTTTTACTGCATCTAAGCCTTTTAAGACTTTGATTGAGTCTGCCTCATATCTATTATTTTTTTTTAAAACAGCCTCTTTAGATTTAGCCATAATTATATTTTATTATTGTTTTAACAAATCTTCAATTTCTAAATTAACTACTTCTTTTTGATTAATTATGTCAGAAAAAAGATTTTTATCTGATCCTGACATCCAAACCTGGTTTTTCAAAGTTTGTAGTTCTTCGAATAATGTAGCTTTAATTTTACTATCTAAATGAGCTACAATTTCATCTAATAAAAGAATTGGAAAATTTCCTTTATTATTCATTAATTTACAAAATTGAATAATTAAAGATATTAAAATAATTTTTTGTTCTCCAGTCGAACATTTTTCAGCTAATAGTTTTTTTTTTAAAAAAACAACTTTTAAATCGCTTTTATTTGGACCACATGAAATACTTCCTTTTATAGAATCTATTCTTCTGCTACTTTGCAATTTTTGAATATACATTCCTTTAACTGAATCTAATTTTTCAGTTAATAAAAGATTTTCTATATCGCCAACTAATGAAATATTTATTTTTGGAAAACTTTTAGAATTATTTGATATAGAATTAAAATCATTTGAAAATTTAATTCTTTCCTCCAAAATTTTTATTCCTTCATTAACTAATTTTTCTTCTATTTTTTTCAGCCATAAATCTTTTTCAACATTTTTACCCTCTATGTAACAAAGATTTTTTGTAGATATATCTTTTAATATTTTATTTCTTTCATTTAAATTTTTCTCATAAATTTTTAAATTATCTAAATATTCAGGCTTCAAATTAAAGATACATCTATCAACAAACTTTCTTCTAAATAACGAATTTGTTCTAAAAAAGATATCCATTTCTGGAGTTAACCAAATTAAAGAAACTAGGTTAGGTAAATCACTTTGTCTTTTTAATTTTTTTCCATTTAAGTGGATTATTTTTCTTCCTTGAAATTTATTATCAACATTTTCTTTTGTAAAACCTACTCCAATTTCATTTTTCTGGTTTTCTTTTTCAATTATGAAAAAGATAGAACTTTGGTTTGAGTTTGAATTATTGTTTATAACTTCATCTAATCTGCTATTTCTGAAACCTTTCCCAGGAGATAAGAATGATATAGCTTCAAGTATATTTGTTTTTCCTATACCGTTTTTTCCAGTTAAGATAACATATTTAAAATTTTTGATTTCTATATTTAATTTTTCATAAGATCTAAAATTTTCTAAATAAACAGATCTTAATTTCATAAACACTTATACTCTCATAGGCATTAAAACATATAGACTTTCAGACTTAGAAGTATCTTTAATAATTGTAGGTGCAGTAGAATCTGAAAATAATATAGTAATTTCCTCTAGTGTAAATTGACTCATTATTTCTTTAAGATAACTAGAATTAAATCCTATATCTAAACTTGGACCACTATATTTTATATTTATTTCTTCAACTCCACTTCCTCCCTCTTCTAAATTGCTTGCAGATATTGTTATTTTATCTTTATTTAAATTTAATTTAATTGCTTTTGATTTTTCTGATGAAATTGTTGATATTCTATTAACAGATTCTAGAAATTTTTTTCTATTTATAGAAAAAGCATTGCTTGTATTTTTAGGTATTACTTTCTCATAATCAGGAAATTTACCATCAATTAATTTTGACACTATTACTGTTTCATTAAAAGAAAATCTTATTTTCCTATCTGATAAATCAATTTTTATTCCATCTTTTATATCGTCTATTAATTTTCTTAATTCAAAAACCAATTTCTTCGGAACTATTACGCCAAAATTGTTTTTAGCAATTGTAGGAGGAGTGCTTATTTGATATTGCGCAAGTCTATGTCCATCAGTTGCAACGGCTCTTAAATAATTTTTATTATTTTCTGAGGTAGTATGTATATAAAGGCCGTTCAAATAATATCTTGTTTCTTCATTAGAAGAAGCAAAATACGTCTTGTCTATTATTTCTCTCAGAATATCTGATTTTAAATCAAAGCTTATTTTAAAATTTTCATTTGAAGAAATTGGAAATTCATCTTTTGTAAGACATGAAAAAACAAATTTTGATTTAGATGACATCAAATGTAGCTTTTTACTATTCTGATCGTAACTCAAATCAATTGGATTATCATCTGGAAGCTCTTTTATTACATTATACAAAGTATGCGCTGGTACGCTAGTTGACCCTTCAGCTTCAATATTATTTATTTTAATTTTATCATAAATTGTTATATCCATATCAGTTGCAGATAAATTTAATCTCCCTTGTTTTGCTTCAAGCAAAACATTTGCTAAAATGGGAATTGACCCTTTACTTTCAACAATATTCTGTACGAAGGAAAGTGATTTCACAAAATTAGATTTCGTCAATTGTAATTTCATTAATTTAGAATGTTATTATAACAGTTTTTTAAGTAAAAAAAAATTCTAACTTTGTAAAGAACGGGTTAAAATTTCTATATCTTCTGACAGACTTGAATCGTTTTTTACTAATTCTTGTATTTTTTTTATAGCATGAATTACTGTTGTATGATCTCTTCCACCGAATTTTCTACCTATTTCGGGAAGTGATCTTGTAGTTAAATTTTTAGATAAAAACATAGCTATTTGTCTTGGTCTAGCAACAGTTCTAGATCTTCTGGCTGAATGCATATCTGATATTTTGACATTAAAATGTTCTGCAACTTTTTTTTGTATCTGATCAATTGTGGTTCTTCTATCGCTTGCTCGTAATAAATCTTGTAGTAAATCTTCGGCAATTTCTAAATCAACATTTCTTCCAACTAGAGTTACATGGGCAGCTAATCTAGTTAATGCACCTTCAAGTTCCCGCACACTAGATGTTATTTTATGTGCCAAAAATTCTATTACATCTTTTGATAAATCAATATTATATTTTTCAATTTTTGCTTCAATTATACTTAATCTTAATTCGTATGTAGTTGGATGAATGTCTGCTACTAAACCCCAGCCAAGTCTTGATCTCAATCTTTCCTCTAATCCCTCAAGGTCTGAAGGGGATTTGTCAGCAGAAATTACCATTTGTCTATTTTGGTCAGCTAATGCATTAAAAGTATGAAAAAATTCTTCTTGTGTTGATTCTTTACCTATAATAAATTGAACGTCATCTATCATTAATAAATTAACAGATCTAAATTGTTCTTTAAAAGTAACCGTATTTTTCAATCTAAGAGCTTTTATAAATTCGTACATAAATTTTTCAGCTGACAAATATAAAATTTTTAATTTAGGGTTTAGTTTCTTTCTTTGCCAAGCTATTGCATGCATTAAATGAGTTTTACCTAAACCAACTCCCCCATACAAAAACAAAGGATTAAAGGGAACGTCTTCAGAATCTGCAACTCTTCTACATGCTGAAAATGCAAGTTCATTTGATTTACCTACTACAAAATCTTTAAATGTAAATCTTGGATCTAGGTTATTTTCAAACTCGTCTGTATCTGATTTAATATTAGTTTTTTTGAAATTCTCGTTTTTTTCCTTGGATTCTTTATCGTTATAAACATGTACGGATATATCTTTTATTGATTTATTTTTTTCTATCCACAATGATAATATTTTTTTTCCGTAATGTGAGAGTATCCAATCGCACATAAACTTAGTTGGAGCGTAAAAAACTATTACATCTTTTTCTATCTTACTAAATGTTAATAATTTGAGCCAATTAGAATACTCAGCCTCTCCATATATTTCTTTCAAGCGTAATTTTAGGTTAGACCAAATAATTTCATCCGATTCTATGTTTTTTTTTATACTTTTCATATTAGATAAGAAATTTGGGGAATACCTATTTTGCTATGAATAATATAATTAATTGAATCATATATAAGCAAACTGATATTTAAAGTTTAGTCTTCAGCATAACCCCCGACACAATTTTTATGTGTAACTAATTATATTTTTTTTTAAATAGATTAGCTAAATTTAAATTTAAAAAAAAAAAAATAAAATATTGCTGTTGCAAAAATACAACACGGTAAGAATCGTCTTATATTGCTTTAATTTGCTTATTTAAGGATGAAATTTTTCTCGAAATCTTTTTTTTTTTTAAAATTCCACGGTTTCCAGTCTTGGTTAACTGTTTTTGACAAATTTTAAAAAGTTCCTGAGATTTTTTTTTATCTTTTTTAACTATAAACTCTAAAAGTGTTTTTATATTCTTTTTAGCTTTCATAGAAATTGCTTTGTTTCTAGCATTTCTAATTTTTTCTTGTCTTGCTCTTTTTTTAGCTGACTTTGTAATAGGCATAAAATTAATAAAAAAAATATTTAATCACTTATAAACAAAATTATAAAATAATCCAACATTTTTTAAATTTTTTTTCATATTTAAAACTATAATTTTAAATTAAATAAAAAAAATAAAGAAATAGAAAAATGAAAAAAGAAAATATAAATAAAATTTTTGAAAGTGTAGCCAGTAAATATGATTTAATGAATGATTTAATGAGTTTTGGATTACATAGAAACTGGAAAAAAAAATTTGTCGATTTAATAGAATTAAAATCAAAAAAAAAAAATATTATTTTAGATCTTGGATGTGGAACAGGTGATATTTTTAATGAAATCATGAAAAAACCTTCTTTTCATAATAATTACCTAGGTTGTTTAGTAGATCCAAATATAGAAATGATGAATTATGGACTTAAAAAATTAAAATCAAAAAATTTAGTCTGGTTAGCATCGTATGGAGAAAAATTACCATTTAAAAATAATACATTTGATTTAGTGACAATGTCTTTTAGTTTAAGAAATGTCGAGAATCTAAATATAACTTTAAATGAAATCAGTAGAGTGTTAAAAAAAAATGGTCAGTTTCTTTGTTTAGAATTTGGTAAAGTAGATAATTTAGCAATAAATACTATTTACAAAATTTATTCTGATAATTTTATACCCATGATAGGTAAAAAGATTGCCGGTAATAAAGAAGCATATGAATATTTAATCGAAAGCATAAAAAAATTCCCTTCACAAAAAGAAATTTGTAAAATTTTAAACTTAAAAAAGTTTTACAAAATTAATTATTATAATCTTAGTTTTGGAGTTGCGGTCATTTTTTCTTGTAGAAAAAAACAAAATTCATAATCGTTTAATTTTTCTATTTTATTGCTATAATTTACATATTTATTTAGTAAATTAGAAATTGAAAAAAATATTATTTATAATAAGTGGAAGTATATCTGCATATAAGTCATTGGATTTACTAAAATATCTCATAAATGAAAATTTTGATATAGAAGTAATTCTAACAAAATCAGGTCAAAAATTTCTTACACCATTATCAGTTTCTTCATTAATAAATAAAAAAATCCATACTGATATTTTTTCGAAAAAGGAATCGTTAAATCATATGGAGCATATTAATTTAACAAGAAACTCAGATTTGGTAGTTGTTTGCCCTGCTAGTGCAAATATTATTGCAAAATTAGCAAATGGCTATGCCGATGATTTAGCTTCAACAACTTTAGCTGCTGCTAATAAAAAAATTTTTATCGTTCCTGCAATGAATAAAAAAATGTGGGAAAATCCAGCTAATAAGAAAAATATAAAAGAATTAAAAAATAGGGAAGTAAAGATTATTGGACCTACTAAAGGAAATTTAGCTTGTGGAGAAATTGGCTTTGGAAGAATGGAAGAAATAAAAATAATAAAAAAAAATATCAAAGATTTTTTTTATACAAAAAAAATAATAAATAAAAAAAAAATATTAGTAACTGCTGGTCCGACTATTGAAGCAATAGATCCGGTAAGGTATATATCAAATTTTTCATCAGGTAAACAAGGTTATGAAATTGCCAATTGTGCTTATACTTATGGAGCTGAAACTATTCTTATAACAGGGCAAACATATATTGAGCCCCCTGAAGTTACGAAATTAATTAAAGTTAAATCTGCAGAAGAAATGTTTAATGAAAGTATTAAAATATGTAAAAAAAATTTAATTGATATAGCTTTTTTAACAGCAGCTGTATCTGATTGGAAAATAAAAAAAAAAGATAAAAAATATAAAAAAAATGAAAATATTTTTAATCAAATAAAATATAAGGAAAATAAAGATATTTTACATATGATTTCAAATTTGAAAAAAAAAAGACCAAAAATTGTTTGTGGCTTCGCCGCAGAGACAAACTTATTAATAAATAATGCCAGAAAAAAACTTTTAAGTAAAAAATGTGATTTTATATTTGCAAATAAAATAAGTGATCAATTTAATCCTATAGGTAGTGATTTTAACGAAATATCTGTGCTTGGAAAAAACAAACAAAAAAATTGGAGTAAAATGACAAAAAAAAAATTAGCTGAAAAAATTATTAAAGAAGTGTCTTTATACTTAAATTAAAATTTTTTATTAAATACAATGTTAAATATTGAAATACAAAAGTTATCCCATGCTAAAGATGTGCCATTACCAAATTATGGTTCTGAAAATTGTTCTGGACTAGATTTATATGCTGCAATAAAAAATAAAATAAAAATAAAAAATGGAGAATTTATAACAATACCAACGGGAATAAAGATTGCGTTAAAAAAAAACCTGGAAGCTCAGATAAGACCTAGGTCTGGACTTGCAGCAAAATATGGGATAACAGTTCTTAATACGCCTGGTACAATTGATGCAGATTATAGAGGAGAAATAAAAATAATTTTAATCAATCATGGTAAAAAAGTATTTGTAATTGAAAGAGGAATGAGAATAGCACAATTAATAATCGCCAAAGTGGAAAAAATAAAATGGAAAGAAAAGAAAAAAATTAATGAACATACTACTAAAAGAAAAAGTTCAGGTTTTGGATCAACAGGTTTATAAAAAGCAAAAAAAATGATTTTTAATAAAAAATTTTTACATGCAATAGAAGCTGTTTTAGATATATCTATTTATTCATCTCATTCACCTACGAGAGCAAGTGAAATAACAAAAAGACAAGGTATACCATCAAGATATCTAGAAAAAATCTTACAAGAATTAGTGAGGCATGCAATATTAAAAGGTACGAGAGGACCAAATGGAGGATACACTCTTGGTAGAGAAAAAAGAAATATATTTCTTATTGATATTTATAATGCCGTTTTAGAAATGGAAGAAGTGAATAAAGAAAAAAAAATTACAAATACCCCAATAAGATCTAAAATTATTAACCCTTTTATATCAGAAACCACAAATGAACTTATAAATTCTTTTAAATCTACTAGCATATACGATTTGCATAAAAACTTTGGAAAAATACAGAATTTTATCAATAAAGAAAAAAAAATAGATTTTACAATTTAAATAATGGAAAAAATAAAAACTATAAGAAATAAAATTTATAACAGTATTTTAGAAACTATTGGAAATACTCCTTTAATAAAAGTTCCTAGAATATCAAAAAAATATAATTGTTTTGGAGAACTTATATGTAAACTAGAATTTTTTAATCCTTTGTCTTCAGTAAAAGATAGGATTGGGCTAGCTATGATTGAAAGAGGAGAAAAATTAGGATTAGTAAAAAAAAATACTTTAATTGTTGAACCTACCTCAGGAAATACAGGTATAAGTTTAGCATTTGTTTGCGCGGCTAAAGGTTATCAACTTACTTTAATAATGCCAGAATCAATGTCTGTTGAAAGAAGAAAAATGCTAATACTTCTTGGCGCAAAACTTATATTAACACCTGCAGATAAAGGTATGAAAGGAGCAATAGAAAAAGCATTAGAAATTAAAAAAAAAAATAAAAATTCATTTATGCCGCAACAATTTGAAAATTCTGCAAACCCTGAAATACATCAAAAAACAACAGCTATAGAAATTTTAAATGATACTAATGGAAATTTAGATGCTGTTATAATGGGCGTTGGAACAGGCGGTACTCTAACAGGTGTAAGTAAAATATTAAAAAAAAAAAATAAAAAAATAAAAATTATTGCGGTAGAACCAGAAGATAGTCCAATTCTTTCTGGAGGTGCAGCCGGACCACATAAAATTCAGGGTATCGGCGCTGGATTTATACCAAAAATTCTTAATAAAAAATCAATAGATGAAGTAATACAAATTGCTAACGAAACTGCATTTTCCACAGCAAGAATGGCTGCAAAGGTTGAAGGTTTGCCAATTGGAATTTCTTCAGGAGCAGCTCTAGCTGCAGGGATTGAAGTGGCTCAAAGAAAAGAAATGAAAAATAAAAAAATAGTTGTAGTTATTCCTTCTTTTGCTGAACGATATTTATCAACCGCATTATTTAATTAATTTAAATGTTAAAAACATTAAGTGAAAAAGATATTCAAAGATATGCCCACCAAATTATCCTTAAAAATATAGGGCTTGATGGACAAAAAAAATTATTAATGTCTAAGGTATTTATTTTAGGAATGGGTGGATTAGGTTCCCCTGTTTCAATGTACTTAACATCGGCAGGTATTGGTACTTTAGGTATAGCAGATTATGATAAAGTAGAACTTTCAAATTTACAAAGACAAGTGCTTTTCGATCAAAAAAGTATTAACAAATCTAAAGTAGAAGTTGCAAAAAAAAAATTATTATTAATAAATCCAAAATTAAAAATTAATATTTACAAAAAAAAAATAATAAAACAAAACATTGATAACATCTTAAAAAGTTATGATGTAATTGTTGATGGAAGTGATAATTTTGAAACTAAATATTTAATTAATGAAAGTTGTGTTAGAAATAAAAAAACTCTGGTATCCGCTGCATTAAGAGGATTTGAAGCCCAAATAACAACTATAAAAGGATGGATTAAATCAAAAAATAATCCTTGTTATAGATGTATGTTCCCTAAAATAAATCAGGATAATTATAAAACAGATTATCAAGATTGTGGGATAGTAGGTGGAATTGCAGGAATCGCTGGATCATTACAATCTGTAGAAGTTATAAAAGATATTTTAGGAATAGGAAAAAACTCAGTCGGAAAATTGATTATTTTAGATTTGCTTCTTAATAGATTTAAAGAAATAAAGTTTAAAAAAAATAAGAAATGTCCCATATGTAATTAATATGAAAGAAATATTTTTTATACTTCTTCTTTTAATTGTTCCAATAAATCTTTATTCAAGAGATTATACATTTACTCCAAAATATGCGTCCATAAAAAAAGAAAAAACATATTCTAGACATAACGCAAGCTTTGATGCGCCGCTTGAGTGGATTTATCAAAAAGAAAATTTACCTATTTTAATAATAAGAGAACGTGATAATTGGAGAGAAATAAGAGATATAGATGGTGCTGAAAGTTGGGTGCATGTAAGTATGATTTCAAATAAAAGAACTTTTATAAATAAGCAAGATCAAAACCTACTTAAATATAAAGATAATAATATTATAAGTGCAATTGTAAAAAAGGGAGTTGTCGGAAAAATTATAAATTGTGATGAGGTATTTTGTAAAGTAAAAATTAAAAAATATAAAGGATGGGTCGAAAAAAAATATTTATGGGGAATAAAAAATTAATTCTTTGTATTTAAATTAATTGTAATTTCAATATTATCTATTTTTGTACCTTTAGGTGGTTTTGGTAATTTTTTGATTTGTATTTTTTGAAAAGGTATATCAGTTAATTTTCCAGTTTTTGGATTAAAAAAATGATAATGATTTTTCATATTAGTACAAAAAATTGCTTTACCTTCTTTAACAGAAACAAGTTTTAAAATTTTTTTTTCCACAAAACTATGAAGAGTGTTATAAATTGTTGCTAAAGAAATATTTGTTTTCTTTAGTTTCATTTCATCGTACAAATCTTCTGCGGTGAAATGTCTATCTTTTCCATTCAAAAGTTGCTTTACAACTAAATTTCTTTGAGATGTGGGTTTTAAACCATTTTTTTTTAAAAACGAAAAAAATTTATTTTTAGTTTCTGTTGTCATATAAAGTTAAATTAAGTTAGTTAAACAAACTTTTCAAGCTTTTTCGGGGGGTTTTATCATTCCTATAACATTATATCCTGCATCAACATAATGAATTTCCCCTGTAACTCCGCTAGATTGATCACTTAATAAATAATTGCTTGAACCTGACAAATCTTGAAAATTAATACTTTTACCAAGAGGACTATTTTTTTCAGTCCAATTATATATATATCTAGCATCTTTAATAGCTGCACCCGATAATGTCCTCATAGGTCCTAAAGAAATACCGTTAACTCTAATCTTTTGATCCCCTAAGTCTACTGCCAAATATTTAACGCTTGTTTCAAGAGCTGCTTTTGCTACTCCCATTACATTGTAATTAGGAATTACTTTTTGAGACCCAAAATATGATAAAGTTAATAATGATCCTTGAGGATTAATTATATCTGAAAATTTTTGAGCAATTTCAGTAAAAGAGTAACAAGAAATTAATAATGTATTTAAAAAATTTTCTTTAGAAGTATTTAGATATTCTCCTGCTAATTCATTTTTATCTGAATAAGCAACCGAATGAACTATAAAATCTATTTTACCCCATTTATTTTTTATCTCTTTATATAAATTTTCTATATTGTTGGACTGAGATACGTCGCATTTTAATACACATGCATTTTTTGATTTACATAAACTTTCTACCCTTTTTTTTAATAAATCATTTTGGTAGGTAATACATAATTCTGCCCCTTTTTCTAACAACCCGTTAGCTATACCCCAAGCACATGAATGGTCATTTGCGACACCAAATATAATTCCTTTTTTTCCTTGAAATTCATTTTCTGCATCAATTTTTTTTGGAATAGAATTAGTTTTTTCTTCAGCATCAAATTTTTTAAAAACTAAAGAGGCATTTGTTCCCCCAAAACCAAAACTATTGCTCAACAAAGTATTAAAATCACAATCTTTTTTAGTTTCTAATACAATAGGTAATCCTTCTACTTCAGGATCTAAATTTTCAACATTCGCAGATTTACAAATAAAATTATTATTCATCATTAATATAGAATAAATTGCTTCTTGAACACCTGTTCCGCCTAATGAATGCCCAGTTAATGATTTAGTTGAACTAAAACATGGCATGTCTTCTTTAAATAAATCTTTCATTGCTTCAATTTCTTTAATATCTCCTATTGGAGTACTTGTTCCATGCGTATTAATATAATCAATTTTTAAATTCAGGCCATTTAATGATTGCTTCATGCACCTTACTGCGCCTTCTCCTGATGGTTGAACCATATCATGACCATCTGAGTTTGCGCCATATCCTACAATTTCAGCATAAATTTTTGCGGATCTTTTAAGAGCACTTTCTAGCTCTTCCATTACTAGGACGCCTGCTCCTCCTGCAATAATAAAACCATCTCTATCTTTATCATATGCTCGTGATGATTTTCCTGGTTCCTTATTATATTTTGATGATAAAGCGCCCATAGCATCAAATAATACAGACAAAGTTGGGTCTAATTCTTCTCCACCTCCTGCAAAAATAATTTTTTGCTTTCCCATTTGAATAAGTTCATATGCGTTACCAACGCAATGAGCGCTGGTTGAGCAAGCTGAACTAATTGAATAATTTACTCCTTTAATTTTAAATGTTGTTGCTAATGTTGCAGAGTTTGTACTACTCATAGCTCTAGGGACTCTAAATGGCCCTACTTTTTTTGAATTTTTTTCTTTTTTAAGTATTTCTGCTGCTTCAACTATATTTCTTGTAGATGGGCCACCTGATCCCATAATTATTCCAGTTTCAACATTTGAAACGCGTTCTTCTGATAAATTTGCATGTTTGATTGCATCTTCCATAGCAATATGATTGAAAGCTGCTCCATCTCCCATAAATCTTAATACTCTTCTATCTATTTTTTCTTCTAAATTTATTTCTGGCTTGCCATATACGTGGCTTCTAAAACCGAGCTCTTCGTGTTCTTTACTAAAAGTTATTCCTGGTTTAGCATTGTAAAGAGAATCCGTTACATCTTTAAGAGTATTTCCGATGCATGAAACTATTCCAATTCCAGTTACAACAACTCTTTTCAATAGTAAACCTCAAATTTATTTTTCAGATTTAAAAAGTCCAACTTTAAGATCTTTTGCAGTATAAATATTTTTTCCATCTACTGACATAATACCATCTGCAACAGCAAGGGCTAATCTTTTAATAATTACTTTTTTTATATGAAGTGTATATTTTACTTTCTTTGCAAAATTTAATACCTCGCCTGAAAATTTGACTTCTCCAACACCTAATGCCCTTCCTTTACCTGGAGCTCCTAGCCAACCTAAGAAAAAACCAACTAGTTGCCATAGCGCGTCTAAACCCAAACATCCTGGCATTACAGGGTCATTTTTAAAATGGCAATCAAAAAACCATAAGTTAGGTTTAATATCTAATTCGGCAATAATTTCTCCTTTATTATAATTGCCTCCATCTTTGGTAATTTTTGTAATTCTATCCATCATTAGCATAGGCGGGGCGGGTAGTTTTGCATTTCCTTCTCCAAAAAGTTTGCCTTTTGCACATTCAATTAAATCATCATATGTAAAACTATTCTTAACCATACTATTTAGGCTCTATTAAAATTTTTTTCATTCTTTTGTTTTAATTCTTTCATACTTAATTTAATTTTACCTCTATTATCAAAACCTATGACTTTAACTGTAACTTTATCTCCAACTTTTACAACATCAGTGGTCTTTCCTACTCTTCTATCAGCTAATTCTGAAATATGAACTAAACCATCTTTTGATCCCATAAAATTAACAAAAGCTCCGAAATCCATTGTTTTTACAACTGTACCACTATATATCTCGTCTATTTCAGGTTCTGCAGTAATATTTTCAATTTTTTCTAATGCTAATTTTCCGCCTTCTGAATCTGTTGAAGCTATTTTAATAGTACCATCATCCTCAATATCAATTTTCGCACCTGTTTCTTCAGTTATAGATTTAATAACTTTTCCACCAGAGCCAATCACATCTTTAATTTTAGCTGGATCAATTTTTATAGTTTGTATTTGTGGTGCATTACTATTTAATTCTTTTCGAGAAGAAGCAATTGCTTTATCCATTTCCGATAAAATTTTAATTCTTCCATCCAGAGCCTGCGATAATGCTTTTTCCATAATTTCTTTTGTTATACTTGTAATTTTTATATCCATTTGAAGAGCAGTAATACCATCTTTAGTTCCAGCAACTTTAAAGTCCATATCTCCCAAGTGATCTTCATCGCCTAATATATCTGAAAGAATTGCATAATCTTTTTCTTCTTTGATTAAACCCATTGCAATACCAGCAATAGGTTTTTCTAAAGGAACGCCAGCATCCATTAATGATAGAGATGTTCCACAAACAGTTGCCATAGATGAAGAACCATTAGATTCTGTAATTTCTGAAACTACTCTGATTGTATATGGAAATTTATCTTTAATTGGCATAAGTGGTTTAATTGCTCTCCATGCTAATTTACCATGACCAATTTCACGTCTACCAGGTGGTCTAAGCATATTAGCTTCTCCAACTGAATAAGGTGGAAAATTATAATGTAGCATAAAACTTTCTTTAAACTCACCTTCTAAGTCATCTATAATTTGTTCGTCTAAACTTGTACCTAATGTAGTCACTACCAGTGCTTGGGTTTCTCCTCTTGTAAAAAGAGCGCTTCCGTGAACTCTGGAAAGAACTCCGACCTCGGCTTTAATCGGTCTGACAGTTTTAGTATCTCTTCCATCAATTCTTTTCCCAGATTTTAAAATACTAGATCTTACTAATTCTTTTTCTACTTTTTTTGTTGCAGACGAAACCAAATTTTCTGTTATCTCATCATTATCTTCTACAATAAATTCTTCGGTAATTTTTTTTCTAATTCCTAACAAAGCATCTGATCTAATTGCTTTATCTTTTTCTTTATATGCATTAACAAAATCATTTTTATATTTTTTTTCAATTTTACTAAATAGATCTTTTGAATTTTTATCTCCATTCTCGTTTTTATATTCTATTTCAGATACTTTTTTTCCTTTTGCAAAAGTTTCAATAAATTTAATTACATCTTGAAATTCTTTATGTGCAAACATAACAGCATCTAACATTATTTTTTCTGGCAATTCTTTTACTTCTGACTCAACCATTAAAACTCCATCTTTTGTACCTGCAACAACTAACTCTAAATCAGAATTTTCAAGTTGAGATTTAGATGGATTAAGAACAAATTTTTTATCAATGTATCCTACTTTAGCAGCAGCAACAGTTGATTGAACAGGTGCTCCAGATAATGCTAAAGCAGCAGAAGCTCCTATAAAAGCAACTACGTCAGGACTAGTATCTTTATCTAAATTTAATAAAGTACATATAATTTGTGTCTCGTTAAAATAATTTTCAGGAAATAAAGGTCTAATAGGTCTATCAATTAACCTCGATATCAATGTTTCCTTATCTGATGGTTTTGCTTCTCTTTTAAAAAATCCGCCTGGTATTTTTCCAGCTGCAAATGTTTTTTCTTGATAACTTACTGTTAAAGGTAAAAAATCTACATCTTCTCTAGGTTCTTTAGATGCAACCACTGTACATAAAACGGTGGTTTCTCCATAAGTAGCTAAGACCGCTCCACTTGCTTGTCTTGCTACTCTGCCTGTTTCAAGAACTAGCTTTTTACCGCCCCATTGAATTTCTTTTTTTATGATATCAAACACTAATATTATTTACGTAAGTTGAGTTTTTTTATTATTTCTTCGTACCTTTTCAAATTATTTTTTTTTAGATATAAAATCAGCCTTCTTCTTCTACTTATTAATTTAATCATACCTTCTCTTGAATGGTTATCTTTCTTATTTTTTTTAAAATGTTCAGTTAAAGAATTTATCCTTTTTGTTAATAAGGCTATTTGAACTTCAGAAGATCCTGTATCTTTATTTTTTTTCTGAAACTCGCTTATAATTTTATCTTTAGTTAAATTATTTTCCAACATATTTAATTTTATTTAAAACAGAATATATAGGTAAAAAATTATTTTTCCAATCATTCTTTTCATGTAATCTTAAAAAATCTTTAATTGATATAGAACTTTCTAAATTAAACGGTTCTGACTCTATTCTTTTTAATTCTATAACATGGCCATCCATATTTAATTTCTTACATATATCTCTAACTAAACTTCTTACATAAAAACCTTTTCCAGATTCAATTTCAAATTTTGTATAGTTATTTTTATCTGTTTTGTTTTCAACAACTTTAATCTTTTTTAAAAAAACTTTTTTAGGTTTCAATGAAAAATCTTTACCACTTCTTGCCAAATCATAAGCCCTTCTTCCTTTTACTTTTACAGCAGAAAATTTTGGCGGAATTTGATTTTTTTCCCCTATAAAACTTTTTAATACTGAATTTAATTTAATTTTATCTAATTTCTTATTTGATTTTGCAATAATCTTACCTTCAGCATCTTGGGTATCAGTTGAAATTCCCCATTTGATGGTAAAACTATACTTTTTCATACCATCCATTATATATTTTACCATTTTTGTTGCTTTTCCCACTGCAAGAGCTAAAACTCCTGTTGCTAAAGGATCTAAAGTCCCGGCATGACCAATTTTTTTTACATTTAATGTTTTTTTTATAATATTAACAACCTGTCTTGATGTCATTCCCAAATCTTTATTAATAACCAGCCACCCGTTCAAATCATTATTTAATGGATTCATAAATTATAAATCTTTAAGTACTTTTGGTTCTTTTAAAATTTTTTCAATTTTATTGGCATATTCAAAACTATTATCAAATGAAAAATTTAAATCTGGAACATATCTTAAATTTAATTTTTCGGCAATTTCCTTTTTAAAAATAAATTTTTTTTCGTTTAAACACTTGATAAAACTTTTTTTATCGTTTCTAGAAATCACAAAAACATCTGCTTTTTTTAAATTTGGACTTATATTGACTTCTGTTACTGTAATTTGGGTTTTTTTCAATTTTTCATTTTCGAAATTGCCTATTAGAATAACTTCAGAAATTAAATGTTTTAACTGCTGGCCGACTCTTAATTGCCTTTGTGATTTTATATTATTCTTCATTTAAAAAAATATAATTTAGATTATAAGCTTCTTTTTAATTCTTCTATAACATAAGATTCTAAAATATCGTTTTGTTTGATATCTTGAAAATTTTCTAAAACCATACCGCACTCACTTCCCTCTTTAACTTCAGCAGCCTCTTCTTTAAACTTTTTTAAACTATTTAATTTTCCATCGTAAATCACTTTATTATCTCTTAGTAATCTAATTTTAGCATTTTTTTCTATTTTACCTTCGATTACTTCACAACCTGCAATTTTTCCAATTTTAGACATCTTAAATATTTCTTTAATTTTAGCTTTTCCATTTAAAACTTCTTTTTTATCAGGAACTAAAAGACCGCTCATGCTATCTTTTATGTAGTCAAGTAGTTCATATATAACTGTAAAAAACTTAATATCTATTTTGTCTCTTTTAGCTAAATCTCTAGCTAAATTATTTGGTTTAACATTAAACCCTACTACAATTACAGAACTTTCCGATGCTACTGCAAGCGCAATATCTGATTGGTTTATTTCTCCTACAGCTTTATGAACAATTTTTATTTTTATTTCATCATTTTTAAATTTTTCTATACCATTAATAATTGCTTCCAAAGATCCTTGGACATCTGATTTTAAAATTAAACCTAATTCTTTAATTTTTATATTACTTTTATCGCTAAGTTTTTTCTCTAAACTTTCTTTTGTAAGTGGTTCAACTTGTCTAATTTTAGACCTATGTAATCTATAACTTGCTATTTCTTTCGCTTTCGCATCATTTTCAACAACATTAAACTCATCTCCTGCAACTGGTGTTCCTGTTATACCTATTATTTCAACAGGTACTGCTGGTTTTGCTTGAATTATCTTCTTACCTAAATCATCACTCATTGCTCTTACTTTTCCATACGAAGGTCCGGCAACAAAAATATCTCCAATTTTTAATGATCCTTCTTGAATTAAAACAGTTGCAGTAGATCCTTTTCCTTGTTGAACTTTTGATTCAACAATAATTCCGCTGGCTTTCTTTGAAGGGTTAGCTTTTAAATTTAAAATTTCTGCTTGTAATAAAATTGCCTCTTCAAGTTTTTCTAAATTTGTTTTTGACTTTGCAGATACCTCAACAAACAAATTTTTTCCTCCCATTTCTTCTGAAATAATTTCGTGCTCCATTAATTGATTTTTTACATTTTGAGGATTTGATTCATTTAGATCGATCTTATTTATACAAACAATAATTGGCACATTTGCAGCTTTTGCATGATTTATAGCTTCAATAGTTGTTTCTTTAACCCCATCGTCCGCGGCAACTACTAAGATTACTATATCAGTTACTTTAGCTCCACGTGCTCTCATTGCAGTAAATGCTTCGTGTCCGGGAGTATCAAAAAATGTTATAAATTTTTTAGATTTTGACATGATTCTATAAGCTCCAATATGTTGCGTTATCCCGCCATGCTCCTTAGAAACAACGCTACTTGAACGAAATGCATCTAACAAAGTTGTTTTTCCATGATCAACATGGCCCATAATTGTTACGATTGGAGCTCTTTCTACTAAATCTTTTTTATCATCAACTTCTTTTTTTTTTAAATCTTCTTCTAGTTCAAAATCATCAACCCTTTTAACTTTATGTCCAAATTCTCCAGCTATAATTTCAGCTGTATCTGCATCTATATTTTGGTTAATAGTAACCATAACGCCGTTCTTCATTAAAGCTTTCATAACATCAGAAGATTTTTCAGCCATTCTTTTTGCTAATTCTTGAACCGAAATAATCTCAGGAACTGTTACCTCTTTAATAATTTTTTTCTTTTCATCTTGTTGATTAGTAAAATTATCTTTTACTTTTCCTTGTCTATTTTCAAAAATTTTATTTTTAAAAGAAGGGTGAAATCTTTTGTTAATAGTTAGTTTTTTTCTAGGTTTACTAGAAATTTTTAGTTTTTTCTCATTTTTATTAGTTTGAATAGTTTTTTCTTTATTTATTTTTTTTTTTTGTACTACTTCTACAGTTACAGTCTTAGACTTACCATATGAAAAAGTTTGTTTTATCGTAGTTGTTTTTCTATCTTTATTATTCATAAAATTATTTCTTTTTATCTCCTTTAAACCAACTTTCTCTTGCTTTCATTATTATCTCGTCTGCTTCTGTTTTTTTTAATTTATTTATATCTAGCATTTCGATAAGTTCGTCACTTGCTAAATTAGCTAGATCATCCATAGTTTTAATATTGTTTTCGCCTAATTTAATTAAATCAGTTAATGTGAAGTTTGTTATACTTTCTAAATCTTTTGAAATATTTAGCTCAACTTTCTTCTTTTCTAATTCTACTTTTCTTTTTGCCATGTTTTGCGTAGCTCTATCTTTAAGATCTTTTATAAGATTTTCATCGAAACCTTCAATTGCTTTAAAATCTGTATCAACAGCTTGGCTTATTTCTTCAATTGATAAAAAACCTTCTGTTGCTAATAAATGCGCTATCACTTCATCCACGTCGAGTTCTTTCATAAATGTGTCTGAAATCCTTTTTATTTCTTCATTTCTTTTATTTTTTTCATCTTTTTCATCAATTATGTCTATTTCACAATTTGTTAGTATAGAAGCTAATCTAACATTTTGCCCTTTTCTACCAATTGCAAGGCTTAACTGATCTTCAGGTATAATTACTTTAATTTTTTCAGTATCTTCTTCGAAAATAACTTTATTAATTTGTGCTGGAGCTAGAGAATTTACTATATAAGTAGCTTTATCTTCAGACCAAGTGACTATATCTATTTTTTCTCCTTGTAATTCGGTTACTACTGCTTGAACTCTTGATCCTCTCATTCCTACACATGCGCCTACCGGGTCTATTGTTTTATCAGAAGAATAAACTGCTATTTTTGCTCTAGAACCTGGATCTCTAGCAACGGATTTAATTTCAATAATATTATCATTGATTTCAGGAACTTCTTGTTTAAATAAATTGGCTAAAAATTGTGGGTGGGTTCTAGATAAAAAAATCTGAGGCCCTTTAGTATCTTGACTAACATTGTATAGATAGGTTTTAACTCTATCTCCTCTTCTTAAATTTTCGCGTGGAATCATTTCATCTTTTTTTATCACACCTTCAGCGTTACCAAGATCAATAATTATGTTTCCAAATTCCATTCTTTTAACTAATCCACTGATAGTATCTCCAACCTTATCCTTATATAATTCGTAGTTTTTAACTGACTCCGCTTCTTTTATATTTTGAACTAAAACTTGTTTTGCGACTTGTGCAGATATTCTTCCAATATCAATATCTGGTAATTTTTCAATAATAAATTCTCCAATTTTTATATTTTTTTCTTTTTTTTTTGCATCTTTTAGACTTATTTCAATTAAATTATCCTCTACTTCTTTTTTTACTTCTTGATATCTTGCTAAACTAATTTTTCCTGTTTTTCTATCAATGCTGCCTCTAATATCATAATCACTTCCGTATTTAACTTTTCCAGCTTTTGATATAGCTTTTTCAATTGCTTCAAAAACTAGTTCTTTTTCTATACCTTTTTCTTCGGCAATATTTTCTGCTGTTTGTATTAACTCTGTGTTTTCTAGTAACATAATTTTATAAACCAAAAAAAAATGGGCTTAAAGCCCATTTAAAAAATAATAATGAATATATAAACTATATATAATCTAATATTTTGAAATTATTGTTCAACATATTTTTTTAAATTTTAAAAAATATTTTTTATTATTTTTAATATTTGCTTTTTTTTCGTATTTAGTCTCAATTAAGTCTTTAGGTCTTTTATAACAATTTGAGATTTTTTTATTAACCCACAAAAAATTTTTATTCAATAAAAAATTATTTAGAATTACTTTTAAATAATCTTCTGAGTCAGTAGATACAAAAACTATTCCGTTTGTTTTTAGAACACTATTAATTTTATTCAAAAATACGCTAGATATTAATCTTCTTTTATAGTGTTTTTTTTTTGGCCATGGATCTGGGTAAAGTATAAAAATTTTTTCAATTGAATTTTTTTTCAATTTACTTAACAAGGAAAAAATATTTTCTGGAAAAATATAGATATTTTTTAAATTTTCACTTTCAATTTTTGAAACTAAATTTGCTATACCTGGTTCATAAATTTCACAGCCAATAATTAGTTTATCACCATTTTTTTTGGACAAATGTATTATATTTTCTCCATACCCGAAGCCTATTTCTAGAAATCTTTTTTTACTATTTTGAACTTTTTCTTTTTTAAATAAAAATTTTTGTAATGTAAATTTTAATAATCCTTTTTGTTTTTTACTTAAAGGACGTCTTGGTTTTTTTTTATAAAATAAAGGTATTAATATTTTTTTAGACTTTTTCAAAAAATATTTTTTAAAGATTCAACCAAATCAGTTTTTTCCCATGAAAATTCTCCATTATTTCCGGGTTTTCTACCAAAATGCCCGTAAGCAGCAGTTTGGCTATAGATTGGTCTATTTAACGATAATTTATTTTTTATTCCATATGGGGATAAATCCATAATTTCGGATATTTTATCGGAAATTTCGTTGCCTTTTATTTTACTATTGCCGTGAGTATCAATATAAATTGAAATTGGTTTTGCAATTCCAATTGCATATGAAAGTTGGATAGTGCATTTTTCTGCAAGTTTTGCAGCAACAATATTCTTTGCTAAATATCTAGCTGCATATGCGCCCGATCTATCAACTTTACTTGGATCTTTTCCAGAAAAGGCTCCTCCTCCATGTGGTGCTGCTCCTCCATATGTATCAACTATTATTTTTCTTCCTGTTAAACCAGAATCGCCAACTGGACCCCCAATAACAAATCTTCCAGTTGGATTCACAAAAAAGTTTTCTTCTTCGCACATCCAGCCTTTGGGCAATGAGTCAATTACATATGGTCTAACAATTTCTTTAACATCTTCTTGTTTTAAGCTTGGATCGTGTTGTGTTGATACGACAATAGCGCTTGCTCTATAAGGTTTCCCGTTTTTGTAATCCAAACTTATTTGACTCTTAGAATCTGGAAGTAACAGTTTGTTATCACCTTTATGTCTAGATTTAGCTAACGATTCCAAAATTAAATGAGAATAATAAATAGGAGCAGGCATTAATTCTTTTGTTTCATTACATGCATACCCAAACATAATTCCTTGATCACCTGCGCCTTGTTCCTTTTCGTTCTTTTTATTTACACCAATTGCAATATCTTCTGATTGTTGATGAAGATTATTTTCAATTGATACAGTTTTCCAGTTAAACCCTTCTTGTTCATATCCAATTTTTTTTATTGTATTTCTCACTAACTCTTCAAGTGATGTTTCTTTAAATACATCAGGTCCATTAACTTCTCCGCTAATAACAACTTTATTAGTTGTAACCATTGTTTCAGCTGCAACTCTAGACTCAGGATCTTTCGATAAAAAAAGATCAACGATACTATCAGAAATTAAATCACAAACCTTATCAGGATGTCCTTCTGAGACTGATTCACTTGTAAATGTATATTCTTTCAACTTTTTTTTTTTCCTTTGTGAGTTTGATATTTTAAAATACTTAATAAAAAAAACAAAATTATTAATAACACTATAACCAAATTATTTTTATATTTACTAAAAATAGTTTTTATAGGTACGTTGTTTTTATTTCCAATAAAAATTTTTGTATCAAAATAGCCAGAAGAATTTAAAGTTAATTTCTCTAATACTCTTCCAAACGGATCTATAGAAGAAGAAATTCCCGTATTAGCTACTCTAATTAAATGCTTTCCCTCTTCTACAGCTCTAAATTTGGAATTAACAAAATGCTGATATGGCCCAATTGTATTACCAAACCAAGCATCATTAGTAAAGTTTACTAAAAAAACTGGCTCGTTTTTATTTTTTATAAATTTTCCTGAAAAAATAGATTCATAACAAATTAACGGTTTAAATTTAGGCAAATTTTTATATTCAACTATTTTTTGATTTTTATATCCCTTTTTTAAACCTAAAAAATTAAATCCAAAAAAATTTAAAAAGTTACTAAAGGGAATATACTCGCCAAAAGGCACTAAATGGATTTTATCATAAACAAAATCTACTGATAAATTTCTGTCAATAATCGATATGCTATTATAATAATCTTTGTCTTCATTCCTAAAAATTCCAGTAATGACATACTCATTCTCTTTCAAATTATTATTTAATTTTTTAAAAATATTAAAATCATAAATATGATTAAAATTAAATATTGCAGTTTCTGGCCAAAAAATAACTAAATTATCAGACTTATTCAAAGAGCCCATTTTGTTGTTGAAACTTGTATCTATTAACTTTTTATAATTATTTTCTATTTTTGAAATATTTAATTTATCAATTTGATTTATATTAGGTTGAACTACTCTAAATACATCGGAACCATATATATTTAAGTTTGAATTATTTAGTCTATTAATTCCATAGAAAAAAATAGAAGCAAAAATAAAAAAGGAAGATAAAAACAAAAAGTATTTTCTTTTTTTATTAAAATTTAAAATAAAAATACTTAATGCTAAAATAAAATAAATTATAAAAAATGTTAAACCGTATGCTCCTATTATAGAACAAATCTGTATTAAGGCATCGAAGTCCGAGAGAGTATGGGCTAATAAATTCCACGGAAAGCCAGTCAATAAATATCCCCTGAAAATTTCACTAAAAGTCCAGAAAATTGAAAAGAAAGTAATATTAAAAATTAAATTAGTTTTAAATTTATAATTTAAATAAGTTATAAAACTTATAAAAAGAGCAAGAAAACAAGAAAAAGATAGAAGACAAATTGGTAGAAGTAGTATGTATGTACCTGACCTAATTAAAAAAGAATTAAAAATCCAATACAAACTAAACATAAAAAAAGATAAGCCAAAGAACCACCCAATCAAAAAAGCGTCCTTTTCAGATTCTGCATTATAACTTTTTAAAAAAATAAAAGTTAAAGATGGAAAAAGTAATGGCCAAAAATTAAAGGGTGGGAAGCATGCGACTAGTGTGATTCCTAGAAAAAAAGAATAAATATATTTTAAATTTTTCTTTGTATTATTTGTAAAAAAAAAAATAAATTCATTATTCACAGCTGGTAAATTTAAAAAAAATTAGTTACCTAAATACATGGTTTCTAACTAATATTGTTCTTATTCTTCTAGAGTCAGCACCTAAAATTTCAAATTCACATCCATTTGAATGTTTTATAACTTCACCCTTTAGTGGGACTCTACCAAACATATGAAATACCAGTCCGCCCATCGTATCAATATCACCTATATCTTCTTTATCGGGAAAATTAATTCCATATTTTTTTTCAAATTTTTCAATTAGCATTCTCGAACTTATTTTTACACTTCCATCATCTTTAGTTAATTCATCTTTATTTTTTTTACTTTCTTTTTGTGCTTCATGTTCATCCTTAATTTCTCCAACAATTTCTTCAACTAAATCTTCTATTGTTACTAAACCATCTACGCCTCCATGTTCATCAACAATAACTGCCATATGTATGTGTGAAGTTCTCATTTTTAATAATAAATCTAAAACACTCATGGAATGAGGAGCAAATAATATTTCTCTTATTAATTTTTTAATATTTCTAATTTTTTTATTTTCCCAACATGAAATTACATCCTTGATATGAATCATGCCCACAATATTATCTCTACTTTTAGCAAACACAGGGTATCTTGAGTGGCTAGTTCTTCCAATTATTTTAACAAGTTTGTTAACATCTAAATTAGAATCAACTGATATAATATCAGTTCTAGGTATCATAATATCATTAACCAACTTTTCTGGTAATTGAAAAACATTAGAAATAATCTTTTCTTCATTAATTTTTAGAGGTTTTTCTTGCTTAAGTCTCTCATTTAATAAATTTTCAAAGTTATTTTGAATTTTATTATCTTTTTTTTTTAAAAAAAACTTAAGTTTGTTAATGAATTTTTTATTCAATAGAAATTTTAAAAAAAATTAATAATAATTTATACCTAAAGAATTTAAAATTTTTGATTCAATATATATCATTTTTTTTTCATCGACTTTTGTTTTATGATCATAACCTAATAAATGCAAAGTTCCATGTACTATCATATGCCCTATTCTATCTTTACTGTCTATTTTAAATTTTTTTGCTTCTTTTTTACATGTATCATATGACAAAAAAATTTCTCCTAAAAAATTTTCTTTATTTTTAAAAAAGTTTTCATTTGGAAATGATAGCACGTTTGTTGGTTTTTTTTTATTTAAAAAAGCAGTATTTAGTTTTTTTAAAAATTTGTCATCTGCTAAAATAAAATTAACATTTGTTTTTAAGTTTTTGAATCTTTTGAATCTAGGTTGTAAAAAACATTTCTTTATAGTCTCTTGAGATAGGTGATATATGAACTTATCAATACTTTCTTTTGATTTAAATATTTTTTTATCTACCCATTTTTTACTTTCTAGAAAAATATTTATTCTATGATTTGGCATTATTTATCATATGCCTTTACTATTTTTCGTACTAGCGGATGTCTTACAACATCCTTTTCAGTTAAATAAACAAATGAAATATCTTTAATCTTTTTTAAATTGCTAATTGCATCTGTCAAACCACTTTTGTCTTTTGGATTTAAATCAATCTGAGTTATATCACCAGTTACAACCATTCTTGAATTTTCACCAAGTCTTGTTAAAAACATTTTCATTTGGATTGGGGAAGTGTTTTGTGCTTCATCTAATATTATATATGAATTACTTAGCGTTCTTCCCCTTAAATAAGCAATAGGAGCAATTTCAATCTTTTGATTTTCGATTAATTTTAAAACTTTATCTCTTGGAAGATTCTCATCAAAAGAGTCATATATTGGCCTTAAATAAGGATCAATTTTTTCTTTTAAATCTCCAGGCAAAAATCCTAGCTTTTCACCTGCTTCGACAGCAGGACGAGAAATAATAATTTTGTTAATTAAACCAGAAGTAAGCATGGATACTGCATGACTAACAGCTATAAATGTTTTACCGGTTCCAGCAGGTCCAATTACAAATAAAACTTCTTTATCTAATATTTCTTTAAATAATTTAGTTTGTCCATCTGTACGAGGCCAAATCTCTTTTTTTGGTGTTTTTATTGAAAGTTTTGAAGAATTATTTTTTTTCATATTTTGTATTATTGATTCTACATCTCTTTTTTCAATTATTTCAGATATCTTGGCTCTTTCATATAATTTTGATAGTGTATTTTTTGTAATTAAAATATTTTTTATTTCTCCATCTATTGAGATAATATTTCCTCTTGGAAACAAAGTGACATTTAATTCTTTTTCAATAATTTCAAGATTCTTATGAAAAACTCCAAGCATTATTTTTAAAATACTATTATCTTCAAACTCAATTATATTTTTTTCTAAATTTTTGATCAAATATTTAATTGTAAATTCTTAATTTAAAGACACAGCTTCTAAACTTTTATAAAAACTTTTTTTAATCTTTATGTCCTCAATTTTTCCTTGCATATCTTTTTTATTATTAATTCTTACTAGCTGCATGTATTGTGAATATCCAAGTGATTGATAATTTTTTTCATTTATTGAATTACTGAATAGAACATTTAATGATTTTTTAACAAAATTTTTATTAAAATTTTCTTGATAAAATCTTAATTTATTTTGCAAGACACTCAGTCTTCTTTTTTTCTCACTTTCTTTAAGATTATCTTTTAAATTATAAGCAGTTGTTCCTGGTCGGGGACTATATATGAACGAAAAAGATTGTACATATTTTACTTTATCAATTAAATCTAATGTTTTTTGAAAATCCTCTTTAGTTTCTCCAGGGTACCCTACAATAAAGTCAGATGAAAAAACTATATCTTTTCTAAACTCTTTTACTTTATTTATTATTTTTAAATATTCTTCAACAGAATAATTTCTGTTCATTGCTTTTAGAATTTTATTTGAACCAGATTGTATAGGCAGATGTAAAAAAGGCATTAATTTTTCTACATTTTTATGTGCTTTATATAAATCATCATGCATATCTTTGGGGTGAGCCGTCATATATCTTATTCTTTTTAATCCTTTTATTTTTGCTAAAATATAAATTAATTTTCCTAAATTACATTCTTTATTATTCAGGTCTTGCCCGTGGTAAGCATTTACATTTTGACCTAATAATATTATTTCTTTTGTTCCATTATTTACTAAAAGTTCTGCTTCATTGAGAATTTCTTTTACACTTCTTGAATATTCAGGTCCTCTAGTATAAGGAACTACACAAAATTTACAAAATTTATTACATCCTTCTTGTATTGTTAAATAACTTGAAACTTCATGAATATATTTATTTTTTGGAAGATGATCAAATTTAGATTTAGGTTCAAAATCAAGTTCAACAAATTTTTTATTTTTTATTTTATTTTTTATTTTTTTTATTAAATGAGGTAATTTTTGATAAGATTGACTACCAACAACTATATCAACAAAAGGAGCTCTCTTAAATATTTCCTCGCCTTCAGCCTGAGCTACACATCCCGCAACTATAACAATTGTATTTCTATTTTTTTTATTTCTATTCTTTTTTATCTTATAAATTTTGCCTAGCTCAGAATAAAGTTTCTCTTTTGCTTTATTTCTTATATGGCAAGTATTTATTACATAAAAGTCTGCTTCTTGATCTATAAAAGTATTTTTATATCCAAGATCAAAAAAAATTTCACTAATTTTTTGACTATCATAAACATTCATTTGACAGCCAAAAGTCTTTACCTTAAATTTTTCTAACATAATGTATTATTAAACAAAAAAATTATTTTCTATATAAACTATTTATTAAATTATAATTTATTTTCTTCCAACATTGCAAAGCTATTTTTTTTCTATCCCATTTTTTATTTGGAATAAATTCCTCATTAAAAATAACTTCCACTTCTATACTAAATTTTTTTAAAACATTAAAAATATTTGGAATAAAATCCATGTTTGAATGCCACGTTATATCTTTTCTATCTTTTCGATTTAAATAAATACCATTAATCTTTTTATATACAATTGTTATAGTTTGAACAAATATTTTTGAATCTAAATTTTCTTCAAAAATATTAAATAATGAGCTTTTAAAAGGTAAAACTTTATTGCCATCGCTACTTGTGCCCTCAGGAAAAATAACTAAATTTTTTTTTTTATTTAAATGATCTACAATTTGATTTTCTTGGCTTTTTAATGATGAAATTCTTCTATCAACAAAAATTGTGTTTTGAAGTTTAGCTAAAATTCCAAATAATGGCCATTTTGCAATTTCTTTTTTTGCAACAAAGGATGTTTTAAAAAGACTTCCTAAAATCATTATATCTAAATAACTAGCGTGATTAGATATGAAAAGAACAGGAAAATTAGCAGTAGCTTTACCACAAATCTCAATTTTAATTCCAAAAATTCTACGACATAAATTATGAAAAAAATAAGGAATTACAAACGTATATTTTTTTATCAAAAAAACGATTACTAATTGAAAAGGTAAGAGAATTAGGATAAATAGTAGAAAAATTACAATTCTTAAAAATATTAAAATCACTATGATTGATTTACTTTTTCCTTTTTAAAAAATTTTTTAGGAAAATTATTTTTGAATCTTTTACTCCCTTTTTATGGAGATTTAAATATCTTTGTTTTAACAAACTGGATTTTAAAACTATACAAATATCTATTGTATTAAATTGTTTGTCTATAAATGCTCCGTCACTAACATATGCTCCTAATCTTAAATATCCTTTTAGTAAAGGAGGTAAGGATTTAAATATTTTATAACTATTCAATGATTTTTTTTCGCAGTGATTAAGTTGAATTTTATTTGGAGGTAAAGCACTAGGCCTTATTGATTCTGGTGCTAAATGGTAATGATAGAGAAATGATAATTGTTCTTTATATTTTTTATAACTTATTCCTGGAAAACTCGCACAACCAAATAAAATTTTTATTTTATAATGTTCCATATATGCAGAAATAGCTTTCCATAATAATTTTATAATGGGTTTATCTCTATAATTTTTATCAACACAAGATCTACCGAGTTCTAAAATTTCCCCCTTTGTTTTTAAAATCTTTTTTATATCAAACTCTCCTTCTGTATAAAATTTACCGTGAATTTGTGTCATAGGTCTTCTAATCAATCTATAAGTTCCAACTATTGATTTACGTCCTAAACCTTTACTATGATCAATTACCAAAAGATGGTCACAGAATGGATCTAATTCATCAAAGTCTTTTTCATACAAAATATTTTTAATAGTTGGTTTAGCTTTTAATTCTTCATAAAATACCTTATATCTTAATTTTTGTGCAGCATCTATATCCTTAAAATTTTTTGCTAAACGAACTTCAAAATTTTTATACTTAACAGATTTTAATTTTTTTTTTATTCTTCTTCTATCCAAAATGTAGGAATTTAAAATGAGGTTTTTTATTGAACTTACAGGCTTAACTAACCAGTCTTTTTTATTTGAAAATTTTTTTTTTTTTCCAGGACTAAGGCACATTCGTCTTTTTTTTGCCTGATTATATTTATGTCTAAGTATAATTTTTTTCCTTAATTAATTTAGTAATTTTTATTTTATTTTTTTACATGCTTCTTTTATTGCAAATAATTCCAACTTATATCCTATCACTTTATATCCTTTTTTTTCTGCAATTTTTCTTGATAATTTTTCAAAACCCGGGTTTTGAAATTCTATAACTTTGCCAGTTACTACATCGATTAAATGATTGTGCTCCCACTTGGTAGCTGGTTCGTATCTTGACTTATCTTTACCATCTTTAAAATCATGTTTTATAATAACGTTTGCATCTTCAAATAATTTTACAGTGCGGTAAACAGTTGCTAAACTAATTTTGCTATTTTTCTTGTTTGCTCTTTGGTAGATTTTATCAACATCTGGATGATCTTTTGAATTATTTATTACACCAGCAATAATTTCTCTTTGTGATGTCAATTTTACACCACTTTTTTTACATAATTCGTAAATATCTAAATGTTTTATATTTTCCATTCTTTAATAATATTAATAATATAATAAAAAATTAAAATATTAAATTAATTCTTAATAGCGTAGTGATTGTATACATATATGGGGTCTAAAGTCGTTTTTTTTGCAATATATTGATTATCTTTTATTAAATTAATTAACATTCGAGCATTAGAAAATTTTTTTTTATATAAAAAAAATTCATTTTTTTTTCTTTTTTTTATTTCTTTAATTAAATCTAGATCTAAATCACCAGAAAAGACTACGTTTTTATTAAAAAATAATTTAGGTAAATTATAAATAGAAAAGAATGAGGTTTTTGTTAATGGTTTTTTTTTTGTGTTAAAAACCTGAAAGTAGTAATCATTCTTTTTACTTTTTATTATAGTTATTACATTTTTTTTAATTTTTTTATCTACGGAATTTACTAGAATATCCATATTATTATAACCTAAAATATTAATTTTATGAGGTATGCCTAATCCTTTTGCAGCTGCAATACCTATTCTTATACCAGTAAAAGATCCTGGGCCTAAAGATATTAAAATACAATTTATTTTTTTAATATCTAAATTACTTTTTTCTAATGATTTTTTTAAAATAGATACCAAAAATTTTGAATATGTTTTATTTAATATTTTTGATAAATTTAAAACAATTTTATTATTTTTTAATATAGAAATAGAAAATTTTTCTGTACTTGTGTCGAAAGCTAATATATTCATTTTTATAACATTTAAAATTCTTTATAAAAAAAATTCATGAGTCTAATAAAAATAACAAAAAAAAAATACCCTATAGAAATAGATCTACTCTACGCTACAAAAAAAAATTTTACTGGTAAACAAATTTATAAAAAAAAAGACTGTTATTTACATAAAGAAGCCGTACCTTTTTTTGAAAGAAGTATACAATTGGCTAAGAAATTAAACTTAAAATTAAAAATTTATGATGCTTTTAGACCAAGTGAAGCACAGTGGAAACTTTGGAAACATACTCCTGATGAAAATTTTATAGCTAATCCAAAAAAAGGTTCTCCGCACTCAAGGGGTGTGGCTATTGATCTTACATTAGTAAATAAAAATAATAATGAATTAAATATGGGAACCAAGTTTGATAACTTTACTTCAAAATCTTTTCATGGAAATATATCAATAACTAAGGAAGCACAAAAAAATAGATTTATTTTATTAGGAATAATGTCGGCTTCGGGTTGGGATTTTTATAACAAAGAATGGTGGCACTATCAATTATTTAATTCAAAAAAATATAAAATAATAAAGAATAATATGTTAAAAAAACCAATGATGTAAAAAGATGTTTAAACTAAGTAAAATTATAATAACTTTATTGCTTGCACTATTTGTTTTTATTAATGAATTGCTTGCTAAAGAAAATTCTATTGCAGTTTTTGTATATCATAGGTTTGGTGAAAATAATTATCCTTCTACTAACATTAGGATGCCTCAATTTAAAAAGCATTTAGATGAGTTAATAAAAAATAATTATAATGTTGTTTCAATTGAAACAATAATTGATGCTTTACAAAACAATAAAAATTTACCTGAAAAAACTGTTGCGATAACAATTGATGATGCTTTTTTTAGTATTTATAAGAAAGCATGGCCCATACTCAAAGAAAAAAAACTGCCTTTTACAATTTTTGTTTCTACTGGACCGGTTAATTCTAATTCAAAAAATTATATGAACTGGGAACAATTAAAAGAAATGAATAATCGCGGTGTAACAATCGGACATCATACAAAAAATCACTTTCATCTTGTTGGTAAAAAAAAGGAAACAATAATCAGTGAAATCGAGGAAGCTAGCGATGATTTTTTAAAAAATCTTGGATATGTGCCTGATATTTTTGCATATCCATATGGAGAATATAGTTCAGAAATAAAAGAAATTACTAAAAATTACTTCAAAGCAGCGTTTGGTCAGCAGTCAGGTGGTATATACAATGGAATTGACATTTTTGAATTACCAAGATTTTCAATGAACGAACAGTATGGAGATTTGAAGCGTTTTAAATTTGCAGCTAATTCTTATGGTTTAAAAATAAAAAATGTTTTACCTGAAAACAAAGTAATAACAGATATCAACCCTCCTTTATTAGGCTTTACCTTATTAGATGATTTAGAAGGCTTAATACGATGTTATCCCTCTCATAATATAAAGGCAGATTTAACTAAATTAGGGAATAAAAGAATCGAAATCCGTTTTGACAGGGCTTTTCCAAAAGGACGAACTAGGATTAATTGTACAATTAATGATAATAATAAATGGAGATGGTCAGGATTTCAGTTTTTAAATCCTTAACGTTGAGCGCTTCTATATTCGATAAAATCAAACTTGCTTAAATTATTTTTCTTAATAATTTTTTGGATGTTTTCAATATAGTCGTCACCTATTTCTGAATATTTTATTAGTTGGTTAGCTAAAATTCTACCTTCTAATGTTTTTCCAAAGGATCTTAATTCATATCTAGATTTTCTAAAATCTTTATATGCAAAGTGTGTATTCAAATTATTTATATAAGCTTTAACAGAATCATTTAAATTTTTAAAAGATCTAACTTTAATTAAAGGATTTTCAGAATCAGTAGGTTTAATACCATTTGCCTTCTTTCCTATAACCTTTTGTCCAAAATAAGCATTGCCTTCTACAGCAAATCTTGATGTTCCCCATCCACTCTCAATAGCAGCCTGGGCAATACCAAGAGATGCTGGAACAATATCAATTCTTTTTTTTAATTCATTTAAATCATTATTTTTAACTTTAAATTCATTAAATAACTTCTTTAGAATTGCAGCTTCTAGAACATTTAAGTTATTATTTTGTATTTTTTTTTCTATCTCAAAAAATATATTTCTTTTTATTAAAATATCCTGATTTGTTTTATGTAAAATTGGAAATATATTAGCAATAAAATATTTTTTTCTTTCAGCAACTGTATAATTTGAAAAATCATTTTTAACATTAATTTTTTTATTTTCTTCTATTACTTTATTAAATTTATTGCTCTGTACTTGGTTAAATCTCATATTTTGAACTTGAGGATAATTTTTTCCCTCATTTTGATATGCTAACTTTTGTATAAAAAAATTGAAAGTAGCAAATACTGCACAGAAAAATATTATATATTTATAGGAAATATGTAATTTTTTTGGATTTGTTCTTTTTTTTGATTTATTCATTCTACTATATATAGTATGTAAGTTATATTATACCACAATTATTTGTTATATACAACTATTTAGTAAATAAAGGTACTTAAATTGCTCTTACTTCTTTAACTTCTGGGAAATAATGTGTTAATAAATTTTCAATCCCGTCTTTTAATGTCGCTGTAGAGCTTGGACAACCTGAACAAGCTCCTTTAAGTTTTAAATAAACAATACCTTTGTCAAAACTTTCGAAAATTATATCCCCTCCATCTCTAGCTACTGCAGGTCTGACTTTTTCATCAATAATTTTTTCAATTTTATTTGATAATTTATCTTTCGTTTTTTTAACTTCTTTACTCTTAGTTTTTTTTTCGATTAAAACTTTATTTGAAGAAATAGAATCAAGTATAAAAGTAAGTATCTTTGTTTTTAATAAACTCCAAGTAATATTCTTTTCTTTTGTTACAGCAAAAAAATCTTCACCTATAAAAATACTTTTTATTCCTTTTACTTCAAAAAAGTTTTTAATAAATTTATATTGTTTAGCTTCTTTTTCGTTTTTAATCTCAATACCATGTTGAAAGATAAATTTTTTATCAACAATAAATTTTAAGGTCTCAGGATTTGGTGTTAATTCTGTCTCAATATCCATAATCAAACATATAATACAATAAAATTAAATAATCAATAGACCAATAGTTTTTTTTATTTCTAATAAATTTTTTGAGGAAATATCATTAGCTTTTTTTTTACCCTCTTCTAAAATTTTTTTCAAATAATCTTTATTTTTTAAATAGTCGTTCATTTTTTTTGAAATTGGCTCTATTTTATCTATAGTCAATTCACTTAATAACTTTTTAAAGCTAGAAAAATCTTTACCTGACATTTCTTTCATCACATCATCAAATTTTTCATCCTTTAAAGCTGAATATATTCCTAATAAATTTTCTGCTTCAGGTCTGTTTTCTAATTCCTTCTTTTCAGATGGTAAAGGGTAAGGATCAGTTTTAGCCTTTTGTATTTTTAAATTTATTAAATCTTTAGTATCAGTTATATTTATTCTAGAATAATCTGACTCATCAGATTTACTCATTTTATTTTTTCCATTTCTTAAACTCATAACCCTTGTAGCTTCTCCAAAAATTTGTGGTTCAGGAATAGGAAAAAGATCTGTTGAATAGGCCTGATTAAAAGCACCTGCAATATCCCTTGATAATTCTAAGTGTTGTTTTTGATCTTCTCCTACCGGAACATGTGTTGCTTTATATGCCAAAATATCAGATGCCATTAATACGGGATAACTATACAAGCCCAAGACAGCATTATCTTTTTTTTTACCAGCTTTTTCTTTAAATTGAGTCATTCTATTCAACCAACCAATAGGTGTAAAACAACTAAGCAACCATGTTAATTCTGTATGAGCAGATACAGCGCTTTGGTTAAAAATTATAGTTTTCTCAGGATCAATTCCAGAAGCTAAATACGCTGCTGTTACTTCCAGAGTATTATTTTCTAATTCTTTTGGATCTTGTTTAATAGTAATGGCGTGTAAATCAACAATACAAAATATACATTCAAAATCTTTTTGTAGAGAAACCCAATTCTTAATTGCTCCTAAATAATTTCCTAAATGTAAATTTCCTGTTGGTTGAACTCCTGAAAATATTCTATTCATATATTTATCTTAACTTAAATAATTGAAAATTTGAAAAAATAAAAATTTTAAAAAAATTCAATAATAAAAAATAAACGCTAATACTTATTAAAACAAAAATTGACAAATTTAAAAATTTATAATTAGAAAATATATTTATAAAATCTTTAAAATAAAAAACAAGAATTCCAAAAATTATATTTATTATAAGAATTTTCTTAAAATTTAGTTTCAGCATTTTATCAAAAACAATTTCATTAGATTCTAATAAAATATAAAAAAGCAATATACAATTCACCCAAGAAGATATAGCCGTAGCAATTGCTATTCCAACATGTTGATAAAATTGCATCAAAATAATATTAAATAAAAAATTTATAAATACACAAAAAATTGCAATTTTTACTGGTGTTACAGTATTTTGTCTTGCAAAAAAAATTGGTGTTAAAATCTTAACTAGAACATAAGCAGGAACTCCTACAGCAAATGCTTGTAGAGCTTTTGCAGAAAGCAGTTTATCAGTTGCAGAAAATTCTCCTCTTTCAAAAAAAGAACCGATTATTGGTTCTGCTATTATAAATATTGCTACAGAAGCAGGAATTGCTAATAATAAACAAAATTCAATGGCACGATTTTGTGTGTATAAAGCTTTGCCTTTTTCATTTTGACTTATTTGCTTTGACAATGTTGGTAAAAGAGCAGTTCCTAGTGCAACTCCAATTAAAGCAATAGGTAATTGGTTTATTCGTTCAGCATAATATAAATATGATATTGAACCTGTATTTAAAAATGACGCTAGAATTACATCTACTAACAAGTTTATTTGAATGACGCCAGCGCCAATTGCTCCGGGTATAATTAATTTAAATAATTTCTTTATATATTTAGAAAATTTTGGTTTAACAAAAAAAATTTCTAGATTGTTTCTAAATATTCCGATTATTAAAAAAACTAATTGAAAAAGGCCTGCAAAAAAGACTGCCCAAGACAACATATGTCCTTTTGTTTCGAAAATTTCTCTAAAACAAAATATAAATATTATAAAAGTTAGATTTAAAAGTATTGGAGACGCAGCTCCAATTGCAAATTTATTAAAAGAATTAAGTACGCCGGTATACAAAGAAACCAAAGAAATAAAAAATAAATATGGAAAAGTTATGCGTGATAATTCAATTAATAAGTTTAATTTAGAAGGATCTTGAGCAAAACCAGGAGCAAGGAAGTATACAACTAATGGCATTAAAAATTCGAAAATTATTATTACTAAAAATAGAATAAAAAAAAGTAAAGATAAAACCTCCGAACCAAAGCGTAATGCTTTAGCTTTTCCATCTTTTTTTAATATTGAAGAAAAGATTGGTATAAATGCTGCAGAAAATGCTCCTTCTGCAAACAAACGTCTAAAAAAATTTGGAAGTTTAAAGGCTACAAAGAAAACATCTGCTATAAAGCCAGCTCCTACAAATGCAGCTATTAAAATATCTCTGAAAAAACCTAAAATTTTACTTACAAATGTTAAGCCACTTATTGTTAGAAAAGGTTTTATTAATTTCATTTAAGAAAATTTAATTGTTTAATAGTGTTGTTATACTCGTTTTTAATTTATTAATTTTTTTATTAGATAAAATTTTATTTCCTCTAAAATCTTGAATATAAAAAATTTCGTTTGCACCTTTTCCCATTGTTAAAATCTTAGCGCTACTTATTTTTAATCCTAATTTATATAATTTTTTTGTTAGATCATAAATTAAGCCTATTCTATCAAAAGTATTAATTTCTAAAATTGTGTGTTTTTTACTAGAATTATTATCAATAAATATTTTAGTATTTATATTAAATAGATTCTTTTTTAAACTTTTTTCTCTTTCATTTTTCATTTCTTTTTCTAACAAATTATCATTTGATAAAATTTCCAACATTTTTTTTTGTAATTTTGAAAAATGGTATAATTTGTCTAGCATTAAACCATTTAAATCCCTTACCCACAAAATATCTAATGCCATACCATTATTTAATGTAGATACTTTTGCTTCCACTACATTAAAACCGGAAATAGTTACTGCTCCCGATAATTTATACAATAATCCTGGCTTATCTTTAGTATAAATTATTATTTCTGTAGCTAATTTTTCTATATTTTGAAAAATTTTTATACAATTTTTTTCTCTAGACTTTTGAATTATTTGTAGAAATTTAACTATTTTACTTTTGTCATTATTTAAATAAATTTCTTTAGGAAGTGTTTTTAAAAAATTTTCTATTTTTTTTTTGGGACGTAAGTTTTTATCTTTTTTTAATTTTGATTTTAAATTTTCAATTATATTTTTATTTACATTTATAGAACTGCCTAAAAATAAATTTCTTGTTTTTAAAAAAAGTTTTTCTAGAGGATACTTATTCCAATTATTCCAAATTGATTTTCCTGTTGCTTTCATGTCAGCCACTGTAAAAATAAATAATAATTTCAGTTGTTCCAACGATTGAACCTTTTTTCCAAATTCAAAAATCGTATTTGTATCATCTATATCTCTTTTTTGAGAAATTTTATTCATCAATAAATGATTCCTAATCAACCATATAATTGTATTTTTTTCTGTTTGGTCCATTTCCAAGTGAGAACAAAATTCTTTTGCAATTTCACTAGATACGATCGAGTGGTCCCTACCTGTCCCTTTTCCCAAATCATGAAAAAACATTGCAATATAAAGAATTTTTCTAGAAATAATTTCAGAAAAAATGTTGGAGTATAATAAATTTTCCTTAATATCCTTTTTCATTTCAATATCATTAATATATCCAATAGCTTTTAAAGTATGTTCATCAACGGTATAAGTGTGAAAACCTCCAAATTGGATGTGCCCTGATATTCTTTTGAAATCAGGAATTAAAATTCCTAAGAGTCCTAAATCACTCATTAATTTTAAAAATTTTTCTGTTTTATTTTTAGAAGTTAAAATTTTTATAAATGAAAATAAAAGTTCTTTATTATTCTTAATTTTTTTTTCAATTCTTTTTATATTATCTAATATTAAACTCGCAGCTTTTGGATGGATGTCTAAATTTTTTTTTTGGGCTATCTCTAAAATTCTAAAAAAAAGTGTACAATTATTTAAAAAAAAATTTTTAAATCTGAAATTTTTTGAAAAATCAATTCTTTTATCTTTTATAATAAAATTCTCGAATTCAATTTCTTTCGATTTTTTTATTTTTAAGTTGGGATATAATTTTTCCTTATCTTCTATAAAACTACAATATATTCTAATTAAATCGCTTACTTTTTTTGCAGTATAAAAATATTCTTTCATAAATTTTTCTACATGCGATAACGCTCTGCTTTTTTTATATCCTAATTTTTTCGCTATTAAATTTTGAAATTCAAAACTTAACTGTTCATTCGGTCTGTCAGATAAAATATGCAAATGAGATCTTACTGACCAAAAAAAAGTTTTTGCTTTAATAAATGATTCAGCTGAATTTTTATCTAATATTTTATGACTAATTAAATCATTCAAATTTTGTATTTTGTAAAAAAATTTACCAATCCAATCAAGAGTTTGTAAATCTCTTATAGATCCTTTCCCATTTTTAACATTTGGTTCTAATAAATATCTAGTGTCTCCAATTTCCTTCAGCCGCTTTTCTCTTTCTAAAAAAATTGCTTCAATAAATTTTTTCCCGTATCTTTCAACGATTTTATTTTTATATTGTTTCATTAAGTTTTCGTAAATCTTTTTATTACCAACAATAAATCTGCTTTCTAAAATAGAAGTACAAACATCAAGCTCTTTTTTACTATAAATTATGCACTCTTGGATTGTCCGTGTAGCATATCCCACTCTTAACCCTAAATTCCAAAGAGTATGTAGTATGGGTTTTACCAAACTTTTTAAATTTTTTTTATCTTTTAAAGAATGAAGGAAAAGAATGTCAATATCAGAATGAGGAGCTAATTCTTTTCTACCAAATCCGCCAGTTGCAATTATAGAAAATTCAAAATTTTTAATATTTTTGTCAAAATGAATTACATATTCTTTATAACACTTGTCAATAACTTCATCTAAAAGAAAAGACCGTTTATTAGCAAATTCTAGACCGTTATTATTTTTTTTGAAATTTTCTAATAATTTTTTATTTTTTATTTTGTAAAAATATTTTAATTCTTTAATAAAAAAATTTTGATTTAAAATTGATTTTTTTTTATTAATTTTAAACAAATATTTATTAAGTCTTAGATCTTTTAACAAATAAACCATAAATTTTTAAAACCTTTCATTAAACCCTTTATATCTTGTTTTTACTGAATTTTCAGCACTAAAAAATTATGTAATAAATTTATTTTATTTATGTCATAAAACTGTAATGAATAAATGGTCAAATTTACACTAGTTTTATTAACTAATTTATAGGAATCTTATATGAAAAATTTTACTAAATCTTTATTAACTGCAACAACAATAATTTTAACAGCAAACGTGGTGCAGGCCCGTGATCAAATAAGAATTGTAGGATCAAGTACAGTTTATCCTTTTGCAACAGTTGTTGCTGAAAAATTTGGTATTTCAACCAAATTTAAAACTCCTGTCGTTGAAAGTACGGGATCAGGTGGTGGTTTAAAAATATTTTGTCAAGGAATTGGTCCTTCTCATGTTGATATCACCAATGCTTCTAGACGTATTAAAGCTAAAGAAGTAAAAAAATGTGCTGATAACGGCATAACTGAAATTACTGAAGTTAAAGTTGGTTATGACGGTATTGTTATAGCAAACTCCAAAAGTGCTCCTCAAATGGAAATAGATAGAAAACACATTTGGTTGGCTCTTGGTAAAAATGTAATGGTTAATGGTAGTATAGTACCAAATCCACACAAAACTTGGAAAGATGTAGATCCATCTCTTCCTGATCAAAAAATTGAAGTACTTGGACCTCCTCCAACATCTGGAACTCGTGATGCGTTTGTAGAACTTGCTATGCAAGGCGGATGCAAAAAATTCCCGGAAATTAAAGCTATGAAAAAAACTGATAAAAAAGCTTTTAAAAAACTTTGTCACACAGTTCGTGAAGATGGGGTTTATATTGAAGCTGGAGAAAATGATAACTTAATCATTTCAAAATTAGAAGAAAATCCTAAAGCTTTCGGAGTTTTTGGTTATAGTTTTTTAGATCAAAACAAAGATAAGCTTCAAGGCTCAATTGTCGAAGATAATGCTCCAACTTTTGAAAATATTTCTTCTGGTAAGTATCCGGTTTCTCGTTCTTTATTTTTTTATGTTAAAAATGCGCACGTAGGTAACATTCCTGGTATCAGTGAATATATCGCCGAATTTACTAGTGAAAAATCATTTGGAACTGGTGGTTATTTACAAGAAAAAGGTTTAATCCCTTCTCCTGATCCAGAAAGAGCTGAAATAAGAACAAATTCTTTAAGCCTATCGCTAGCATGGTTAGCTGATTTTAATTAAAAATCAATTCTCCAATTTAATTGGAATACATCAGCTTCATCAGATGTGTTTGTTGTATTTGAGAAGTCAAACGTAGCTGTGTAGTATTCTACTTGAACGCTATGATGTGAATTAAAAAAATAATTAAGAGTAAATGTATGATCTGTTATGTCGCCTCTAGTTTTATTATTAGCAGCATCCGCATAATCCTGGTATCCGTAACGATACGCAACCATTGCAGCATTACTAGCTTTAATTCTTTCATACCTACCTTTGTTAGAATTATAGGCTCTCATTCTTTTACCTTGTCCAAAAGGTAAAAAATAAGAAGCAGTAACATAATGCGCCCATGCGCTAAAATCATATTCAGCAGCAACAGAAGTACAAGATCCACCTGTTAAAGCATCTCCACCACAACCATCAACTGACATCCACATTCTTTCATATTGAACATCTAATGGTCCTTGCCCGAAAGCAAGTTCAATGCCGTAACGTGTGGCATCTTTATGTTCGCCAGTTTTCAAAATATTTAGTCTTGGGCCAGAACTTATAAAACGAGATGCATCGGTGCTACTAGAACCCCAATCATTATCACCTCCGTCGACTTTATTGTATCCCCACATAAAACCTGTGTGCAACCATTGTTTTTCTTTTTTATTAAATGCTAGTGGTGAATAAGTAATACGGGTACCATAAGTCCCATGTGTTAAATCAGTATCAGAATTTTGACCTTCACCAACAGAATAACTTAAATGTGTTGTCCAATTTTTTCCACTAGATAGCAATCTATATCCTTTGCTACGCTCACCTTGACACCAAGAACTTAGTGTTCCATGACGCTCAATATGATTCGTAAAACGACTACTGTTTTGAACTTCCAAACCACAAGGTGTTTGGTCGTTACCAACTATAAATTTATGTTTAATACCATTCATTTTAAATTGATATCCGATCCAAACGTCTTTAAAATCAATATTGCCATCTAAAACAGTCTCCATATATGGTGCAAAATCAGGTTCAATTTTAAAAGAAACTGGACCAATTTGGCCTAATGCGCCAAGCCTGATTCTTCTATAATATAAATAATCGCTATTAGTGGTTATTGTATTTGCGTTATCATCAGTATCGGTAAACCCTGATTGAATGTTAATTCGACCAAAGATTTGGCCTTTAATATTTTTATTTTTAGACTCCCACTTGAGCCCTGTATCTGCGCTAACAACTGATATTAAATTAATTGCAATTAATGCTGGGGCTATTATTAATTTTTTTTTCATAATTATTGCCTATCAAAGTTATTAATAAACTCAAAGTTAAACATAGTAAATTTGTACTACAAGAAATGGTCAAAAATATTACAAATTTATTACTTGTTTTTTTTTGGAAATATGTTGTTTTTTTACATTAATATTTAGAAAGGGCTATTCTTCTTCTTTAGAATTATAAGAAGGTAGATTCCAGGAATTGCGGCAATAGAAGTAAAAATAAAAAAAGGAATCCAATTAATTGTATCTACCAAATAACCACCAGGTGAAGAAAGGAACGTTCTGCCAAATGAAGCAAGAGCAGATAAAAGAGCATATTGTGTAGCTGTATAACGAACATTACAAAGACTCGATAAATAAGCAATAAAAGCAGCCGTCCCCTTTCCACTGGCTAGATCCATAAAACCAATTGTTACAATTAAAAAACCAATGTTGTATCCTATATAGGCTTGGATGGCATAAAATAAATTAGATAACATTTGTAAAATACCGCATAAAAGCAAACTTTTAAAAATTCCAGATTGCGTAACAATAATTCCCCCAATAAATGCCCCTGCAAGAGT
>JAKUPP010000059.1 GCA_022450705.1 Alphaproteobacteria bacterium | reverse complement strand
AAATTAAAAAAAATCCTTCAAAACGAAATTAAATGATTCTTATAGGTTTAACAGGAACGATCGGAAGCGGTAAGACATTTGCATTAAGTTTTTTCAAGTCAAAAAAAATAAAAATATTTTCTGCAGATGAGAAAGTAAAAAAAATTCTTGAAACTAAAATAGTAAAAGAAAAAATTTATAAATTGTTTCCTGGGGCATTTATTGGAAAAAAATTAAATAAAAGCGTACTAGCTTCAATAGTATTTAGCGATAAAAAAAAATTAAGAAAATTAGAAAAAATTATTCACCCTTGTGTAAAAAAAGAAAAAAAAATTTTTTTGGATATAAATAAAAATGAGAATTTTATAGTTATGGAAATACCAATAATTTTTGAACAAAAAACAAAAAAAAATTATGATTACATTATTTTAATGGATGTGAATAAAAAAACTCAATTTGAAAGAATTAAAAAAAGAAAAAATATGACAAAAATTTTATTTAAAAAAATTTTAGCAAACCAGGTATCAGATAAGAAAAAAAAATTTGCAGACTTTGTAATAAACAATAATGGATCAAAACTAAAAACAAGAAGAATTTTAAGAAAAACTTTGGATAAAATGTTATCCACAGGGTTATAAACAGTTTTTTTGATTTTACTAACAAGTTTTTTCATTTATCCACAGAAAAATTCAAGTCTGGTAATACAATCGTCATAAATGTTTGATAGAATAGGTAAGTAATGAAGTATTTTTTTATTCTTTTTTTATTTTTATTATCTAATTGCTCTGGGTACGGCGTTGCGTCTTTAACTAGCAATATTATAAGTTATTCTGCTACAGGGAAAACAAATACAGAACATGTTGCGTCTTATGTAACAGGAAAAGATTGTCGTATAGTTAGAGCCTTTAAAAATGAATCCTTTTGTAAAGAAAAGGAGAATATATTTGCTGAGAATATAAATGAAAATTTAGATGTTGCTTCGTTAAGTATAGTTGAAAACGATAGTAATTTAATAGTAAATGAAAATATTGCTGAAGAAGGGGAAATCAAAATGGCCTATGTAGATAAAATACTTAATAATATTTACTATGGTTCTTTGACTTGGGCAGAATATCAATTAACTAGAGGCACAAAAGTTTCAGATAAAATAGGTATCACACAAAATTTAACAGAAGAAGTGCATAAAGCTTTTAATTATTTTTATTAATTTTTTTAAATTCATTTATGAGACAAGTTGTTTTAGATATAGAAACAACAGGATTGAACTATAAAGAAGGACATAAGATAATTGAAATAGCATGTTTAGAGCTTTCAAATTATTTACCAACTGGTAAAACTTATCAAACCTTTGTTAATCCACAAAAAGAAAGTAGTATTGCAGCAAAAGAAAAACACGGAATATCTGATGATTTCTTAAGAGATAAGAAACTTTTTAATGAAGTAGTTCCTGATTTCCTAGAATTTATAAAAGATTCTCCCATAGTTGCACATAATGGAATTGCTTTTGACATACCTTTCTTAAATTATGAGTTAAAATTTAATAAATTAAATGTTATTACAAATCAAATTATTGATACTTTAATTCTTGCTAGAAAATTATTCCCTGGATCGCCTGCTAACTTAGACGCATTATGTAGAAGATTTGATATTGATTTATCACTTAGAAAAAAACATGGAGCATTAATCGATGCAAAATTATTAGCAAAAGTATATTTAGAACTAAAAGGAGGACAACAACCAAATTTAATTTTAGAGTCAAAAGAAAAGAAAGGAGAGAAAGAAGAAGTTAAAATTATTAAAAAAGAAATATTAAAAGATAGAAAGTTTGTTTTATCAAGTGAGGAAGAAGAAAAACATAAAGATTTTATAAAAAATATTAAAAGCCCAATCTGGAATCTTTATAATTAAAAATTTAAAAACCAGACATCACCAGCTTTATTTTTGGGGTACGCCGGGGCCATCATAAAGGACTCTATAATTAAAACTAACCCCTATTCGATTTTTATTACTTAAATTTTGTTGTACAGAATGAGAAACCCAACCTGGAAACATTACAGCTTTTCTACTTTTTACATTTACACTGTAAGTATCATAAGCTAAAGGTGAGTCTGGTTGGTACATTGCTCCCATAGCACGATTATCATATGGGTCATGAATATTTATATTCCCCATGTCTGGATCAGCATTAACATAATAAGTTCCGCTGCACGCACTTAAAGGGTGGATATGTCTAGGATGCATACTTGTTGGTCTATTAATTGTACACCACATATCAACACACACTATTTCTTTTGGTGGTATTGCCTTGATCAATTCTAAAAATTCTTTTACGTGTGGCACTAATCCAGTAGCTAATTCTTTAAAAATTTCTTCTTTTTCATGCAATTTTTGATCACTTCCATAACTTGTAAAACCGGCACCATAAAACTTTTTACTCCAATTTTTGGATTCTTCGTTAGATTCAGAATAATCAATAATCCATTTCTCCAATCTTTTATTGAAATCTTCAGGCATAGCCTCTTCTTTTTCAAATACAGGAGTTGGATAAAATAATAATAAACCCATTCCAGAATTATAAACACTGTGAACAAGATTGTCTATATAGAGAAAAAATTTTTGAAATATTAATAAAAAATTATAGTTTATTGTTTAAATAATATTGATAGAATTTTTTATAAATTATAATGTTAGATTATCTTTCAAAATTTTTAAGTTTAGTAAACATAGTATCTTTATTAAAAGTTTTAATTACAGCTGTAGTAATTGTTGTAGCTGCTGAAGTAGCAAAAAGATCCTCATTATTAGCTGGTTTAATTGTTTCAATGCCCCTTATTACTGTCTTGACATTGATATGGCTTTATTGGGATACAAAAGATATTAAACAAGTATCTGATTTAACAAATAATACTTTGTTAATGATTTTACCTTCTTTAACCTTTTTTTTATTTTTTCCTATTTTATTAAAATTAAATATTAATTTTGCCGGAGCAATGTTAATTGCTATTGTATCTACAGCAGCGTGTTATTGGGGATATACTATTTTTTTAAATAAATTTTTTAATATTTCTTTATGAATCAAGATTTTTTAAACAAATTATTTTTAAAAGCTAGAAGCCACTATAACTGGAAAAAAAAAGATATTGATGAACAAATCTTAAAAGATTTATATGAGTTAGTAAAAAATTGTCCTACCAGTGCCAATTCTGAACCAATGAGGATAATTTTTTTAAAATCAAAGGAATCTAAAGAAAGAATAAAATCACATCTTAGCGAAGGGAATGTTGAAAAAACCATGACAGCCCCAATAGTTGCAATAATAGCTTATGATAGTAAATTTTATGACCACTTACCTAAATTATTTCCTCATAATCCGGGTATGAAAAAAGTTTTATCAAATCCGCCAGCTAAAGCAGAAACAACAGCATTTAGAAATTCAACTTTGCAGGGTGGTTATTTTATGTTAGCTGCAAGAGCCTTAGGTCTGGATGTAGGCCCCATGTCAGGATTTGACAATACGGGAGTAGATAAAGAATTCTTTCCTGATGGGAGATTTAAATCAAATTTTTTATGTAATTTAGGTTATGGTGATGAAACCAAATTACTCAACCGACTCCCACGATTTGAATTTTCAGAAGTTTGTAAAATTTTATAATTTATGAAACATTTTGTTGCTAAGTCAACAAGCCTATTTCCCTTATGGGTCATATTATTTTCAATTTGGGCTATCTTCGATCCTCAATATTGGTCAAATCTTAATTTTCTTATAGTTCCTTTACTAAGTTTAGTTATGTTTTCGATGGGTCTGACTTTAGAGTTTAACGATTTTTATAGAATTCTTAAAAATTTTAAAACTGTTTGTTTAGGTATTTTATTACAATTTTTAATAATGCCAATTTTGGGTTTTTTATTAATAAAATTTTTTAACATAGAACAAATTATTGGTATAGGAGTAATTCTAGTAGGCTGCGCTCCTGGAGGTACAGCTTCAAATGTAATTTGTTATTTAGCAAAAGGAGATGTAGCCTTATCTATCTCTTTAACAATATGTTCGACAATTTTGGCTGTTTTTTTAATGCCAATTCTTTTTTGGATATACACCGGAGCCAACATAGAAATCCCAATTTATCAAATGATGTTGAGTATTTTTAAAATAGTTA
>JAKUPP010000058.1 GCA_022450705.1 Alphaproteobacteria bacterium | reverse complement strand
ATTAATAATAAAATTAAATTTCAATATTTGTTATTACTAATATCAGGTGGCCACACTCAATTTTTATAAGTAAAAGGAGTTAATAATTATAAAAGACTTGGCACTACAATTGATGATGCTATTGGGGAAGCTTTTGATAAAACTGCAAAACTTTTAGGAATAGAATTTCCCGGCGGACCCAAAATTGAAGAATGGGCAAAAAAAGGGGATGCAAATTATTTTAAATTACCCAAGCCAATACTTAAAAAAGGTGGCTGTAATTTATCTTTTGCTGGTTTAAAACCTGCTGTTCTGAGAATTTCTAAAAAATTAAAAAATCAAAAAGAAAAATATCATTTAGCAGCATCTTTTCAAAAAACTATTAATGAAATTCTTTATGAAAAAACTAAAAAAGCAATGGAAGAATTTTTAAAAGATAAAAAAGATATTGAAAAAACTTTTGTAATTGCTGGTGGTGTGGCTGCTAATTTAAAAATAAGAGAAAATTTAACCAAACTATCAAAAGAAAAAAAATTTTCTTCTATTTTTCCTCCAATAAATCTTTGTAGTGACAATGCGGCAATGATTGCTTGGGCAGGTATTGAAAGATATAAAATGAACTTAATTAATGATTTAGAATTCCCATCAAAAGCTAGATGGTCATTGGATAGTTCCGCCCCCTTCTTAAAAGGACCAGGATTAAAAATTTAAATGAAATACTGGCTAATGAAACCAACACTTATAATACATCGACAAGACTCCACTGACCTTTACCTTATCTTTACAATTAAAAATGTTGATTAAAGCTAATTAAAATCAGCAAATGTGTAGTACATCGTGTAGTACCGATTTTAAAGGTAGCGTTCTGTTGCCAGGAGCCCCAAGAATATTACCTGACATTTTATTAAAATTTAGTTAAATTTCCAAAAAAAAAGTGTGATGCTTAGATTTATATATTTTTTGTTATTTTTTCTTTACTTTAGTAAAACATTTTCAGCAAATGTTACGCTTCCATCTACTTTTACTACTGATGCATCAGATTGGGTTCAAGTTTCAAATTCTGGAACCACACCAGCCATAAGTGGTTTTACAAATGCGTTTGTAATTATAGAGGCTTCTGTAGGAAATATTAAAATAACAACTACTTCGGGTTTAAAAGCTATAAGTTCATATTGTGGATATACTGCCTCGGATGAAAGAAGTGAAAGTGAACCAACCAATTGTAATGGTGGCTCGCTAACAGAATTAGGTTTTTCAGGAACTCAATCAAATATTAATTCAGCACTTGAGTCTTTAAGATTTAAGGGTAATTCTGGAACTATTACTATTAAAACCTATGAGACAGCAAGTGGTGTAAAATATTCTAAATCAACTGAGCATTTTTATAATGTGGTCTCTGATGCTACAAATGACAATTATGAGGGTGCAAACGGAGCTAGAGCAAAAGCTCTTGCATCATCATATAATGGTCTTGATGGTTATCTTTGTAATATAAACAGCCAGGCAGAAAATGATTTTCTTGAAGATTTATTTGTTAATCATGACACTACCCCTGGAGATCATACTCATCAATCAATGTGGTTAGGTGGGTACGCTGCATCAGGAGAAACAAATACTTGGAGAGATGGGCCAGATGCAGGAACAAGTATCCCCACTTCAGGGAGTGAATATTTTAATAATTGGAATAGTGGAGAACCCAACAATACTGCTGAAGATTATGTAATTATGTACTATAGAGTTGGCAAAAGAGGAAAGTGGAATGATACCACTAACACTGCACTTGATGCAGCAGATCATTATTGTATTGAATACGATCATACTGACACTCTTAGTACAAGTTCATATGCTACAGCTTCTATAACCTTAACTAGTACTACTTCTCTAGATTCTAGTACAAAGGCAATAATTAGAAGTCAAACAATAACATCTAGTTATTTAATAAGACAATCAATAAGCAATATTCAAGATAGGATGCAATTTACTAGAAATTTGGATAAAAATATTTCTAATCAAAACATAAAACTTGCCCTTAATATCGAAAGTGAAAAAAAAAAACAAATTTTAAATAATTTGAATTCTTACTTTTTTAACAAAGACAAAAATTTATTTGATAATTTTGCTATTTGGACCAAGGGAACCCTTGGAAATGGAAAAATTAAACTTAGCAATGATATATTAAATGAAGACATATATAACAGTAACAGTTTAACTATTGGAGTTGATTCAAAATTAGAAAAAAATAATTCTCTAGGATTAGCTCTAACTTTAATTTCTAGGGACTCTGAAATCGGAAGTGATAAAGCATATATAGATGCAAATTCTTTCAATATTGCTTCATACGCAAGTATGATGTTGGATGAAAAGGAATGGATAGACTTTTTAATTGGATTAGGAAAAATTGAATTTGATATAGATAGAAAAGTTTCAAGTTCATTTAATAATGGTTCCAGAGATGGTAAGCAAATATTTAGTAGTTTTAAATATACAAAAAAACCTAAAAAAAATTTGAAAAAAAATATTTCTATATATTCTAAATTTGATTTAGGTTTTACGCAGCTTGATAGTTATACAGAAACAGGTTCAAGTGAATTAATTCATTACAATAAACAATATATAAAACAAGCTACTTTAGGAATTGGATCTAACGTTAGTAAAGTTATAGATTTTAAAGATGGTTTTTTTATTCCATTTGTGAATTTTGAAGCAGGAGGAAATATTGCTAATATTTCTGATGCTGAAAGCTCATATACAACTTCGTCTTCTGTTTCTTCTTATAAAATTAAAAATGACAATACTAGTTTTTGTAAATTAAATATCGGTTTTGAAGCTGATTTATATGATAATTGGGAAATAAAATTTTCTTATGATTACTATGAAGAAATGACAAGCGAAAATAATCGTGAAAATCAAATTCAATTTACAGTAGTGAAAAAATTAATGAACTAATTATCCAACTGATTTAATAAATGTGTTGTACATTGTGTAGTACGTGTTTTATAAAAAGTGGCGTAAAATGAAAACTCAATGATTCAAAAATGGCGTAAACATTGGAGAAACAATTAGATGAAGTACTGGTTATTAAAATCCGAACCTAATGTATGGTCAATAGATCAACAAAAAAAAATTGTAGGAATTGTTAAAGTAATAAAAGAGCATTTCAAAGATAAGTTAGATAAAACTAATAAATTTGTATCGGTTATGGTTCGTGGAGAAAATGAATTATTAAAACCAGTAAGTTTAAAGAAAATAAAAAATGATAAATTTTTTAAACAATTAGCACTTGTAAAACAAAGTCGATTATCAGTAATGCCTATAGATTATAAAAGCTGGAAAATAATTTATAACATGGGTAAAGTATAATCAGTTTTTAATTTATAATAGGTGAAATGTGCCTAAAAGAAAAAGAAAAATTAAATCTAGAAAAAAAAGAAAAAAAATTAAATCTAGAAAAAAATCTAAAAAAATAAAAAGAAAAATAAAAATTAAATCTAGCAAAAAGTCTAAAAAAACTGAATCTAATGAACTAATCTTTAAAGTACCAAAAAAATGGGCTAAAACCGGATATGTTGATAAAAATCAATATGAAAAAAAATATAAATTATCGATCAAAGATAATGAGGGATTTTGGAAAAAAGAAGGTAAACGAATAGATTGGATTAAGCGTTACACCAAAATAAAAGATGTAAAATATAGTAAAAACGATGTTAAAATTAAATGGTTTTACGATGGAACTCTTAATGCTTCAGCAAATTGTATCGATAGACATTTAAAGGATAAAAAAAATAAAGCTGCAATTATTTGGGTTGGTGACGATCCAAAAGATTCCAAACAAATCAGTTACCAGGAACTTCATAAAAATGTCTGTAGAGCTGCTAATGGATTAAAAGAACTTGGTATTAAAAAGGGTGATAGAGTTACTATTTATTTAACTATGATACCAGAATTAGCTTTTGTAATGCTTGCTTGCGCAAGAATTGGAGCTATTCACTCTATAATATTTGGAGGATTTTCACCCGACTCAATAGCTACAAGAATTAATGATTGTCAATCTGATTACATTATTACTGCCGATGAAGGAGTCAGAGGAGGAAAAATAATACCACTGAAAAAAATAGCCGATGAAGCTTTACAAAACTGCCCAAACGTAAAGAAATGCATCGTAGTAAAA
>JAKUPP010000057.1 GCA_022450705.1 Alphaproteobacteria bacterium | reverse complement strand
CACGATACACAACTTAACAATATGTTTTTTAAATTCACTTCTTCTCTCTATCTGGCATCCATATTGGTCTTTTACCTTTTTTATAACCTTTTTTCATTTCGTCTTTTCCCATCTCATATCCGACATACCAAACTACTCCACCAAAGACAAGAGTTTTAATCCATTGTCCAGATTTATTTTTTCTTGACATATGTGCTCGACTTGAACATTCTGCACATTGTGAATGTTTTTTTCCATCTCTCATATGAGCTCTTTTATGAGCTGCATCAAATTTCTTCCATTCCATATCTTGTAACGTTGACCATACATTTTTTGTATGTTTTTTTTCTACTTCTTTTTTGTCTTCTTTAACTTCTGCTTCTTGAGCCATTAAAGGAAAAACAAAAGCTAAAAGCAATAATATATTTCGCATTCTATTCTCCTGTTTAATAATAAGTATTAGTCAAAGATGTTAAAAACATCGCCTGCTTGATTAATAAGTGTAGTTACTGCATAAGATAATACTGCACCATATCCAAAATATAACCACTTATTCTCATACCAACTTGGTTTAACTAACTTAGTTTTTTTATTAGCTAATTCTAATTCTTTTTCTGTTAAGTTTAATTTCTCATTTAACAATCCTATTTCAACAAACTTTAATGAATCACTTACTGCAAGAGAATCAGCTTTAATCTGTAACTCTTGAATATTCTTTGCTATGTTATCTGCTTGTTCTTGTGTTAATGTTACTTGAGAATACCCAAATGTTAATATAAAAAATATTAGTAAATGTTTCATTTCTTTGCAAAATCCTTCAAAAAACTTTCAGCGTCTTTTATTTTTTTTCTTTTTTTCGGTGCATTAGATTTCTTTTGTGCCTTCTTTACCTTCTTCATTTTTACATTAACTGCCTTTTTAGCATCTTTAACTTGTTTAACTTTTCTATCTATTTGACGTATCTTAGCTTTCTTAACTGAAGTAGCTTTGGAACTTAACCCTAAGATACCTAAAATAATACCAATTATTTTTGTTAAACTTTTCATATTTCTCTCCTATACTTTAATTAAATATTTAGAATCAACAAACCAAATCTTACCTGTAGCGTCCTTAACTCTAAGTTTACTCTTATCAGTACCATTATCTAATCGTACAACTTCGTTCTTATAAAGCATACCATCAATGGTAGGATAATCTTTAATTACTTTAAGTTTTATTGTTTCATTCATTATAACTTATACTCCAATCCTATTTTAAATTTATAATACTTCTTATCTTTAATATCATTATAATCAAATATATTTGATAATGTAAGTTTATCATTTATTTTCCAATTCAATGAAACATAATCTTCCATATCAAATCTATCTACACCAAGAACCTCATCTCTAAAATAATACCCATCAAATTTAGTTTCTAAATCAAAATGAGCATTGATTGTTTTTTTCCTATGAATACCAATAGAAGTTCCTTGTTCAATCTTATCATCAGAATAAAAAACTGTATGTCCTATACTAAACCAATCTTTTTTATAACGAGTATCTACTTTACCATACTGTAAGTTACGAGAGGTTTTATTTACATATTGTGGTTTAAAATAAAAAACACTTGGTGTCCATTCAAACCAAACTTCATCATCAACATACCTTTCGCCTAATTCACGTTCCCAGTCTCTCTTTAAATATACCTTATCAGTTTTAAATCCAATTGTTATTTCATAATCATCTTTTATTATATCTGGATTATTTGGTGTCCTCAATGCAAAACTGCTGAATAACACTAACCCACTAAGTAAACTATTCATTCTCTTTTTCTTAATGAATCTGGTAAAATAAATGTTGAATCTACTTCACTAGTTGGCGGTATGTAATAAGGTACAGGGTCACCAGTTTCTTCATCCTCTGGCGGTAACTCTGTTCTTATACCAATTCGTTCTTCAAATCTATTTAAAGATTCTTCTAATGTTCCATTGTAATCTTTCCACAATACTGTAGCTGAAAGAAAACAAATAAAATAAAACCAAGTTAAATCAGGCATTAATTACTCCTATACTTCTTTTATTGATTCTTTTGCCTTTTCTTTTTCTTCTTTAATTTCTTTTTTAAAATCTTTTTTCTTGCCACCATGATAATCATAAGCGTGTCCTTCTTCTTTCAGAATGTCATTTACACTTACCCAACCATCAGTAGATAAATCAATATCAGAATCGGGACTAGAAATACATTCTTGTATGTATTCACCAACAACTGCTGGGTCTACAAAAATTTCACCTAATACTCTACCAAATTTACCAGTACCAAATGATTTCAATTTAAAAACGCTTTCTTCTAATAATTCTTTATTACGAGCTTTTGCTGCAAGACCTTTAATTTTTTCTTCTTTATTTCTTGTACGTGATTCCCAAGTATCTATACCCATATACCGAACGCGTTTTTTAATTTTTAAATCAAAACCCATATCGATATAACAATCAATTGTATCGCCATCTACGACTTTAATTAATTCACATTGATACTCTCGTACATCAAGTTTCTTACCCACATAATTTCTCCCATGGTAATTAAATTTGTAATTTAAGTTGATTAGCTACAAGTAACATTTTAGCGGTAGTACCTGACCATTTACAAGTTTCAATATTAGTTAAAATATTTTTAGCTTCAGTACTTGTGACCTTTCGTTTATAAATATTTCCTTCTACAGAATATGTTGATTTATCTGAAAAAGCTATATTATTTATAACCTCTTTTACTCGTTTAAAATTACCATAAGTTAAATAATTACCACCTAACCTAGTACCAGATTTATCTGATAATACTAAATATTGTGCATAGCCAGATGTTTTTTCTAATTCCATTTTTTATACCTCCTGTATTAAATATACAGCTGGGTCGGGAAGAAAGGAAAAACCCGGCCCAGCCTTCGGTTGAGAGAAAAACTATTTCTTGTTTTTCGAGACTAATTCATTCAAACGTGTTGTCAGATTGGTAACATCTTTACCAGCTGACATACGTTCATTTATCACATCTTTATATGATTCAAAAATCACTTTATCCATCTTAGTAATCTTATTAGATGATTTTTTCTTTACAACAGACATATTAAGCTCCTACGTTATTTGATTCAATTTCATCTTCATTAAACAAGTCATCAGAAGAACCATCAGAAATATACTTCTGTACTAACTGTTTAATAAAAGTTCTTTCACTATCTACACCACCATCATCAGAGTACTGAGGGTAAACCGTAACTTCGGCTGCCTCATCTAATCCAAACCCATCAAAAAGCAATCCAGCCAATTCAACAGAAGTTCTAGTTGAAATTCCATTGGAAATCTTACCAGCATCTGATTTAGATTCCGTTCTCGTCAAATGAGAAATCTCAGCGACAGCCTTTAACAACTCACCATCTACATGAGGAAACATATAAGTTAACAACCCATGTTCTTCATCATCAGTTAGAACATCCATCTCAACAATAATGAATCTATCCATCAAAGCCTTATCCATAACTCTGGTAGAAGTATACTCATTACCAATGTTAGCCGTAGCTACGAAAGTAACACCTTCTGCAACTTTAACTGTTTCAGAACCATCCGCTTCATCCAACCTTAAATATCTTTGACCATTATCTAAAACCGTCATTAAGATATTCCAAGCATCTGGGTGAGCCCTACTTAACTCATCAAGTAGAATTACAGCATTTGGAGTTGAAATCGCTTTTACAAAAAGTGATTCAGAAAAGTAAGTACCCTTCTTCTTATCGAAGTGAGTATTACCAATCAAAGTAGAACGGGGGTCTTGAGTCGCTCCTAAATTAAAATAGAAGTCAGGCCTATCTAAAGCATTTACCAATGATTTAGCTGCCATTGTTTTACCACATCCAGCAGGACCTGTCATCAAAATATTTTTACCCCTGACAGCGGAACGAACTAAATATTTCCATTTCAGTTCTTTCATAACCAAACCTTTAGGTTTAAGACCATAAGAACTATGAATGAAGTTAAGAACTTCAGCATGATCAGTGGGTATATCAACCGATGAAACATCAAATACAGGAGCAGATGACGCTTCAAATTCACTCATTGGAACTTTCCACCAATAAGGATTACCAGATTTGTTGACTCGTTTCTCAAGAGCCATACCCTTCTCATAAGCACTCTTACGAGTACCAGTACCAATTTCTGAGGTAAATTTATTACCATCAGAATCCCAGGCATTATATCTATTACCTGATTTTTCTATTTTTACAACAATATTATTCATTTGTTATTTTTCCTTTTTTTAATTTTTATCTCTAAATCCATACTAGATCATACACATAAAATGCAATACAAGTCAAGGTTTTTTTTCACTTTTTTTAACTTTTTTTACCTGTACCAATGTAGGTTTCCTTTAGTATCTTCAAACGTTTCCCACATACATAGACTAGAGATACATATCCAAGATAATTGATCATATAAATGTTTATTAGGAT
>JAKUPP010000056.1 GCA_022450705.1 Alphaproteobacteria bacterium | reverse complement strand
TTCAGCGCCAGTAAGAATATTTTTAAACTGAACCATTCCGGCGTTTGTAAATAATAGTGTCGGATCGTTTTGAGGAATCAATGAGCTTGAATTAATGATCTTATGATTATGTTTTTTAAAATAATCTAAGAACTTTTTTCTAATTAAATTGCTCGGGTACATATCTAATAGATAAGAATGTACCAAGCAATTTTAATTAGCAATAAAAAATTATTTAGTTTGATCTGGTTCTGTAGTAGGGTTTTCAGAACTTGCTTTTTCTTGTTTTTTTCCTTCCATCATTTTTTCTTTTACAGTACCGCTTGCTTCCATAATTGATCTATATATGGCCGATGCAATATCTTTCTTTTCTATAAGAAATTTTTTAGCATTTTCTTTACCTTGACCAATTTTTTCTCCTTTGTATGAATACCAAGTGCCGGATTTTTCAATCACTCCTGCCTCAGATCCTAAATCTATTAGCTCGCCAAGTTTAGAAATTCCTTTTCCATACATAATATCAAACTCAACCATTCTAAATGGAGGGGCAAGTTTATTTTTAACAACTTTCACTCTGGTGTGATTACCAACTATTTCTTCTTTATCTTTGATTGCACCAATTCTTCTGATATCTAACCTTACAGATGAGTAGAATTTCAGAGCATTTCCTCCTGTAGTTGTCTCAGGATTACCAAACATTACACCAATTTTCATTCTAATTTGATTAATAAAAATAACTATACAATTTGATCTTGATATGCATGAAGTTACTTTTCTTAATGCCTGACTCATTAATCTTGCTTGTAAACCCATATGTGAATCGCCCATATCTCCTTCTATCTCAGCTTTGGGAACAAGGGCTGCAACGCTATCAACAACTAAAATATCAACCGCATTAGATCTAACTAATGTTTCTGCTATTTCTAAAGCTTGTTCACCTGAATCAGGTTGTGAAATTAACAAACTATCAATGTCAACACCGAGCTTCTTTGCATATGCTGGATCTAGGGCATGTTCTGCATCTATAAATGCACAAGTACCTCCTGTTTTTTGACATTCAGCTATAGCGTGAATTGCTAAAGTGGTTTTACCAGAGCTTTCAGGTCCGTATATTTCTATAATTCTGCCTCTTGGCAAACCGCCAACTCCTAAAGCAATATCTAAACCTATAGATCCTGTAGAAATGACATCAACATCTACACTTTCTTTATTATCACCTAATTTCATAATTGAACCTTTTCCATAACTTTGTTCAATTTGAGAAATCGCGGTATTTAAGGACTCGTCCTTAATTTTTCTTACTTTTTCTTTTTCTTGCATACTTGAACTTACTGTTTTTAAAATTGGTTTCTTCATTTTAGTGTTCTCCTATAAAATAAATAAAAAAATGTATATTTATAATATGTACTACTTTTGTTCTTTTATTCAAGTAAAAAAAACAAATAAATTTAGTATAAAAAATAAAATAAATACTAAAACGAATCAGAAAAGCATTTAATCGTTATTTAATTGTTCTTGATTCTCGTGCATTTGCTGAGCTTCTATGCTAAGTGTAGCTATAGGTCTTGCTTCTAATCTTTTTAAACCAATAGGCTTGCCTGTTACTTCGCAATAACCATAAGTGTTGTCTTCAATACGTTTTAAAGCCTCGTCGATCTTACTAATGAGCTTCCTTTCTCTATCCCTAGTACGAAGTTCAATAGATTTAGTGCTTTCAGCAGAAGCTATATCTGCAAAATCCCCTGAAACTTCTTTATCTTCTTTTAAATTTAAAATAGTTTCAGTCGAACCTTTTAAAAGTGTTTCTTTCCAATCTATAAGTTTTTGTTTAAAATACTGTTTTTGCTTTGGATTCATAAACGGTTCTTTTGCTGTTGGTTTGTATTTTGAAGAGATTTTTGTTTTTTGAGCCATAGCATTTATTCAAAAGTATAAGAAGAAAAATATATTCATATTAGGTAAAAACACAACAAAAAAAATAAAAAAATTTATTAAAAATTTATGAATGAATTAATTACACCAGGAACTTATGTTAATCACCCTAAAAAGGGAAATTGGGGTTTAGGTCAAGTACAATCAAAAATAGGTGATATTATTACTGTAAATTTTGAAAATGTAGGAAAAAAAACTATTAATGGTAAAGAAATAGAGTTGGAAATCATAAAAAAATGAATATTAATTGTTTTTTTTTTTTAAACGTTATGTAATTATTAGGAGCTATTTTTTTTGGCTATGACTAACGAAATTAAAATATTAGGAAACGGTGACTTAGGTAGAAAAAAAGAAAAAAAAGTTTTCTTTCCAAAAGGTAGAATTGTTGATGAAAAAGCAGAACAAGAAATAATCTTGCTACTTAAAAATAAATCAAAAGCTCGGGATATGCTTATCGAAAATTTACATCTTATTCAAGACAAATTTAAATGCCTTCATTCTAAACATTTAACTGCCTTGGCAACTATAATGAAAATGCCTCTAGCTGAAGTATATGAAGTTGCATCATTTTATGCACATTTTGATATTGTTGATAATGATGGTAAGCCTGCTGAAATAACAATTAGGGTTTGTGATACTGTTACATGTGAAATGATGGGTGGAAAAAAACTTTTACAAAATTTAAAAAAAAAATATAGCAAAAAAAATATCAGAATAGTAAATGCTCCTTGTATGGGTAGATGTGATACTGCTCCAGTTTTAGAAATTGGGCATAGACATATCGATAAAGCAAATGAAAGTAAAGTAGAAGAGATCATAAAAAAAAAAAGTTATTCACCAAAAATTATGAAATATATAAATTTAAATTCTTATAAAAAAGAAGGTGGATATAAAATATTAAAAAAATGTTTATCAAATAAAATCAAACCAAATGAAATTATTAAAATCTTAGAAAGTTCAAATCTTAAAGGGCTTGGTGGAGCAGGCTTTCCTACAGGCTTAAAATGGAAGTTAACTAGAAATGAACCGGCACCTAGATTAATGGCTGTAAATGCTGATGAAGGGGAACCTGGTACATTCAAAGATAGATTCTGCATGGAAACTGACCCTCATCGTTTCCTAGAAGGTACATTGATTGCAGCTTGGGTTGTAGAAGCAAAAATTTGTTACATTTATTTAAGAGATGAATATCCTTTTATTAATAAAATCCTAAAGGATGAAATAAAAAAAATTGAAGAAGAAGGTCTTACAAAATATTGTAAATTAATTATCCGAAGAGGAGCAGGTGCTTATATTTGCGGTGAAGAATCTGCAATGTTAGAAAGTATTGAAGGAAAAAGAGGATATCCTAGACACAAACCTCCATTTCCTGTTCAAGAAGGGTTGTTTGGGAGACCTACTTTATGTAACAATGTTGAAACTCTTTTTTGGGTAAGAGATATTTTAGAAAATGGTGGAAAATGGTTTTCAAATTTTGGAAAAAATGGTGGTGCAGGTTTTAGACTATATTCTGTCTCAGGCAGAGTTAAGAAACCAGGAGTAATAAAAGCGCCAGCAGGAATTACTGTAAAAGAACTAATAGATAATTACTGTGGAGGGATGGAAAAAAATCATGTTTTTAAAGGATATTTACCAGGGGGAGCTTCAGGGGGAATTTTGCCTGCATCACTTGGAAATATACCTTTAGATTTTGGAAAAGAATTAGATAAACATGGTTGTTTTGTTGGATCAGCTGCAATAGTTATTTTTTCTCAAAAAGACAGTATGAAAGATATTGCGCTTAATTTATTAGAATTTTTTGAAGATGAAAGTTGTGGTCAATGCACCCCTTGCAGAGTTGGGACTGAAAAAGTAGTTAAATTATTAAAAAATAAAAAATGGAATAAAAAAATTTTAGATGATTTAGACAAAGTTATGACAGATGCGTCTATTTGTGGTCTAGGTCAAGCTGCTTCAAATCCAGTAAATTGTGTATTAAAATTCTTTCAAAATGATATAAATTAATTAACAAAATGAAAAATATACCTTTTATATTAAATGGAAAAAAAGTAATTGCTAAAGAAGGTGAAACAATTTGGCAAGTTGCTAAAAGACATGGGGAAAACATTCCGCATCTTTGTTATGAACCAAAACCAGGATATAGGCCAGATGGAAATTGTAGAGCATGTATGGTTGAGGTTGATGGTGAAAGAACGCTGGTTGCTTCATGTATTAGAAAACCAACTGAAGGAATGAAAGTTAATACAAAATCTAATAGAGCTAAAACTTCTCAAAAATTAGTATTTGAATTACTTGTTGCTGATCAACCAAAAAGAAGTGTTGCTCGTGACAAAAACTCAAAATTTTGGCAATGGGCTGATAAGTTGGGAATTAATAATAGTAGATTTCCAAAAAAAGATTATCTTCCTAAACCAGATATAAGTCATAGTGCTATGGAAGTTAATTTAGATGCATGTATTCATTGCAATCTTTGCGTCAGAGCTTGTAGAGAGGTGCAAGTTAATGATGTTATAGGAATGGCAAATAGAGGATCTAATGCAAAAATTGTT
>JAKUPP010000055.1 GCA_022450705.1 Alphaproteobacteria bacterium | reverse complement strand
GGACACCAAAAAAAGTTTTCCAGTATTTGAAAATAATATATGTCTTTTTCAACCTGGTGACAGAGTAAAATTTGTACCTACTACTTATGAAGAGTTTGACCATGTATCAAACAAAATAAAAGACGGAACATATAATTATAACATTGTTGAATATCAAAAATTCTCAGTAAAAAATTATAAAAGTTGGTTAAAAACGATTGACCATTCAAAGAGGTTTTAAATAGAATATGGTTCAAGTAATTAAAAAAGGTTTAGAAACATCCGTTCAGGATTATCCTGGAAGAATTGGAACTTTAAATCAAGGTTTTCCTTCCTCAGGTCCAATGGATAGTTGGTCTTTTAGACTTGCAAATATTTTAGTGGAAAATGAATCTGGAGCAGCTGCATTAGAGTGTCAGTTTATGGGTCCAACACTTAAATTTGATAGTGATAGAATTATTGCAATAACTGGAGCTAACATGCATCCAAAGATAGATGGAAAGCTTGTTCCATTGTGGGAAAGTTTGGCAGTCAAAAAAGATCAAATTTTAGAAATGTCTTATGCAACAATAGGTGCAAGATCTTACATTGCCTTTTCTGGTGGGATAAATACCACACCTTGGCTTGGCTCAAGATCTACTTTTCACAAAGCAGGGGTTGGTGGAATAGATGGTAAAGCAATACAAGATGGTCAAATTATTCCTTTAAATAAATCTAAGTCATATCCTGGAAGAAAAATTAAAAAAGATTCTATCCCAGTAATGTCTACAAATAAAAAATGGTCAATAGAAGTTGTTAAAGGACCAAATGATGATTGGGTAGATGACAAAGGTCATAAAATGTTTTTAAATGCTGACTGGAAACTTCAGTCTAAAAGTGACAGAACAGGTTATAGGTTAGATGGGCCAAAATGGTCTTTTGCTGAAAAAGCAACTAATAAAGGATTAGAGCATGGAACTTTTCCTTCGAACATTATTGATCAAGGATATCCTGCGGGAGCTATAAACTTGGCTGGACAAACTCCAATTATATTAGTCAATGATGGTCCTAGTATGGGTGGATTTATTGTTCCTTACACTGTTCCTTCTGCATCTTTTTGGAAACTTGGCCAAGCAAAACCAGGTGATAGTTTTAATTTTGTTAAAATATCTGTTGATAAAGCTCAAGAATTACGATCAGAACAAACTCAAATTTGTAGTGAAATTAGTGTGATATCGTCAAAAAAAGGTAGTGATTTAAATGACAAAAAGAAAAAAATTAAAATTGATCATATAAAGATTGTTGATTTTGACAAAGAAAGAATGAATGAAAAAATAAGAACTAAATTAATGGAAAGAAGAGGAATGAAATCAATTAAAATTAGATATTTTGATTAGATAGATTAAAGATATTTATGACAACAGAAGTTAAAACAACTGTACCTGGAAATATGTGGAAAGTTTTAGTTAAAGAAGGTGATGCAGTTAAAAAAGGAGATACATTATTTATTATGGAAGTAATGAAAACAGAAGTACATCATGACTCACCAGTTGATGGAACAGTAACAAAAGTTAATGTTGTGAATGATCAGGAAGGCATTGACCCAGATACAGTTGCGGTAATAATTGAATGACAAATAAGAAAGTTGAATACTTAAAATTAATCAAAAATCTTTCAGATGATATAGGTATATCTGAAGAAGAAACAAAAAGTTTGGTTGATATTGCGTTATCTTCTACAGACCGAAGATATGTAAATTACGAGGAACTAAAAGATGAAATTACAACTTTTCTAGTAATCAATATATTTTCTTTAATTTGTAAATTATAAATCTTATGCAAGACCAAATGATATTATACAATGGTCCAAATTCTCCCTTTGGAAGAAAGACTAAAATTACAGCTTTAGTCCAAGAAATTAATTTAGAAGAAAAAATTATAAATGTATATGAATCTGATTTTTTAGATAAACATAATCCTTTGAGAAAAATTCCAACACTTCTAGTTGGACAGGAATCAATTACAGATAGTGATAATATATGTTTATACCTAGATTCGATTTCAAAAAAAAATACTTTGTTTCCAAAAAAAAATTATTGGCAAATAATGAATGTAACTTCTATCGCTAATGGTTTAATGGAAGCAGTGCTAGAAAGAAGAATGGAAACTATAAGACCAGAAAATGAAAAGAGTAAAAATTTTATCAGTAAACAAGAAGTTAGGATTAAAAGAACCATTGAATGGCTAGAAAATAATTGGAACAATTATGATGAAAATAATTTAACTATGGATCAAATAACAATAGGATGTGCACTAGATTATACAATCTTTAGATACAATGATGAGTGGAAAACAAATAATAAAGATCTAACTGCCTGGTTTGAAAAATTTATAAAAAATCAATTTATGAAATCAACAGTTCCAGTTTAAAACTAATCGTAATAAAACATTGGAGCTTTTTTCCAATCTAACCAAGTAACTGGATCATGACCCCAAACAACTTTTGCATTATATTCTTTTGCAACTTGTCTTAATTTTTTAACTGAATCTGCAGCATCAGATGAAGATGCTACTAAACCTGGTAAGCATTTATCACACCAATGGTCTCCTGTATAACATGCATCACCGGTAAATAACATATAACCAGTTTTAGGTAGATTAACTAATACAGATTGATGACCTGGTGTATGTCCAGGTGTAAATATTAATTTTATAACTCCATCTCCATAAACATCATAAAAATCTGTTTTTCTTCCCTGTAAAAACTTCCAACGTATATTTGGTTTATCAAAGTCTGCTTTTATATAAGCCGGTTGCGAAAACCAATCTGGATTATAAGCATAATCATATTCTACCTTTTGAGTGATGTGTGTTGCATTTGGAAAATGCCCTATAGCACCTGAATGATCAAGATGAAGATGTGTTTGTATAACATATTTAACATCTTCAGGATTCGTATTAACGCTTTTTACCATGTCTTTACACCATTCTGACGCTTTCATAACTGGGTCGTAAGCCTCAACAACATGGCCCCAGTGTTTGTGTTTATCAAGCGCTGCCTCTATTGGCATTCCTCCATCAATAATTACGTCTCCTTCTGGATGTTTGATTAAAAACCATGGCACGGGAATTTCATAAGGTTCTTCGCCTTGATTCATTTTTATAAATTTTAATTTTGTTTTTATTACACCTGTTTGGAACATGTATAATTTAATACCAGTATTAAATTTTGTTGTTTGTTCAAAAATATCTTTATCTTTTTCTTTCATATATATTTTATTCTACCAAGCTGAATGATAAATGTTAAGTGCGTCTTTTTCTGTCACTTCTCTTGGATTGTTAACTAACAATCTTGTTTGTTTCATTGCATCTTTTGCCATTTTTTCACACGCATTTTTAGGAATATCCACTTCTCTTAACTTTTGTGGTAATCCTAATTTTTTTGATAAACTTTCTAATTTATCTATAAATTCTGCACATACAGATTGAGCTCCTCTATTAGTATCTATTTCTGGAAAAACATATGGAGCTAGTTCGGCATAATCTTTTGAAGCTTTTGAATCTACACTATTGAACCTTAGGACATATGGTAACACCAAAGAATTTGAAAGTCCGTGAGAAACATGAAAAGTTCCACCAATCGGATATGCAAGAGCATGGACTGCTGCAACTGGAGAATTAGCAAACGCTTTACCAGCTAACATTGCTCCTATTAACATATTTCCTCTTGCTTCAACATTTGAACCTTCAAATACTGCCTTCTCTATAGATCCACCAAGTAATTTTAAAGCTTCTATTGATAACATTTTTGAAATAGGATTATTATTTTTACTTGAAGATGCGTATGCTTCAATTGCATGGACCATAGCATCAATTCCTGTTGCTGCTGTAGTACCTGCTGGAAGACCTAAAGTTAAATCAGGATCTAATATAGCTAAATCAGGTAATATTATTGATGAAGAAACTCCTTTTTTTTCTTCCTCTCCAACAGTTATAATTGATACAGGTGTAACTTCTGATCCTGTGCCTGCAGTAGTTGGAATTAAAACAAGAGGTAAGCGCGGTCCTTTTGCGTTTGCAACTCCCCATGCTTCTTCTAAATTTTCACCAGAGCCAAGTATTAAAGCTGTAAGTTTAGCTACATCCATGGAAGAGCCTCCTCCAAAACCAATAACACCTGTTGCTTTAATTTTTTTTCCAACTTCAATTGCTTTAAGAAGAGTTTTTTTGGAAGGATCTGCTTCAACATCATCAAAAATTTCAACAGAACTAATTTTTTTTAATTCTTTTAAAGTTTGCTCTGTTAAGCCCAATGACATTAGACCTTTATCAGTAATAAAAAGAATACTTTGACCTAGTTTATTGGAAATTTCTTTACAAGAATCTTTTGCTTGACCGCTTCCATAACGAAGACCAGGTGTTGTATTAAATTGAAAAGAATTTAAAATCATAAATTATTATACAAAGTTAACATAAAACACTATAGAAAATATTGCTATTCCTATAAGAATTAAAATCCACCCATATCCCGTGCCA
>JAKUPP010000054.1 GCA_022450705.1 Alphaproteobacteria bacterium | reverse complement strand
GATATTGTTTGTCCTGGTAATTTGCCTTTTTTTCTTATCATCACAACTTCGCAATTTAACTTATATGCGATTGTGGATGCAAAAATAAAACCTCTTGATTCTATCCCAGCTAATACTTCTGGATTATGTTTTTTTACAAGTGTAGAGAATTGATTTATTGTTTCTTGCCATATATCTTTATTAACCATTAGTGAAGATATATCATAAAATAAAATACCCGGTTTTGGAAAATCTGGATGGGTATCGATATACTTTTTAAGATCTATCAAAAGCTATTTAGTTTTTAAATATTCAATTAAGGCTGCTCTGTCATCAGCGCTTTTTAATCCTGGATATATCATTTTTGTTCCAGGATACATTCCTTTTGGATTAGTTAGCCATTTGTCTAAATTGGCTTCATCCCAAACTATACCAGATTCTTTAAGAGCTTTAGAATATTTTGTATAACCAGCAGCACTTGCAGCTTTTCTTCCTACAATTCCAACTAAATGGGGGCCTACTTTGTTTTTTTCGGCATCAACATTGTGACATGCTTTGCATTTTGTAAATAATTTTTTTCCGTCGGCTGAAAAAGCATTATTACTGAAAAAACATATTAAGAATAAAAAAGATAAAAGTTTGAAAAAATTCATTTTATAAAAACCAAAAAAAAGTTAAGAAAAAAATATAATATTAACTATAATATATTTCAAAATTACAAAAATGAAATCCTTTTTTAAAATTTTATTTTTTTTACTTTTTATAAATAACGCGATGGCTGAAGATTTAACAAATATAGTTTATTTAGAACTAAAAGATGGAAAAGTTGTTATTGAGATGAAGCCAGATCATGCCCCAGAACATGTAAAAAGAATTAAAGAATTAATAAGTGAGAAATTTTATGATGGTTTAAAATTTCACAGAGTTATTGATGGTTTTATGGCTCAAACAGGTGATCCTAGAGGAGATGGTACTGGTGGTTCAGGTCAGAATATTGCAGCAGAATTTAATTCCTTACCTCATATAAGAGGAACAGTTTCAATGGCCAGAGCTCAAGATCCAGATAGTGCAGACAGTCAATTTTTTATATGTTTTCAAGAATCTTCTTTTTTAGATGGACAATATACTGCTTGGGGTCAAGTAATAGAGGGCATGGAATTTGTAGATAAAATAAAAAGAGGAGCAGGTTCGAATGGTATGGTAGATGATCCAGATAAAATAATATCAATGAGATTAGCTGAAGAAGTAAAAAAATAATTTATAATTTATATGAGTGTCCAAGCAATTATCCTACCTTATTATGGAATAGGAGATTTTTTAAGTAATTTAATCTTTATTAACGCATTATTAAATAAATTTCCTAAAGATAAATTTATAATTTTTACAAAACCACGAACCAGGGCTAAAAATTTATTAAGTAATCAAAAAAATGTTAAAATTTTTTATATAAAGAATTCAAATAACTTTTTTTCTAGCATCACTGATTTTTTTTTGTTAAGGAGTTTTTTTTTAAAAGAAAATATTAATAAAGTATGGATTTTGCATAGAAGTCCTAGATTTGCTGTTATTAGTTCCTTTTCTAAAGTGAAAGATATTCTAGGTTTTGGTTATGGAATACAAAAACAATTTTTAAATTCTGGAAAATATTTAAGCAAAAGTTTTAAAGATTCTATTCCTGTTGTTAAAAGTTATGAATTTTTAAAAGCAAATAATGTTAATTTAAAATCTTTAAATCCTTTTTTAAAAGTTTCACAAAAAGATATTATTAATATTAAAAAGAAATTCAAATTATTAAGAAAGCCTTGGGTAATAATCGGATTTAGTTCTACAGATAAAAGTAGAACGTGGAAAGATTCATATTTTATTAAGTTAATTCAATTACTTAACAAAGATAAAAAGTATACTTTTTTTCTAGTAGGCGCGCCTCTAGAAAAGGAGTACGCTAATAAAATAATTAGATCTACAAATATTAAAAAAGATACAATAAAAAATTTTTGTAAACCAATAGAGCAAACAATGGCTTTAATGAACCAGTCAAAATTTTATATTGGAAATGATGCTGGTAATGCGCATTTATCATTAGCTTGCAAACTTAAAACTTTTATTATTCATGGAGGATCTCCTCCATACACTCATACAGTTTATAAGAAATATTATCCAAATAAGTTTTTAAATAACCTAAACCCAATACTTCCACCTGATAAAGTGATAAGAAATCCTAAATTAAGGACTAGCGATACTGTGTCACAAAAAGAAGGGATGGATTTAATTAAACCAGAATATGTAGTAAGAAAAATTTTAAAAAATAACTAGAAATTTCTATCAATTACAAAGTCAACAATATTTAATAAAATATTTTTTTCTTTTGAGTTATCAAATATTCCAAGAGCATCTTTTGCTATTGCCCCATAATGTTTGGCTCTTGTATAAATATCATCTAGAACTTTTCTTTTTTTTAATATTGAACATGCTTTTTGAAAATCACCTGGATCTATTTGTCCATCTTGAATAGTTTTTTTCCAGAAATTATTTTCAATTTTATTACTTCTCCTAAGAGCTAAAATAATTGGCAATGTGATTTTTCCTTCTTTAAAATCATCACCTACCATTTTACCAATATCTTTTTCTACAGATTTATAATCTAAAAGGTCATCAATTAATTGAAATGCCGTACCTAAATTCATTCCAAAACTATCTAAAGCATTCTTATATTTATCTGGATATTTTACTAAATATGAGTTTATTTTTGATGTAGTTGCAAAAAGATGAGCAGTTTTTGATTTAATTATTTCCAAATATTCATCTTCAGTTGTTGTTATATCTCTGTTTGAAAGCATTTGAGATATTTCTCCTTCAACAATAATTGATGATGTTTCAGATAAAATTTTCAAAACTTCTATATTTTCAACTTCTGTCATAAGTTCAAATGATTTACTTAACAAAAAGTCTCCTACCAAAACACTACTTTTATTTCCCCAAATATCATTAGCCGTTTTTAAACCTCTTCTTTTTTTACTTTCATCAATTACATCATCATGTAAGAGGGTTGCAGTGTGAATAAATTCTATACAAGCAGATAAATTTATATGTTTTTGCCCTTTATAATTGCATAATTTAGCGCAAGCTAAACAAAGCATGGGGCGTATTCTTTTACCACCAGCTTTAACTAAATAACCAGCAACTTTAGGGATATAACTTACTTTATTATTTATTTTTTGTTTAATTAAAAAGTCAACTTTTTTTAAATCATTAGTTATTAATTGCTTTAATTCATCAAATTTTTTTTGATTATTTGAATTACTTTCTGAATCGTATTTGTATAATAAAACCACAATGTAATAACAGTAATTTTTTTTTTCGTTTTCTCAATATAAAAAAAATTATATTATGTATTAATGCTGAACTTTCTTAAAAAGAAAAAAATAGTACCCGTAGTCTATATGTCTGGAATTATTGGAAATGTAGGTGCTTTAAAAAATGGTATAACTATATCTTCAACTCAAGATTTGCTTGAGAAAGCTTTTAAAATAAAAAATTCAGCTGCTGTGGCTTTAATTATTAACTCACCTGGAGGCTCACCAACCCAATCTTCGCTTATTTATAAAAGAATTAAAAAACTTGCAAAAAAAAATAAGACTAAAGTTATTTTTTTTGTTGAAGATGTTGCTGCATCAGGTGGTTATTATATAGCATGTGCAGGAGATGAAATATATGTTGATGAAAACTCTATTGTTGGCTCTATAGGTGTTATATATACAAGTTTTGGTTTTGATAAATTAATAAAAAAATATGGAATTGAAAGACGAATATTTACTACAGGTAAATACAAATCAATTTTAGATTCTTTTCAAAAACAAAAATTATCAGATGTAAAAAAATTAAAGAGTATTCAAAGTGAAATTTTTAAAAATTTTAAAGAAGTAGTTTTAAAAAGCAGAGGTAAAAAAATTAATATACAAAATAAAAATATATTTTCCGGCAGTTTCTGGGCTGGAAAAGAAGCGGTTAAACTGGGTTTAGTAGATGGTGTAGGTGACCTCAATACTATCATGGAGAAAAAGTTTGGAGAAAAAATAAAATATATTCCAATTAAACCTAAAAAGTCTTTTCTTAAGGGAGTTTTGTCTCGATCTTCTTACTTTAAAGACTTAGTAGATACAAAAGAAACTATTAGTGATATGATGGAATATATGGAAAGTAGAAACATTTGGGGAAGATATGGTTTCTAAAAAAAATGTTTTATCATTCCAGGATATAATATTTAATCTCCAAAGTTTTTGGAGTAATAATAATTGTACAATAATTCAACCAATAGATTTACAAGTTGGCGCAGGCACATTCCATCCTGCAACTGTTTTAGGCGCGTTAGGAAAGAAGGCGAGGAATATTGCATATGTTCAACCAACCAGAAGACCAACTGACGGAAGGTATGGCAAGAATCCTAATAGACTACAACATTATTATCAATTTCAAGTTTTACTAAAACCATCACCAAAAAATATACAAAGGGTTTTTTTAAGAAGTTTAAAA
>JAKUPP010000053.1 GCA_022450705.1 Alphaproteobacteria bacterium | reverse complement strand
AGGTTTTATATCTTTAAAAGTAGAAATTTTTTTAAATGTTATTTTAATTTTATTTTTACTTAGATTTATCATGGTAAAATTTAAGGAATTTAAAAAAAACTACAAAATCGAAAATATAAAACGATCACAGAATATAAAAAATATAATTTTTAAAACACTTGGATTTACTTATTTAAATCCTCATGTTTATTCTGATACAGTTTTTATTTTAGGAAATTTGTCCAAAAATTTTTTATTACTAGACAAATTTTACTTTGCTCTTGGAGCTTCTATAGCCTCTATTATATTTTTTTATTCTTTAGGTTATATGTCTAGTTTATTTGCAAAATTTATTAAAAAACAGAATACATGGAAATACATAAATTTCTTTATTATAGTTTTTATGACTATTTTAGTAATTTATATAATTTACGACACTTATAATCGTGCATTATCACACTAAATTCATCTGATGTAACTTAAAGCACCAAACAACAGAACGCCCCTAAAAAACTTAGGAGAAATATAATGGCTACATACCCCAACGCATAGCTGCGGTATGAACTGGAGCATCCCAATTTTTTAAAATCTCTTCATCACATTTAAGCAGAGTAATAGAAGCTCCCTGCATTTCAAGAGAGGTACAATAATTACCTACTAAACTTCGTGTAACTTCAACCCCCTTAGATTGTAAAATTTGACATGCATCATCATAGACCAAATATAATTCTGTAAGAGGAGTTCCCCCCATGCCATTAACGAAAAGTAATGTTTTTTCATTATTTTCTGGTTTTAGATTATCAAGAATGGCATCTAAAATATTTCCTACAATTGTTTTGGATGGTTGAATTTTTTCTCTTTTTCTGCCTGGCTCTCCATGAATTCCTACTCCAAATTCCATTTCATCATCACCAATATCAAAAGTTGGTTTTCCTGCTGCCGGAACTGTACAGCTTGTAAAAGCAACACCCATAGTACCAGCATTTTTATTAACTTTTTCTCCAAGTTTTTTACACTCTTCTAACGACCCTCCGTCCTCTGCTAAAGATCCAACTATTTTTTCTACTAAAACTGTTGCAGCAACCCCACGTCTACCAGTTGTAAATGTTGAGTCTTTAACGGCAACATCATCATTAGTAACAATGCTATCGTTTTTACCAGAATACATTTCTGCACCCATTTGAAAATTCATAATGTCTCCTGAGTAATTTTTAACAATAAATAAAACTCCTGCACCGCTATCAACATGCTCTGCTGCTGCTTGCATTTGATCTGGAGCTGGTGCTGAAAAAACAAAGCCTGGGCATGCTGCATCAAGCATTCCATGACCAACAAAACCTCCATGCATTGGCTCGTGACCACTACCTCCACCTGAAATCAAAGATACTTTACCCTCTTTTGTTTTATTTTTTCTTGAAACAAAACTTGGATCTAAGCTAACTTGAATAATATCACTATGAGCTTTTCCAAATCCATTAAGGCTTTCTTTTAAAAAGTCATCGGCTTTATTAATAAATTTTTTCATTTTTTCCTCCTATTGATTAATTACTGATTTACATATTGTATCTATAATAAGTTGCGAAGAACGAGCTCCAGGATCAATATGTCCTTTCGCACGTTCGCCTAAAAAGGATGCTCTACCTTTTGTAGCTAGCATATCTTTTGTTGCTAACATTCTATCTTCTGCGATTTTTATTACTTCATTTAACCCTTGTTTTATTTCGTTATTATTATTTTTTATCTCATTAAGTTTTTCAGATACTGGTATTAATACATCCATCATTGTTTTTTCTCCCACATCTGCCTTCCCTCTTTCCTTCATAGCTTTAACACCACCAATAATCATTTCACATGCTTTACTAAAATCAACATCTTTATCGAGATCAGGAGATTTTGCCATAGAGATAAAAAAAGTTCCAAATAAAGCCCCTGATGAACCACCAATTCCCGATAAAACTTTCATGGCAATCGTATTTAGAGCCTTTGATAAAGGTAAATCTTTTATTGTACCCTCAAGTTCAATAACTAGCTTAAGACCTCTTTGAATATTAAATATGTGATCACCATCTCCAATATTCTGATCTAGTGCTTCAATTTCTGATGCATTCTCATCAATTACTTTTTGAATATTTTTTGCTTGAGAAATTAAAAAATTAACGCTCATAAATTCTGTTTCCTTTTTCATCAAAATTTAAAACCTTTTGGACGTTAATGTCAAAATTAATTGTCTCATTTATAGAAGATTTGTAATTGCCTTGTATTGAAGCAAGTATTTCATGCTCTTGAAAACTAATGGCGACAACAGTTTCTGAACCTAAATTTTCTATTGAAATAATCTTTCCAGAATATTGACCGCTTCCTATAGATATATTCTCTGGTCTAATTCCAATAGTTGGAATGTTATCTGCCATACCAAAGAGTGAACTGGGCAAAATATTAATTTTTGGTGAACCTAATCTTTGAGACACATATATAGAGTCAGGATTTTCATAAATTTCCTCAGGGGCTCCAATTTGAACAATCTTTCCTTCTTTAAGAACTCCAATTTTATCAGCTAATGTCGTTGCTTCAGCTTGATCATGTGTAACATAAAGAATCGTTGCTTTTAGATTTGTTTGAATGTTTTTTAATTCAACTCTTAGAGTTTCTCTTAACTTTGCATCTAATGATGAAAGTGGTTCGTCCATTAAATATATATTTGGTTCACGAACAAGAGCTCTTCCGATTGCAACTCTTTGCATCTCTCCGCCAGATAACTGGGTTGCTTTATTATTTAATTTATTAGAAATTTTTAACATAGCAGCTATATTTTCTACTTTATTTTTTATTTGTTCTTCAGGTAGTTTTCGCATTGGTGACCTAAGAGGAAATGCTAAATTTTCATAAACACTGTAGTGAGGATATAAAGAGTATTGTTGAAAAACAAAACATACATCTCTTGAAGCAGGTTGATCTTCAGTTACTGGTTCATCGTTAAATAAAATACTTCCAGAATCTATTTTTTCTAAACCACCTATACATCTTAGTGTTGTAGTTTTTCCAGCACCAGATGGTCCAAGCAAAACAAAAAATTGCCCGTCTTCAATTGTAAGATTAATATCCTGTAAAGCCTCAATCTTTTTATTATATGTTTTATTTAAATTTTTTAATTCTACTTTTGCCATTACTGCATAAACTCACTATTTAAAGATTTGTCTGTCTCTCCGTCAAAAATAATTATATTGTCATTAGAAGGTTTGATCTGAACATTTTCATTCAACTTAACATTTGTTGAAATATCAGTTTTAACTTTTATTTCACCAACATTTGTTTTAACTGTAATAATTTTTCTAGAACCTAAATATTCTACACCAAACACTGATCCTTTCAGCCCTCCCTCATCTGTCAGATAAAGATTTTCTGGACGTATTCCAAAAAAATTTTTATTTCCTTTAGATATTTCAAATTGCTTAGGAATATTAAAGTTAACACCTTCTATACCAATAGTAGACTGTTCATTTGAAATACCTTGATCAATATCGATAAAATTCATACCAGGTGAACCAATAAAGGATGCTACAAACTTTGTTTTAGGTTTGTTGTATATAATGTTTGGTTCATCGGCTTGCAATATTTCACCACCATCCATAACGGCGATACGATCCGCTAATGACATTGCTTCTAATTGATCATGTGTCACGTAAACTGTGGTTGCACCGATATCAATATGCAGCTTCTTTAATTCCAAACACATCAATTCTCTAAATTCAGCATCCAAAGTACCTAATGGTTCGTCCATTAAAAAGGCCTTAGGTCTTCTTACTAATGCTCTACCCAAAGCAACACGTTGTCTATCTCCACCGGATAGAGATGAAATATTTGAATTTAAAATATGATCAATTCTTAAAAGTTTAGATGCCTCTGCAACTCTTGTTTTAATTTCACTTTTGCTAAAACCTTGCATCTTAAGTGGAAAAGATAAATTCTTTTTAACATTCATATGTGGGTATAATGCAAATAATTGAAAAACAAACGCAATATCTCTTTCTGAAGCTCTTAACATTCCAACTTCTTCTTCTTCTAAATAAATTTCACCAGATGTTGGTAACTCTAATCCAGCTATCATCCTAAGAGTTGTCGTTTTTCCACAACCCGATGGTCCAAGTAAAACAAAGAATTCTTTATCATTAATTATCAAATTAGAATTTTTTACTGCAGTGAAATCACCAAAAGATTTTTGTAAGTTGACTATTTTTATTTGAGACATGCTAATCCGGAAAATGACTTGTGATGATGAAACCTACTGTTCCAATTAAAATTACAATAAATGAATAAGTAAACATCCACATTGCAAATGGCTGCAGTAACATGAAAACACCAATTAAAATTAATATCGTAGACAAATTTTCCCAGTAGACTCTTCGAAATATTTTTCTCATTAATGATTTTTCTTCTTGCATTATTTTCTCACTGCTCCAAAAGTAATACCTCTCAAAAGATGTTTTCTTAAAATAATTGTAAAAATCATCACTGGTAATAAAAATAAAGTAGTACCAGCACCAATGGCAGGCCAATCCAAACCTCCT
>JAKUPP010000052.1 GCA_022450705.1 Alphaproteobacteria bacterium | reverse complement strand
AAAGTAAGTAAAATAACTGATTATGGAGCCTTTATAGAGTTAGAGGAAGGTATAGAAGGACTTATACATGTTTCTGAAATGACATGGTATAAAAAAAAAACTAATCCAAATGAACTTGTTTCTATAGGAGATGTTGTAGATGTAAGTATTTTAGAACTCGATTTAGACAAAAGAAAATTAAGTTTTAGAATGAAAAAAGAAAGCGCTAATCCTTGGAATGAATATTCAAAAAAATATAAAAAAGGAAAGACCATAGAGTGTAAAGTCGGAAACATAGTTGAATATGGTATTTTTGTAAATTTAGAAAATAATTTAGACGGAATGGTTCATATTTCTGATTTAGATTGGGAATGGGATAATAAATCTACATCAAAATTTAAAACCGGGGATCTTGTAAAAACTATAGTTTTAGATGTAAATGAAGAAAAACAAAGAATATCTTTAGGTATAAAACAACTTGATGATAAACCTTTTAAAGAAAAAATTAAGGATATTAAAATCAAAGATGTTATAACCTGCTCAGTTATTCACATAAAAGATAATGGAGTTAAAGTTAAATTAGATAATAATCTTGATGGATTTATTGATAAGGAAAATTTATCTATGGATGAATCTGAACAAAATCCAAGACGATATGCAGCAAATGAAAAATTAGATGCTATGATAAAAAAAGTTGATGAAGAAAATAAAATTATTGTACTGTCTATAAAAGAAATTGAATCAAAAGAACAAAAAAAGATAAAAAAAGAGTTTGGTTCCTTAGATAGCGGTGCTACTCTTGGAAAGATTTTAGGAGAAAAAAAAAAGAAGAAAGAGAAAAAAAAAAAATAGTTTAAAAAAATGAACAAATCAGACTTAATTAAATCGATACTTAAAAGTAATAGTAAATATAAAATATCTGAAATTGAAAATATTGTAGATCTTTTTTTCAGAGAAATTCAAAAAGCACTTACAGAAGAAAAAAGAGTTGAAATTAGAGGGTTTGGTTCTTTTTATACAAAAAAAAGAGAAAAAAGGATTGGTATTAACCCGCAAAATGGAAAAAATATTGAAATAGAAAAAAAAGTCCACCCAAAATTTAAAATGGGTAAAATTTTATTTAAAAAATTAAATCCAAAGTAATCTGATATTTTGTTCAAAAAAAAATTTAAAAGAGTATTTTTAGCTTTAGATACCAACAATATAAAAATAGCTGAAAATTTTGTTAAATTATTAAAAAAAGATCTTGCGGGTATAAAAATAGGGAAAGAATTATTTTCTTGTTATGGACCGGACATAATTAAAAAATTTCAAAAATATAAATTACCAATTTTTTTAGATTTAAAATTTCATGATATTCCTACAACAGTACACAAAGCTGTAAAAGCAATAAATTCTTTAAAAGTAACCTATTTAAGCATACATAGTCTAGGAGGCAATGATATGATAAAATCTGCTGTAAAAGCATCAAGTTTTACAAAAATATTAACTGTGTCTCTTTTGTCCCATCATAACCAAAAAAGTATTAAAGAAATTGGAATAAACCAACCAATACAAAGTGAAATAAAAAAATTAATTCAAAATGCATTAAAAAATAATATTTTTGGTTTAATTCTTGCACCACAAGATCTTGGAATAATAAAAAAAATAAAAAAAAAAATTACAATTTTTGTTCCAGGTATTAGGCTAAAACAAAATAAAAAAGATGAACATAAAAGATCTTTAGATCCTTTAAGCGCTATTAAAAAAGGAGCAACTTATATTATTATTGGCAGACCCATAACAAAATCAAAAAATCCAAAAGAAACACTTAAATTGATTAATCAAGAAATAGAGAATTATTTAGAAAAAAATTAATGGCTCTAAATGTAAAGATATGTGGTATTAAATCCATTAGCCATGTGGAAGCATGTGTTAAAGGGAAAGCTAAAATGATTGGATTAATGTTTTATAACAAATCTCCAAGATTTATAAATATAAAAACTGCAAAAAAAATTTCAAATTTTTCAAAAAATAAAATAAAAAGAGTGGGTGTTTTCGCAAACTCAAATATTACGGAAATAAAAACAATTGCTAAAAATGTAGAACTGGATTATTTACAACTTCATGGAAATGAGACTGAAAATTTTATAAAAAATATAAAGAAAATATTGAAAATTAAAATTATTAAAGCTTTAAAAATATCAAATAATAGTGATATCAAAAAAATTTCTCGTTTTAAAAAAATTTCAGATTATATTTTAATAGACACAAAAATAATAAAAAAAAATAATTTAAGTTTTAAGAAAAAAAGCAAAGAATTAGATTGGAACTTATTAAAAAAAATTAAAGATAAAAGAAAATTAATTTTATCTGGAGCACTAAATACAACTAATCTTGCGGAGGCAACTGGCGAATCAGGTATAAATTTCGTAGATGCTTCTTCCAGTCTTGAAATTATGTCTGGGAAAAAAAATATAAAAAAAATAAATAAATTTTTAGAATTAGCTACTAAATTATAATAATGAAAAGAAATACTTATAAATCGGTGCCGGATATTTCAGGCCATTTTGGAAAATATGGTGGAAGATTTGTTGCAGAAACTCTCGTTCCATTAATTCTAGAAGTAGAAAAAGCTTATAAAAAAATTAAGAAAAAAAAAGAATTTATTAAAGAATTCAAAAAATATTTACGAGATTATGTGGGGAGACCTTCGCCTTTGTATTATGCAGAAAATCTAACAAAAAAACTTAAGGGTCCAAAAATATATTTCAAGAGAGATGAATTAAATCATACAGGAGCTCACAAAATAAATAATACACTTGGTCAAATACTACTTGCAAAAAAAATGATGAAAAAAAGAATAATAGCAGAAACAGGTGCGGGGCAACACGGTGTTGCAACTGCTACCGTTTGCGCTTTATTTAATCTTCCATGTACTATTTATATGGGCGAAGTTGATTATAAAAGACAAATGCCTAATGTTTTTAGGATGAGACTTCTTGGTGCAAATGTAGAAAAAGTTAAAAGTGGGTCTAGAACTTTAAAAGATGCTATGAACGAAGCATTAAGAGATTGGGTAACAAATGTCAAAGATACATTCTATATTATTGGGAGCGTTGCTGGACCACACCCGTATCCAGAAATGGTTAGAGATTTTCAATCAGTTATTGGGGATGAAGCAAAGGATCAAATAAAAAAGGCTGAAGGCAAATTGCCAGATTTTTTAATAGCATGTGTTGGTGGAGGTTCTAATGCTATGGGGCTTTTTTATCCCTTTTTAAATGACAGGAATGTTAAAATGATTGCTGTAGAAGCTGCTGGAGAAGGTCTAAATAAGAAACACGCTGCATCAATTGCGAAAGGGCAATTAGGTGTTTTACATGGAAGTAAAACTTACATTTTACAAGACAAGGATGGACAAATTATTGAACCACACTCAATATCAGCAGGGCTTGATTATCCTGGTATAGGTCCTGAACATGCGTGGTTAAAAGATACTAAAAGAGTTAAGTACGTTAGTGTTACAGATAAAGAAGCTCTTGAAGCATTTCAGTTATGTACAAAAATTGAAGGAATAATTCCTGCACTAGAGCCCTCACATGCTCTTGCTTATTTAATTAAAAAAGCTCGAAAAATACCTAAAAACAAAATAATCATAATGAATATGTGTGGAAGAGGAGACAAAGATATATTTACTGTTGCAAAAAAATTAAAAATTAATATCTAAATTTAATGTCACAAGAAGATTTGTTAAAAAAAAAATTTGATGAGTTAAAAAAAAAGAAAAAATGCGGATTCATATCATTTATAACTGCTGGTGATCCGGACTTTAATACATCTTATAAAATATTAGAGAAACTTCCCGAATCTGGAGTTGATATTATTGAATTAGGCATGCCTTTTTCAGATCCAATGGCTGACGGACCTGTGATACAAAAAGCTAATGATAGAGCAATAAAAAATAAAATGAATTTAAAAAAAACTTTTGGTCTAATAAAAAAATTTAGAAAAAAAAATAAAATCACTCCCTTAGTCTTAATGGGATATTATAATCCAATTCATAAATTTGGTATAAAAAATTTTATAAATCAAATAAATAAAAATAAAGTAAATGGGGTAATTGTAGTCGATTTACCACCTGAAGAAGATAATGAATTATGTTTGCCAATCATGAAAAATAAAATACATTTTATAAAATTGGCAACCCCGACAACTGATAAAAATAGATTTAAAAAAATTATAAAAAATTCTTCTGGTTTTATATATTATGTTTCTATAACAGGGATTACAGGTGCAAATTACAAATCTAATATGAATCTTGAAGGAGAAATAAAAAATTTAAAAAAACTTACTAAATTACCAATTGCTGTGGGATTTGGAATAAAAAATAAAAAGGATGTTAAAAAATTATCTAGAAATGCAGATGCTGTAGTTGTAGGATCTTCAATTATAAAAAAAATAGAAGAAGCGCTCAAAAAAAAATATAATAAAATAAAATTAACAAATTATGTGTTAAGTTATATTAGAAATTTATCTTCTAGCTTATAAATATTATGAACTGGCTAACAAATTATATAAAACCTAAATTAGAATCTTTAGTAAAAAAAAGGGATATACCTAAAAATTTATGGATTAAATGTCAATGTGGAACAATGATTTATTACAAAGATTATGATAAATCTCTTGGTGTGTGCAGTGAATGCGG
>JAKUPP010000051.1 GCA_022450705.1 Alphaproteobacteria bacterium | reverse complement strand
TAAAGATGTAGATGGATTTCATGCTATAAATACTGGTAGATTATGGTCTAATATTGATTCTTTAGTTCCTTGTACTCCTTTAGGTTGCAAAATGCTTCTGTTAAATGAATTAAAGGATTTAACTGGGAAAAAAGCAATTATAGTTGGTAGATCAAATATAGTAGGAAAACCTATGGCAAGTTTATTAATAGGGGAAAATTGTACTGTAACAATTGCTCATTCAAGAACAAAGAATTTAGAAAGGGAAGTGAAAAAAAGCGACATTGTAGTAGCAGCAGTTGGAGTTCCGGAAATGGTAAAAGGTAGTTGGATAAAACCTGGAGCTACAATAGTCGATGTAGGTATAAATAGAATAGAAAAAGATGGAAAAAATAAACTTGTTGGAGATGTAGAATTCCACGAAGCTGAAAAAGTTGCAGGTGCAATAACTCCTGTTCCTGGAGGAGTAGGACCGATGACAATAGCCTGTCTTCTCCACAATACCTTAATTGCTACATGCAGAAAAAATGGGTTAGAAGTTCCTAAGTTTATTTAAAATTAATATCTTTTTTTTTTTATAAACTTTTCAGCAAATTTTGGATCAAAATTCTTTGTTTCTTCAAATGAAGCAATGTCTTTTGAATAAAGACTTTTTTTTGAATGCCTCTCAAGAATTATGACATTACCTTTATATAATTTTAGTTTAACTGTACCATCAACGTTCTTTTGTGTTTTATCAATCAAACTTTGTAATTTTTTTCTTTCTTTAGAAAACCAATAACCGTTATAAATAAGCTCTGCGTATTTTGGCATTATTTCATCTTTTGTATGCTGTTCATCTTTTTTTAAGGTAATAGATTCTATTGCTCTATGAGCAAATAATAATATTGTACCTCCTGGTGTTTCATAAACACCTCTTGATTTAATACCAATAAATCTATTTTCTACTAAATCTACTCTACCAATTCCGTGTTTTTTACCTAAATCATTTAGTTTTTTTAATAAATTTTTTGGTTCATTTTTTTTATTATTAACAGCAATTAAATTTCCTTTAGAAAAAGTTAAAGAACAATTCTCTGCTCTATTAGTAGCTTTTTCGGGAGAAAAAGTTCTTTGATAGATATATTCTGGAGCTGGTTTGCTTAAATCTTCTAAAATTTTTCCTTCTGTTGAAGTATGAAACAAATTATCATCAACCGAAAAAGGTGCTTCTCCTTTTTTATCTTTTGGAACTGAGATATTGTTATTTTTTGCATATTTAATCAAATCACTTCTTGATTTAAAATCCCACTCTCTCCATGGCGATATAACTTTAATTTTTCTATTAAAATAATAATAACCAAGTTCAAATCTGATTTGATCATTTCCCTTACCAGTTGCTCCATGTGCTACAGCATCTGCCTTGTATTTTTTTGCAATTTCAATTTGTCTCTTTGCAATTAAAGGTCTTGCAATAGCTGTACCTAATAAATAAGTTCCTTCATACAAAGCATTTCCTCTAATCATTGGATAAACATAATCTTTAACAAATATATTTTGTAAATCCTCGATTAAAATTTTTTTTACACCTAATGATTTTGCATTTTGAATTATTTCCCTAGTATCAATCTCTTGACCAAGATTAGATGTATAAGTAATAATTTCTGCTTTATATGTATTTTGTAACCATTTTAATATTACAGAAGTATCAAGACCACCTGAGTAAGCTAATACAATTTTTTTTATCATTAAATTAATTAAAAAAAAATAACAGAAAAATTATTAATTTTTCAAATTACATAGATTTGATATATATGTATAGGCTGAGCTAAATCCAACTAAAGAATAAATATCAGTTGTTTTTGTTCCTCTTGCTGAAAAACCGACAACTTTCATATTATTACCTTTTTTCATTTCAACTATTAATTGTTTATCTATTCCCTCATCATCACTAAAAGCTGAATCTCCTTCTAAAATATTAAATTCATAATCTTTATTTTTATCAATTTTAACTGTCACAATAGAACCTTTTTTATAAGTATATCCAGTAGTTATATAAATAACTCCCATACTATCTTCGGACGGCATGTGGTAGACTGTTGCTACAACTTGACCTCTACTTTTATATGGGGGTTCTCCTTTTTCAGTTATTGGTGTTGAAATCATTATACATGATTTAGATTCGCTTCCTTTGTATTCTCCAGCACACCATTTCTTAAAATTTTTTAAACCTGGGCATTCCATTACTATTTCAGGTGTAGCGCTATAAATATTTTTGAATAAAAATAAAGGAAATATAAAAATTAGACAAAAAAATATTTTTTTAAACATTATCTTATTAGCTCCTTTTTACCATTGTCTTGAGTAATTCATTTACATCGTCTAAATCTTCAACTGGCGCAACCTTGTAACCATTTGGTATTTCGAAAAGCCTCTCGTCTTGTTTAAATACTTTAACATTAGTAAACTCAGAATAAAAATAAAGTTTTCCATCGCTACCATCAATAAATCCAACTTCTTTAAGTGTTAGACCATGCTTTGTAATCCATCTTGTACTTTCTTCCTTTGTACCATCAGGTAATTTAACTTCTAGTTCATACAAATCCACTTCAAAACCATGTATATAATCTGATTTTATTTTATTAAGTTTTACAATATTCTTAGCTTTTTTTAAATTTTCTTGATTTTCTTTTATAAGAGGAACTGATAAATAAGAACTAGTTTTTGGCCATACCCAAGATGCAGTTTGTTTTTCATAATCAATAATTACGGATTGAGGAACGTTTTTAATAACAGTATCTATTCTTTTTTTATTTTTAGTTCGAAAAGTTCTCGTTTCTAAAACATTGGCTCCTATAATAAATTTTGTATTACAAACATACTCAGCGGTTACTTCTGGTAGTTCTAAAGTTTTAGCGTTTGCTGAAAAAGATAAGAATAAAACAAAAAAAAATTTTAAAAATTTCATAAATAATGATTATAGTCTAAAAAAAAAAATTATGGGCATGGATTTGGATTTTTTTTATGAATTTCTTCAATTTTTTCAATGACTTTTTCATCTAATTTTATATCAATACTATTAATATTTTCCTTTAGTTGATCTAATGTAGTGGCACCTATAATATTACTAGTAACAAATGGCTTGGCATTAATATATGCTAACGACATTTGCGCAGGACTTAAATTATTTTCTTTAGCAATATTTACATATTCTTCGGTACATTTAATTGCTGTTGGATTTAAATATCTAGTAAATTCTTTAAATAAAGTTAATCTGGCTTTTTCTGGCCACTGATTGTTCAAATATTTACCACTTAAAACACCAAAGCCAAGTGGTGAATAAGCAAGAAGGCCGCAGTTCTCTTTAATAGAAACTTCAGCTAACCCTACCTCGTAAGTTCGATTTAAAAGATTGTAAGGATTTTGAATACTAGCAATTCTTGCTAATTTTTTTTGCTCAGCAATTTTAATTAATTGCATAGCTCCCCATGGTGTATCATTAGAAATTCCAATATATCTAACCATTCCTTTTTTAACCAAGTCATTCAAAACTTCTAAAGTATTTTCTAAAGGAATAGAATCATCGTTTTCATCGTGTTCATAACCCAGTTGGCCAAAAAAATTTGTTTTTCTATCAGGCCAGTGTAATTGGTAGAGATCTAAATAATCAGTTTTTAATCTTTTTAAACTATCTTCTAATGCTTTGGTAATATTTTTTTTATCTAACCTAGTTTCTTCCCCTCTCATCCATTTCATCCCACTTCTGCCGGTTACTTTAGAAGCTAATATAATTTTATCTCTATTTTTTTTTTGCTCAAACCACTCTCCTATATATGATTCCGTTCTTCCATATGTTTCTTCTTTGGGCGGAACAGCATATAATTCTGCAGTATCAAAAAAGTTAATGCCATTTTCAACAGCATAATTCATCTGTTCAAAAGCGTCTTCTTTGGTATTTTGTTCACCCCAAGTCATTGTGCCCAAACAAATTAAACTTACATCGATGTCTGTGTTTCCTAATTTTTTAAATTGCATAGTCATAAATTTTTGATTTAATTGTAATTAACTTTACATTATTAATGTTACAGTATTATTGTTAAATAAATTTTACTTTCAAATGTTTTTTAAGGAAAAATTATGATTGATAGAAACTTTTCAACTGCAACCAAATCTGAAGCTCAAGTTGACCAAGGTTTAAGAAGTTATATGCTTCGAGTTTATAATTATATGGCTACAGGTCTTGGTTTAACTGGTTTGACAGCATACTTTGTTGCTATTACTCCAAGTTTATTTAATGCTATATATGGAACACCCTTTTACTGGATAGTAGCATTAGCTCCTCTTGGTTTTGTTTTTTACTTAAGTGCAAGATTACATAAAATAAGTTTTGCTAAAGCTCAAACTGTATTTTGGATATTCTCAGGTGTCATGGGTCTTTCTATGGCATACATATTTATTGCGTTCACTGGAGCAAGTATCGCACGAGTATTTTTTATTACTGCTGGAACTTTTGCCGGTATGAGTCTTTATGGTTATACAACAAAAAAAGATCTCACAGGATGGGGTTCTTTTTTATTTATGGGATTAATTGGAATTATTATTGCAATGATTGTTAATATTTTCTTACAAAGTGGCATGCTTTCTTTTATTATCTCATGCGTTGGAGTTTTAATTTTTGTAGGATTAACTGCTTATGATACACAAAGAATCAAAGAAATGTATTATGCGTCTGATCATCCAGAAATAAGTGGAAAAAAGGCAATTATGGGGGCATTAAAACTCTATTTAGATTTCATAAATCTATTTATTATGCTTCTCCATTTGTTTGGACAAAGAAGATAA
>JAKUPP010000050.1 GCA_022450705.1 Alphaproteobacteria bacterium | reverse complement strand
AAATAATGTAATTAGTATCCCACTTAATAAAGGGATCATTGGGATTTTTTTTTCTATAATCCAAACAATTAATACAGCAATAATGGTTGCAACTATTAGTGGAGGTATTGCAACTTTTAAATTTTTGTCACTATTATAATAAAAGTAAAAAAATATTACTAATGGACCAATATCTGTAACAAATTTCAAAACTGATTTATTCACTGCTACATATTAGCAGATTAACAAAACAATCATATTTTTTTTTATTGATTTTTTTTTTAAAAATACATAGTTTAATTTAATGAATCTTAAAAAAGCAAAATTTTCAATTGGCGATGTAGTGAGACACAAACACTTTGATTTTAGAGGTGTAATTTATGATGTAGATTTTGAATTTAATAATTCCGAAGAATGGTATCAATCTATTCCAAAGAATGTTAGACCAAGAAAAGATCAGCCTTTTTATCATTTGCTTGCAGAAAATAATGAAATTACTTATGAAGCATATGTTTCTGAGCAAAATTTGCTAAATGATAATTCTGAAGAGCCCATTAAACATCCTTTAATATACGAAATTTTTTCAGGAAAAAAGGGTTCGAGTTACTTTAAACCCTCAAATTAAACTAGTCATTTTTATAACACAATTAGTTCAAAACTTAGACATAAGTTGCTGTTATTTATTCAGTTATATTTGATCAAGGGTGCATACGTTTCCCTAAGTAATCTCCCTCATAACCCTTGATCAATTAAATTCTTAAAAAAAATTAGTAATCCTTAAATTGATATATATATTGTTTCCATGTTTAAAATTTTTGAACCAAATAAAATTTTTTTAATAAATTCAAAAACATCAAAATATATCTTATTTTTATTTATAACAGTTTTAACCATTGGTTTAGTTGAAGCTCTTTTTTTATCGCCCGAAGATTACATTCAAAGTCATTCAGTAAGAATAATGTATGTGCATGTACCCTCAGCATGGATATCTCTAGGTATTTTCTCATTGATAGCTCTTCTTTCTATTGTAAGTTTTATTTTTAAAAATAAAAATTTTTCTATTATTGCCAAAAGTTTAGCTCCATCTGGTTTTGTATTTAATATTATAGCTTTGGTAACTGGTTCTATTTGGGGAAAACCAACATGGGGAACTTGGTGGGCCTGGGATGCAAGAATAACATCAATGTTAATATTATTATTATTTTATGCCATGTATATTTTGGCCTGGAGAATTTTTGATAAAAATGAAAAAGTTATTAAGATTACATCTGTGATTGCAATTTTAGGTGTAATTAATGTTCCAATAATTAAGTTTTCAGTTGATTGGTGGTCAACCCTACATCAAGATTCTTCAGTAAATATATTGTCAGAAAGTACTATACATTCATCAATGTTAGTTCCTTTACTGCTAATGACCGCGGCATTTTCACTGTTCTCATTGTTAATTTTTTTAATGAAATATAATACAGAATTGATAAAAATTAAGAATAAAGGATTAGATAGATTATGATAAACGAAATAATTTTTATGAAAGGTTATGGCTTTTACGTTTGGTCTGCTTTTTCATTTACATTAATTAGTTTTGCCACTTTATATATATTAATTAAAACCAATTTGGTAAAAGAACAGAATAAATTTGTAACTAAGTTTGGTTTATTAGATAAAGAAAAAGTTAAAGTAGCGCAAATACAGTCGACGCATAGAGAAATTTTAGCAAACAAAATAAGCTCAAAAGTTTAACTTCTTCCAAACATGTATGGTAAAAAAGTTAAATTAAGAATTTTATTCATTTCTTTATTGTTAGTTTCAGTAGCTCTTTCAATATATTTAATACTAAAATCTTTAGAAGAAAACGTTGTTTATTTTTTGTCTCCCACAGAGATCAGAAACTTAGTGGAAATTGAAAATAAAAAAATTAGAGTTGGTGGTATGGTTAAAAATAACTCTATAATTATAGACTCAGAAAATGTTAACTTTATAATAACTGATTTTAAAAACGAAATTAATGTTAATTATTCTGGTCCTGTACCTAATTTATTTGAAGAAGGAAAAGGTGTTGTTGCTGAAGGTTTTTTAAAAGATCAAAGTTTTTTAATTGCAGAAAAAATATTGGCAAAACATGATGAAAATTATATGCCACCCGAAGTAGCGGAGTCTTTAAAAGATAAATAAAATGATTAACCAATTAGGTAATTATTCTCTCTATATTGCTTTATTAATTTCAATATTTGTTATTTCTAAAACTTCATTATCTTTAAGAAAATCGTCTATAACTTTGAGTGGTAATATTTTCTCTTTAATATCCGTTCAATCAATAATGGTGATAATAAGTTTTCTAACTTTAATTTATGCTTTTGTAACCTCTGATTTTAGCAACGAGACGGTATATAACAATTCGCATACTACAAAACCATTATTTTATAAAATTTCGGGTACTTGGGGAAATCATGAAGGTAGTCTTCTACTATGGTTGTTAGTTTTAACAATTTTTTTATTTATTTTCACTGTTGAATCAAAAAATCTTTCGCAAAGGTATAGAACTTTAACATTGTTTTTTCAGCAAATTATAATTTTTGGTTTTCTATTATTTATACTTTTTACTTCAAATCCATTTTCAAATTTATTCCCAATTCCTAATGAAGGAACAGGACTAAATCCTATATTGCAAGACCCAGCATTAGCTATTCATCCACCAATTTTGTATTTAGGTTATGTTGGAACCTCAATAATATTCTCATCAGCTTTAGCTGCTATAATTTCTGGTTCTATTAATAAATCTTGGGCATCACACATTAAGAAATGGGTATTAGTTTCTTGGGTATTTTTATCAATTGGTATTTTATTGGGATCTATATGGGCTTATTATGAGTTAGGTTGGGGTGGATTTTGGTTTTGGGATCCTGTTGAAAATGTTTCTCTAATGCCTTGGCTTTGTTTAACTGCTTTATTGCATACAATTTTTACTTTGGAAAAGAGAGATATATTTCATTCTTGGGCAGTAATTTTATCTATTACAACTTTTTCATTAAGTATGAGTGGAACTTTTCTAGTCAGGTCTGGAATTTTAAATTCAATTCATACTTTTGCAAATGATCCATCAAGAGGTGTTTTTATTTTATGTTTTTTATTTATATTAATATTTTTATCTATCTTAATTTATTTTTTTTATCAGAAAACCATTAAAGAAAATTTAACTAAACCTTATTTAATAAGTAAAGAAACTGCTGTTTTATTAAATAATTTATTTATGATGTTTTTCTTGTCGGTAGTTTTAATAGGAACCGTTTATCCAATTTTTTTAGAGGTCATCAATAACGAAAAGATTTCTATAGGACCACCTTTTTACCATAAACTTCTCATTCCATTTTTAATTCCTTTTTTATTTTTTATGGCAATAGGCCCCAATATTAAATGGATAAATGACAAAATAGGAAAAATTAATTTTACACAAGTTTCGATCTTTATAATATCAATAATAGTTTCTTATTTTTTTGTAAAAAAATATGGAGTATCTTACCTTTTATCTTTGCCACTTTTCATTTTAAGTATATTTCTATTTTTTATAACGATTAAAGATTTTTTTGGAAAAAAAGTTAACATTTCTCAAAAAATTTCTCACTTTGGTTTCAGTTTGTTAATTCTTAGCATTTTACTAAACGGTGTTCTTTCTAAAGAATTTTCTTCAAATATGAAAGTTGGTGATGAAAGAAAATTTTTAAACAAAACAATTAAATTTGAAAGTATTAAAGTTATTAAAGAGCAAAATTATCAATCATTAATTGGAGAATTTAACATTAAAGACGAAAACAACTCCCTTAGTTTAAAACCTGAATTAAGAATTTATGATCAACCACAAACAATAACTAGTGAAGCAGATATTTCTTCTACAATTTTTTCAGATAATTTTTTAGTTTTTAATGTATTAAAAAATGATGGTTTTTATAATGTAAGGTATCAAATAAAACCATTCATGATCTGGATTTGGATATCAGTAATATTAATTTCATTTGGTGGGCTAATAAGTTTAAAGAAAAAAAATGTCTAAAAATATTAAATTAACAAGCATTGTTTTGATAGTTCTTTTCTCTTTTTTTGTTCTTTTAAAGGGTCTAGATAAATCTAACACTTACTCCCCAGAATTAAGTACAACTAAAATTGATTTTAATTTTAAAGCAAAAGATCTTTTCTCTGATGAGGAAATTTTTTTAGATGATTTAATAAAAAATGATGGGATGTCTCTTATTAATATATGGGCGTCATGGTGTCTACCTTGCAGAGATGAGCATGCTTATTTATTAAATTTAAAATCTCTATATAAATTAAATATTGTAGGTATTAATTATAAAGATAGTGAAATTAACGCAAAAAAATTTCTTAAAGAATTAGGAAATCCTTATACAAACATAATAACTGATCCAAAAGGGATTAATTCAATCGAACTAGGAGCATTTGGAGTTCCTGAAACTTTTTTAATTGATAATAATTCAAAATTAATTATTAAAAAATTTATTGGACCTTTAGATGACAGCACTTTCAATCAACTAACAAAATTAATAAAATGAAAATATTAAAAACTTTTTGCATATTACTAATTTTTTTTTTATTTTTTCAAAATCATTCTTTAGCTAGCTCCTCTCAACAAGTTGATAAAATTTCTAAGAATCTAAGATGCTTAATTTGTCAAGGACAATCAGTTTATGACTCTCAATCAGATTTTGCTTTGAGTATGAAGACTTTAATAAAAAAAAAAATTGATGAAGGCAAAAATGATGATGAAATTTATGATTTTCTTATAAGCAAATATGGCGAATGGATAGTTTATGAGCCAAAATTTAATAAAAACACCTTTTTTCTTTGGTTACTACCTATTTTAGTATTTCTTGGTGGTGGATGGTTAATTATTAAGAAAATTAAATATACTAAGTTATGACTTTATTGATTGAATAATTGAGTAG